>CAXTJJ010000533.1:0-4249 GCA_964244155.1 uncultured Spirosoma sp.
TAACTGGGTCCGCAGTGCCACCCAGTCCGGAAGCCTGTGTATCGTATCAGGCTCCCAGGTAGTTTCCGGCCCTTCCAGCACCAGGTGAGCCTCTTTCGTGGGAATATCTTTCAATTGGCGATCCGTGATTTGGGTCATCAATTTGAGTGTATCGGCAATGGAAAATCCTGCCAGCCTGAAACGGCCCCGTTCGTCTGTCCCCGCCGACCGCACAAATGACTGGTCAGCCGCAGTAGAAGCCACGATGACCTGTGCGCCTGCCATTGGCTGATTTTTGGTATTCAATACCCTACCCATGAGCGACACGCCACCCAATAGTTCTGTTGACGGTGTGCCCCTTACGCGTCGCCAGCCCTGCGTTAGCAACAGGTCATCCAAAGCCCGGCGCGTGGCTGGTGATTTGGTCTGGGTGTAAAAGTTAGGCTGTTCGACTCGCCCGCGCAGTTCGCCGGTCAATAACAAATGAGTACGGATCGTAGCCGCCGTTGAGTCGTCGGGAACCTGGCCAATATCGGTGATGGACGCTGACAAAGCGGCCAGAACAGGCAAGCCATCATCGTTGAGGTTAATGCTCAGAATAGCTTTTTCACGGGGTTGGTAGCGGGATTTATTAAAACCCAGTATCACCCGGATAGGCGGCACGCGCTCCGGCAAAAACACCAGGCGCTCAGCCTGTGGACGGGCTGTAGCGTCGTAGAGTGTTAGCTGAATCAGGCCCGCTGGCAACGAAGCCATCGGCAGACTTACATTCGCCACGCCGTTTTCGAGCAAGATTTTTCGCTGATCGACCAATCGCCCTTGTTGCTGAACCAGCACATAGACCGAATCCCGCACCGGTCGGCTGGTGCCGATGATATTGATTGCCAATCGGTTGGTATCGCTAACTGCATCGACCGACAGCATGAACCCTTCCGATTCGGCGGGAGCAATTGGTACTACCTGTTTCTGATTGCTGTAAAGCACTTCGGCAAAATATTTCCGGCCATTCTGGGGTGTCATCACGACGCTGCCCATTCCCAGCGCGTTGGTGGTAAACTTAACGATTTCTGTCCCCTCATCATTGACGATCCGCCCCGGCATCAACAAACCATGCCCGTCTGGTTGAACGATTTTAATACCCAATCGGGCAGGTAATCCCACCAGCCAGCGGCCACCTTCAGGCAGTAGTTGTATATCGAGTGACTTCCGGGCGGTATCTAAAGATTTCAGTGCGGTACCCTGAAGTATGTTATAGACCGCGATGGATCGTTCGAAGGCAGGTCGATGCTGGCCATCGTCTTCGTCGGTGTAAGCCCGTAGTCGATAAGTGCCCGACGCCAGGGTATCAGACAGGCGGAAATTTCCCGTAGCACGACCGTCCATGATCCGTAACCACTGGTGTTGCACAAGCTTCCCCGTTGCCGTTACAAGATCGGCATGAATGGCCGTTTCGCCCAATGGGAGCCGATTGGTAGCCGCATCGAGCAGATACGCACTTAACCAAATTCGGTCACCGGTGGCATATAACGGCTTGTCGGTATGCATGAACAGGACGGGTGCCAAGGCCTGAAACCGGTCGGTAAAAGCCGTTGCAATGCGATTCATCCGGGCGTCGGGTGGCATCAGTTTTCCCTGCGTGGCAACGGGCGCAGTGGTCGTGGCGGGTTCAGCGTCGGCCGGGTTGGGCGTCCAGTCGGCGGGTAACATCGTCGACAGACGGTCGTCGGCAAGTGACCCCTGTATTTCCGCTCCCAAAGGTAGAGTGATTGTTCCATCGGCGGTCATTTCCAGTTGCCCGGCGGGGAGAACAATCTGCGAGTAGGCAAACCGAGCATCGAGATAAGGTGAATAAGCCGACATGGCGCTGGTATAAAATACCACCAACGGGCGGGCAGAAACCAGGCGACGTTCTGTTGGCAATCGCCCCGGCTGAATCAGTTCCTTTATTTTCAGTGGCTTCAATCGCCCGTTAACAGAGCCGTAGAGGGTCGTTCGGCCTTCTCTGGTTTTAGCAATGGGTACTACCAGGTCTTCCTGGTAAACAAGAAATCCCTCTTTTTCATACGTACTGTCTACCAGGCTGGCCATTAAATGGCGAGTCGACCCTTTATAGGCTCTCATTCGGTTACGCCGGAACCGATTAGCCTGCCGCTCATCCGTCGCTTTTAATTCCTCAAAACGGGTTGCACCAGCATAGTACACCTTTTGCGAGGTTCCATCGAAATACAGTAAATCGTACCAGAGTTTGTAGCCTAATGCCTGATTTTCAATGACGAGTGGTTCGCTGGCGGTTGCTTTCAAATGACTGTCTTCTTCATGAAAGCTCAGCGCATCAGGATTCAGAAGCAGGCACTGTCCGCCAAAGGGTTCGCCCAATAACTGCCGTTTAAATTGCCTGAGGTGTTGCTGCCATTTTTTGAGATTACCCCGGACCGTAACCGTAGCCAGTGTCTGGTCGCTTGGTTTAAGCCGAAAATTCGCCTTGTTATCGGGATTGTTGTCTAACCGAAAGATGCGACGATGCGGTTGATAGCCAATAAAGGAAGCCACAACCTCAACCGTTCCGAGCGGCACGCCCGACAGCGAGTAATGGCCCTGTTCATTTGTAAGTGTACCGCGCGTGCTACCGTTCAAGTAGACATTGGCAAACGGCATGGGCTTACCGGTTGTGGCATCGGTCACATAGCCGGTCAGTACGGTGGTTTGTGCAAACGTAGTCGTAGCCAGCCAGGTTAGCAGACAGGCAGTCAACCAAACGATAGAAAGCTGACGATTCATAACTAGTTAGCCGTTGATTCAGCATATTGAAGAAGGCACAATTTAAGTGATTTTACTCACTTTATCAGGGCATTACCTCTTCCAGTTTCTCTGCCGAAAACGCGACCGGCCGGTCAGCAAATAAGACTTTTGTGGCGGCCCAGGTCGTTCGAAACAATTCACTCTGGCGATAGGCTTCCAGCGCATCGGCCGACTCCCACAAACTGTACGTCATGCGAATGTTGGCCTGATTTGGGTCGCGCAGGAGTTCGAGGTGGTGATTGCCGGGAAAGGCGCGAATGTGGGCTTTTGAGCGATCAAAAATGAGGTGAAAGTCAGAGAGCTTATCCTCCTGAAACGTCATGCGGACAATACGAACGAGCATAGGTAAGTAACAGAGTTTGTGGTTATGGTGAGGTACAGACGCAAATAATTGGTTGATAATTCTACAAATGTTTACTTTTAAAACGACAATCACCAGCTCTTACTGTCGGTACTATTGCACGTTAGGGGCCACTCGACCTAGATTAAGACGCCTACTGTTATGATTAACTATCGACTACCCCTCCTTCTATTTTGCCCTGTATGCATACATTCATTCGCTTAGCAACCGATTACGCTGAGTTCGCCCAATCGATCCTGTTCTGACCCTTCGAAATACCCCAACGGGTGAGGTTTCGTACCAGGTTCGTTATAAAAACAAGGCAATTATTGAGCCATCCAGCCTGGGCTTTGCGCTAAGTAAACCACAGGTATCGCTGACGCGGTTTACTATCACATCCGTCGACTCCACGCAGAAAGACGAAACCTGGAAACCCGTCTGGGGCGAAGTGAGCCAGGCCCGAAATCACTATAACGAACTCACACTCAGCCTACAGGACAAGTCCGGCTCGAACATCAGTATGCGAGTGCGCTTTCGGATGTTCGACGATGGGGTAGGTTTCCGATATGAGTTTCCGCAGCAAACGGCGCTCACGCATTTCGTAATTGCCGATGAGTTGGCCTAGTTTAAGCTAGCCGCCGATTTGCCCGAAAATTATGAGAAACACCTGGATGCTTATCAGTTTATCCGGGATGTGCCGGTCGATTGGGACGACACTAAAATACCGGCCGCCGAACCTGCCGATTACGTGGTGGTAGCTCGAAAAACGAAGGGGACCGATAGTTGGTTTCTGGGTGCCATCACCGACGAAAACAGTCGAGATCTGCCCCTTGACCTTACCTTCGTGGAACCGGGCAAACCCCACGAAGCGGTGATTTATCGTGATGCGCTCAAGGCCGATTGGGCAGCCAACCCCGAAGCCTATGTGATTGAGAAGAAGATGGTTACGACCAAAACCAAACTAACGATCCATTTAGCCAAAGGGGGCGGCTACGCTATTCAGTTTGTTAGGCGATAGTGAGTCACATTAATAAAGAGCTTAACCAAAACTGAATGATACTGAACAAAGGAGCTTCTCTGGGCGAGCTTTTCTCTGTGCTCTTTGTGCCTCTGTGGTTAATAAATTTTTTC
>CAXTJJ010000534.1:0-4249 GCA_964244155.1 uncultured Spirosoma sp.
TACAATATAAACTAAAACGATTTATACCTTTTCGCCCATATTGACGGGTGAATTCAGGCTGGACTTTCATGGACAGGATTACAGCCCGGCCGACGTTTCGGATTAATAGGATTCTCTTTTAATACAAATTCTGTTAATCCTGTCTAAAAAATATAAGTTGATAAGTCATGAATCAGTGCCATACTTGCGCTCGAACTCGTCTACATAGCTGCTGCCAACGGGAATTTCCTGTTTTCCAATAAATAGTCTTGTCCGTTGAAACGAACTGATTTTGGCCAGGGAGACAATAAATGATTTATGCACCCGGCAAAACGCATCCTCAGGCAGCCTGGCTTCGATGGCTTTGAGGGTCAGTCGACTCAGAAAAGGTCGACTTGCAGCCGCGCCCGCAGACTGTGTGGTATAAATCTTCACATAATCTTTAAGCCCTTCTATGTAAAGAACTTCATCGTAAAAAATCTTGATCTCACGATACTCCGAAAATATGAAAAAGTAATTTCGCTCGGCTGGCGTTTCGGCTGGCGGCATTGGAACAGGCCTGTTTTCAGAATCGCTGGCAACCGACTGGTGTCGTAATCGAAATAAGTCGTATGCCTTGTTGACTGCTTTTATAAATCGCTCGAATGGAATGGGTTTGAGCAGGTAATCAACAACGGCCAGTTCATACCCTTCCAGGGCGTACTGCTCATAGGCTGTTGTCAAAATTACCATCGGCGGGTTTCGCAACGTTCGCAGAAATTGAATCCCGGTAAGGGTGGGCATCTGGATGTCAAGAAAAATCAAGTCAACACCCGCCGGTTCCTGCTGCAATACTTCCCAGGCATCCAGCGGACTGGAAAACTGCCCTACCAATTCCAGAAACGGCACTTTACTGATGTCGTCGGCCAGAATTTCGAGGGCAAAAGGTTCGTCGTCAATGGCGATGCAGCGCAACTTGATCATGGTGCAGGTGTAGGTTTAAAACAACCTGAAAGACATTGTTTTCGTTGGATAAAGCTAATTCATGCTGCCCCGGATAGTGCAGTGTCAAGCGTTTCTGCACATTGGCAATCCCAATACCCGATTCACTCGCGGCATCGATGGGTTGCCCTAAATCCGGGTTGGCAACCTGAGCCGACAGGCTATCGGCGGACCCTCTCGTAGGATTCTCTGTACCGAATGTCAACGTGTGCTCAACGACTTTCAGCCATATATTGATAGGCCCTCTGTCTGACGGCTCCGAACCGGTCGGTCTGAACACGCCATATTTAAAGGCATTCTCGACAAATGGGATAAACAGCAATGGCTCGATCTGGTACGCATCAATATCGCCTTCGCAGCTAAAGGTAACAACATGGTTGCTGGTGAGTCGCATCGTTTGCAGATCGATATAATCCTGCAGGTGCTGTACTTCCTGCCGTAATGGCACTCGGTCCTGCTGTGCCTGATAAATCATATACCGCAGCAACTGCGCCAGTGTAACAACGGCGGCTTCGGTCTGGTCCGATTTCTTCCGGGCCAGCCAGCGAATGTTGTTGAGCGTATTGAACAGGAAATGCGGACTGACCTGAAGCTTGAGCATTGCTAACTCGGCCGATACTTTCTCCAATACCATCTGCTGCTGAGTTTCCTGACTACGGGTGTGATGCCGAAACAAAGCCATCAGCGAACTCACCATCAGGGCAAAGCCCAGCGAAAAAGCAATACCCAGCGCACTTGGCCAGGGACTATGGGGAGCACCCCCAAATCCAGGCTTACCCAAAGGTCTGATTCCTGGGTCTGGTGGCGGGATTGCCATTCCAGGCAGGCCGGGCCGCGGTTGCAGCATTGAGGCTGGCGGAAACACATAATAAAGACTGACCCGTAAGAGAACGACACTCACCAGCATTCCTGCTACGATGCCTAAAAACTGCCGGGTATTTTTTTCGCGCAGTAACGTAGGCGTCAGGGAAAGAAGGTTTACATAGAAAAAACCAATTATCAGTGCACTAGTCAGCAGTTGAGCTATCCCGATACTGATGAGGTCCTGCCGATTCCAGATGAAATCGGGCAATGTCAAAAACGGAAGACTGATAAAAACCAGCCACCCCAGTACGTGTAGCCAGCTTTGATAACGGTCGAAAAATTTCATAGTCCTGCAAATTACAACGGTTCTGATCGGCCCCCATACGAGGGTAGTCTGTGTGCCGATGTAGCGATGGTTTCCGGCGACAAATTCCCGTTTCCTGCTTGATTAGTCCTCTCTTATCATCCGTCGTTATATTCTTTGTGTACGTCGGCACCCTCTATTAAATGCTGATTAAATCCCTCATTCGTGGAATACGACTGCAACATTCAGCGTTTTATTAACGTAAAATAAGGTAGATAAGCCATTTTCTAATTATCTACTTTCTCTATGGAACAACTTGTTATGAACAACGCCCCAGCGGCTTCTATGCATCAGTTTTTTATGAAAAAATCAACGTTAACGTGGGTATTGATTGCTGGCTTCATGATGTCGCTTTCTGCCTGTAAGAAAACGACAGACGATGTCACTCCCCAGGCGAGTACCACAACCAGCGAGAACCAGACGGTCGATAGCTGGATTTTAAGCAACATGCGGGAGGCTTATTACTGGAACGACAAAATCCCGGCGAACCCAGACACGACCCTGGCACCCGACGTTTTCTTCGATTCCATCCTCAATAAATACAACGCAACCACTAACCCGACCGGTGACCGTTTTTCGTGGATTGAAAATGACGGAGATGCGCTGGAAGCAGAGCTAAGCGGGCAAACCACCACGACGGGTATGGAATTCAATCTGTATTTACGTGCCTCAGGTTCAACGGGTGTCATTGCTCAGGTCCTGTATGTGTTACCCGGCTCACCGGCCGAGAAAGCCGGTATAAAACGGGGCGACATTATCTCAAAAGTGAACGGAACCTTATTAGATACGACCAATTATTCTGACCTGTTATTTACGGGGACCACATTCACCTATGGGCTGGCCACCGTGAGCGGTTCAGCTCTGGTCGACTCGGATCAGACGCATACCGTAACCGCAACCGTATTCCAGGAGAACCCGGTCTTCCTCGACTCCGTGTATACCGTTGGCAGTAAGAAAGTTGGTTATTTTGTGTATAATCAATTTGTTCCGGGTGCCAATGGCAGCAAGGCCAATGAATATGATGCGCAGATGGATGCCGTCTTCAGCAACTTCAAAGCGCAGGGTGTCAACGAGTTGGTTCTGGACTTACGCTACAATCCGGGCGGCTATACTTCTTCGTCGGCAAATCTGGCCAGCTTGATTGGGAAAGGCATCAGTTCCAGTAAACTTTATTTCCGCGAGGAGTGGAACCCAACCATTACGCCCCTCTTGAAGCAGGAGTATGGTGATAGCTTCTTCATTCAGAATTTCCTCGATAAGTCACAGAATATTGGTAGCAGCCTTTCACGCGTGTTCGTCCTCACCACCGACCATACAGCCTCGGCGAGCGAGCTGATTATCAACGGCCTGCGCCCTTATATGACCGTGACAACGATTGGCTCGACCACCTACGGTAAAAACGTTGGCTCCATTACCATCACCGACGAAACCGGTAAAATCAAGTGGGGTATGCAGCCTATTGTGTTTAAATCGTATAACAGTGCTGGTCAATCAGACTACTCGACTGGTTTCACACCCAGCGTAGAAGTCGACGAACCCATTAATCTGCTGCCTTTAGGCGATATTAACGAGCCTTTGTTGAACGAAGCGTTGTATCAAATTTCGGGCAACAGTGCCAGTGGCCGTCGGGCTGCCGTTCGGAATCCTCTTTTACAGATGGGCTCCTCTATTCAACGCAAAGCGGGTGGTAACTCAATGATTCGGGCGCTCAAAAACCTGAAATTATAAGTCCGTTTTTTTTCAGTTCAATTCCAACGACTATGGCGCAAAGGGGGTCTTTGTGTCGTAGTCGTTTCAGTTTGCCCGGTTCCGCTTCATTTTTATAGCAATAATTAAGAATTTTTATGAAAGGGACACGTTGGTATGTAACAGTGGTTTGACGTAATTTTGCATGACGATTTGATTATCCAATCACTAGGTGTTTGCTACTGAGCCAGCCTCTACGTGACTTCCAAACGCTTCTTTCCGGGTTGACTCATCCCAATCGGGATGGCAAAACCGTCGTTCTTAACTCAAATTGGTATAACTTTACGTTTTAGTTCGTTCGTTTACGCTCTTGTTCATGATTCATTTACCTTTTCGATTTCTTTCGGCAACTGACTCTCATCCGCAGTCTGCAAC
>CAXTJJ010000535.1:0-4248 GCA_964244155.1 uncultured Spirosoma sp.
GACAGAAACCACTATGGTGTTTAGCCGTAAAAATGATGCCCGTCATCCCGGCCTCCTTACAGATCCGCGCCCATTGCCGACAATCCAGTTTCGTGGGGTTGAATAGCTTCGGGTCTTCGTTGCCGAGTCCCCAGGCCATGTCGGTATAGGTGTTGATCGAAAAATGGATGAAGGCATAATACTCCATTTTCTGCCAGCGCAACTGATTGGTACTCGGAAGCGGCCCAACGGGTTTCGGTGGACTTGGCTGAGCCAATCCGCCAAAACCTGTCAGCAGAAAAAGTAGCAGTTGAATGAGTAAGGCTTTAGTCATCAGTGTGATGGATTAATAATCGCTGGGTTGATCGCACCAAGGTTAAATTCTGCCGGAGCAAGTCGAAGGGTAGCGATAGACGCGCTTTCAGAAGCCAGTTAAGTCAGTTCGTTGGAGTCGGTTTATAACCGAGTAACGACAGCATCTGAGCGGCATACCGTTTACCTAGTTCCCGATAACCGGCGGCATCGAAATGCAGGTTATCGGCCGAGTCGGTGCAGCCTGCGGATGAGATAACATGGGCATTTTTGATCGTTTGCGGAAGCGTGGCAATGATCCTGTTCATGCTCGCGCAGATGCCACCCTGATCGGCGTTAACCGTTTCGCCCGCCAGCAACGGCACCTTTCTGGGCTTCAGGTCCAGGTCGTTCATCAGGTTGTCGTACACGACCTTCACCTTTTTAGTCCACAGCGTATCGCCCGTGTTTGACTCGCCCTGATGCAGCAGAATGCCTTTGATGACGCCGTCTTTCTGCGCCAGTTTCGCCATCTCGACCAGTCGGGCATAGGGGTTTCCGTCGTATTGACTGATGAAATTCTTCATCCAGCCCGGCACCGTTGTAACATACGCTTCGTAATGGTCTTTGTCGAACAGCTCGATCTTGCAACCACCAATTGCTACATTTATCACACCTACCCGCACCTTTTCGGGAAGGTTAGCCACCAGTTCGCGGCCAAAATAATCGGCGGGGGTGAGGCCGGTTTTGCAGCGACATAAGGGCGGTACGGCGGTGTACCAATTGCCTTTTGTTCGTCCCAAATCGGGACAGTCAACGGTCTCCATCACCTGAAAACGGGGGTTCACATTACTGGTATCCTGGGGTTCGATTTTGGCGTTTCCCTCCATGTTGGATTGCCCGAGGCAGAGGAAAATGTAGAAATTTTTGTCCTGGGCCTGTACCGTAATGGCGGTCATCAGTAAGGTCAGTCCAAGGAAGAAGGTGAACGGATTTGATTTCATTGAGTCAGGAAAAGGGTTAGGGACAGACGTTTATTTATTAGCTGAATCTGAAGTCGTATCGTCAATTCGGAAGTAATCGAAGTCGGCAAAGCCGCCTGTCTGTCGGGTGGCATAGGTAAACAGACCAAACCGGTAGCCCATGAAATGCGGGATGGTGTACGGCATTTTCAGCGGCTCACCAATAGCCGTCCAGGTGTTACCATCGAGACTGTAGAAAAAATGAGCCATGTCTTTGCGGTCGCGGAAATCGCATTCCGCTTTCAGGTAGACCGTTTTCCGGACCAGGGGCACCCGCTGCACTTCCACCGGTCTGCCCGAACCGGCGCTTATCATGACAATCGACTTCGCGCCGTTTTCGACTTTCACACCTACCAGCCCGTAATTCTTTTGCAGCAGGCTTAATCCCGCAAAGTCACCGGCTTTCAGGTTCGACACATCAAGCATCGTTGATCCCGAACATTCAGGACCGATGGTGCGCTGGGTGAGGGTGTTGCGGGCCATCACGAACGAGGTATCGGTGCGGCCGGTTTTCAGGCGCAGAAACCCTTTCCGTTCCGTCACTGACCAGAGACTGTTTTCGGGGTTGTGGTTCCACTGCCAGACCAGCGGCAGGGCGGGTTCCCCTTTTTTGCGGGTAAACTCGTCGGAGTTGACGATGCCGGGAATCAGTCCTATGCTGGCGGGCAGGTTAAGGGTTTGGGGTACTTTGCCATTCTCGCCCAGTACCGGCCAGCCATCTTCCCAGGTCACGGGCACCAGATACGGGATACGGCCCACTCCACCAAAGTCGCGGAACAGATAGGCAAACCATTTTCCATCGGGCGTGTCGATCAGCCCGCCCTGTGCTACCCCCAGGTCCTGTAACGCCACGCGGCCTTCCCAGGGACCGGTAATTTTGTCGGCCCGGTGAATCACCACTGTTCGCATCCCGCCTTTTGGCCAGGTGATGTTAAATAGATAATATTTCCCATTGACCTTGACTAATTGCGAGCCTTCGGCGGGTAGACCCCCGCCCGTACCCGATGGGGTACTGGCATTCTCAATGATTACCTGCTCGATGGTGCCCGGTTTCACGGCTGATGCATCGGTTGTCAGCTCCACCAATTTAAGTTTGCCCGCGCCGTAGATCAGGTACGTTCGTCCGTCGTCATCGAAAAACAGGCTATGGTCGTGGTAGGAGGGCTTAAACGACACTTCTTTCCACGGACCTTTTTCGATGTTTTTAGTCGTGTAAATGTGGGTTCTGCCGCTGGTCTGGGCGAAGGTAGTTGCATAGTAGAGTCCATGATGGTAGCGCAGACTGCTGGCCCACGACCCACGTCCATAGGTGCTTTTGCCGTTATTGAGGCTCATCGCGTCGACACTCGTCAGCGTATCATACGCATAACCGACCAGGTGCCAGTTGATCAGGTCGTTCGACTTCATAATAGGCAATCCCGGACTCAGGTGCATGGTGGTGCTGCTCATGTAGTAGGTGTTACCCACCCGAATCATGGCCATATCGGGCACGTCGGCAAAAATGATTGGGTTCCGGGCTGTTTGAGCTACTGAAAAGCACCTGACCATAAGCAAACTAACCAGCAGGCTGTATGGAAAGATTTTGTTTTTCATGGGACTAGTGACTAGTTCTGATTTGTCGAAATAGCTTCCAATAGTGTTTTGTTGACACATTTGTAATCAGTTAGTATTCACCCTTTACCAGTAAAAGAACCCATGAGCCTCGTAGCGATGCTCATACCGCCGATGACAAAACAAAAACTACTGCCCCATCAGCGTATACACGTTACCGGGTTGGGTGTCAATGTCATACAATACGGTTTCTTTCAGCGCGAGTGGCGTCGTTTTGGCGTTGCCGGATATAATCGGCGTCGGCGTATTTTCAGTCATATAAAACGGATTGCTATTCGGACCGGACGCCTGTTTCAGAGTCAGGCTCTTACCAGTTTTCAGGGCATTGGGCGTTCGTACCCGAAGGTTTCCACCCAGGTTCGACTTAATGGTAACCTTTGTTAGCTTACCACCTTTCCACTCCATGTTCACTATCTCAAAACCACCAATGGCTCGCAGCCCTTTGATACTACCGGCTGGCCAGACATCGGGTAGAGCGGGGAGCAGATGAATCGCTCCGTCGGCACTTTGCATCAGCATTTCCGTAATGCCCGATGTACAGCCGAAGTTACCATCGATCTGAAATGGCGGGTGAGCATCGAACAGGTTATTATACGTACCTCCCCCATCTTTGGTAACCCCTAGTGGAGTCAACTGATTCTGAATGAGCGTATAGGCATGATTACCATCCTGCAATCTCGCCCACCAGTTCACTTTCCAGCCCATGCTCCAGCCCGTCGACACATCGCCCCGGTGAACCAGCGTAGTACGAGCCGCACTGAATAGTTCCGGAGTGCGATACGGCGAAATTTGAACCGCCGGAAACAGGCCATATAAATGGGAGACGTGCCGGTGGTGATCGTCGGGATCGTCGACATCATCCAGCCACTCCTGCAATTGACCAAATTGACCCACGTGCATAGGGGGAAGTTTGCTGCGCATCTGTCTGAGCGTATCCACGAAGGCGGCATCTTTTTTCAGAAGCTGTGCAGCCCGGATGGTGGTGCTGAACACGTCGAATGCAATCTGGTTATCCATCGTCGTTCCCGCATCCAGCGACGAGCCGCCATGGGCTTTTGGCGCATTTTCGGGCGAGCTGCCGGGATTTACCACCAGCCAGTGGTATTTTGGATGCTCGACTAAAAAATCAACATAGAACATAGCGGCCCCCCTCAGGATTGGGTAAATGGTTGCCAGATAAGCTTTGTCGCCACTGTAGAGGTAATGCTCCCACAGGTGCTGACTCGTCCAGCCGCCACCCGCAATCCACATGCCCCAGAAAGCTCCGTCGATGGCCCCCGTTGCCCGCCAGATGTCAGTGTTGTGGTGGGCCATCCAGCCCCGTGCGCCATACATGACCCGCGCC
>CAXTJJ010000536.1:0-4247 GCA_964244155.1 uncultured Spirosoma sp.
GTTTGAGCAATGGCTTCGGCCTGCGTCAAAGCACTCTGTGCGGCTTCCTGTTGTTCAGACGTCACATAAAGGACTAACTCGCCAGTCTCGGAGAAGAAGACCGGCCCTTCGGCCTTATCCGTCTGGTAGAGTTTGAGGTCGTAGCCGCCCCAGCGAACGCCCAGTGTAACGCCTTTGATAATACTTCCGGCAAAGGCCGTCAAGTCAATAGCAAGTTGGGCTGGCAGTTTACTTTTCTGATCAAAAAAGAATTTCCGGAACGCACGGAGCCAATCCATTTCCTGCGGGTCGGCCCCAACGCCAAGTAAATACGTTTTCTGGCCATTTTGCCCATAAACAGAAAGTATTTCTTTGACATCGGCCTTGAAATCGCGCTGCAAAACCTCCGCCGACAAACCTAGTTTCGGGGCAAGACGGGTGAGTTGATCGGCCAGCGTGTCGGTTTGTAGCACCGGAATGATGAGATCGCTGGTGGGGAGCGGGTTGGTAGCTAGGGTAATATTCATGGTTAATTATAATCAATAAAACAGCCACTCCACTGCTTTTGGAAATTCTCGGCTCCAGTGGGCTTCCTGATGTGTACCGGTTGGGTCAACGGATAAATGAATATCGATTGAACTTCTACCGTAGTTCTGGCGGGCCAGCGCGTCGTTGAACCGCTGGATATTAGGCACCATATACTGCGATTCTTTCTCACCCCCATAGGCATATATCTTCATGGGTACGGGGGCCTGGAAGCGAATAGCATCGAAATAAATTTTGGGAGAAATCCAGAGCGAGGGCGAGAAGACCATCATGCGGCCAAATGCATCGGGGTGCATCAGGCCAGCGTAAATACTGATCAGACCACCTAATGAACTCCCGCCAATGCCTGTATGAGCCGCATCGGATAGGGTACGAAACCGCTTATCGACAAGCGGCTTTACAATACGACGTACAAAATCCAGATAATACTGTCCTCTGCCCGTGCCAGCGCGGGTACGGTGAAACGTAAATTCCCGGATGCGCTCATCGTTGGCGTGGTCAATCGAAACAAGGATCACTTCGTGATGGTGCCGGGAAGCCAGTAAGGCCATTTTCTGGTCAACCTCCCAACTTCCATAACCAGACCCACCCCCGAACAGATTCTGCCCGTCGTGTAAATACAGAACAGGGTAGCTCTTTCCGGATGTCTCGTAATCATAAGGCAGCAGCACATGGACCCGACGGGCAGTACCAAGCCCAGGTGCATCGAACGTATCGCCGAGCAACTCTATTTTTGGCAGAAACTCAGGATTGAACGGCATGCCAAACCAGCGCCAATGAGGAACATACTCCTGTATTACCGAGTCAGAAAGTGATGCCGTCCGGTTAGCAGCTCCTTCGCCCGAGGCATCCAGCTCAACGTGGTCCCAGCCACCTCTCGTGTATTTATACTCCAGTATATCAGTCAGTTCGATTTCTGGTGGAAACTCGTAGACAAACTGTCCCTCCCCTACGGGCTGCATCCTGAACAAATCCAAATCGGGTAACCAGTCACAAAAATTACCCGACACAAAGACCGGGCGGTCATCTGTGATAGGGGTATTCAATTCTAAACGTAATGATAAAGACATACGTAAAGAATCACCTGGCGGGGCGAGTGGTTCAGTTGCAGTCAGGAAAGTTAGCGAAACAGGATACTAGTCGCCAACTTGTCAAGCTAAAGCCCACTGTTCGGTCAACCCTTTTACAAGCGTTACGAGTTGCGTATAGCTGTTGGGTTTCGTCATAAACTGATTCGCACCGAGGGCCAAACTGCGCTGGCGATCTGATAAGTCTGACGACGTGCTCAGCATGACAACCGGCAAATGGGCAAACGTAGGGGTGTTACGAAGTTGGGTAAGCGTATCAAAGCCGTTTTGTCGGCTCATATTAATATCCAGTAAAATCAGTTGAGGCAATTTGGTACAGACAGCCAGCTTTGGCAATAGCTGGTCGCCATCAGCCAGTGTCAGTACACTGATCGGCTGCGGTGTATCCTCAAAGGCTGAGCTAATAAAAAGCCGGTCGTCCTCATCGTCATCAACGACCCAGACAGTTGGAGCCTCTGTATGCCCAATACCCATAGGTGAATGAAAAGCCATGACGGGTAAGCTTAAAGGTGATCTTAAGATGATGAAGTGGATTCGCCGACTGATTACGGCGTACTACAAAGGGAAAAGCAGGCCGGGCTGTAGCGCTTACCTAAACGCTCAGCACGTCTCTATACAACGTTTAGACGCCAGACGACTTAATTGTGGGTTACTTGAAGGTGCGGATGTTGCCTAAGGGTGAATCAAATATATCACCATGTCAATCAAAAAACTACTATTTCAGTAGCCTATTTAACAACAATTTAACCGAAAACTATACTATTCATTCCAAAATAAAGTGGACGACTGTACTAGAATATACCGTTTGGCTTGTTGCTCAACTCGGCCATGAAAAGCCTGTTGTTAATTGCAGGTTTGAATTAATAATGCGGAACGTTAGCCCATAAATCCCGGCATTGCCTTATGCTAAAGCTTGAGCTCTACTATTCTCTTATTCTCTAATAGATTAGTGCTCAATTAAGCGTTGCTCTGGATTGCATAGTGGCGGGCGGGTTCTTAAATCCACCCGCCACACCATCTGATGCTTATAATTACTTCATCAACCGCACTACAATTATCGGCTTTCCTTTTTCTTTAACCTGCTCATAAGCGACAAGCACACCGTTTTTCGTAGCTAACACCGCCGGATAGGTCGCGTCGACCGTGTCGAGAGTTAGGTAGGTTGTTGGACTGCTCCTTCCGTTAGCAAAGGTGCGTATACCAATTCGCTGCACGAACGACCCCATCTGATTAGAGCCATCTTTCGAGACCGATTCGTCCCAAACCCAGACGAGGTGATTTCCCGACGCAGCTACCTGCGGGTGCTTCGCCCGGTTCGATAACACACTCGACACTAATTTGTCGGAACCCAGACGAGCCAATCGTAAACCAACGGCATCTTCTTTACCCGAAAACCAGGTCATCAATATATCGTTGCCGAGTTGAGCCACCACAGGCCCTGCATGTGGACAGGCGTTTACCTGCCAATGGTCAGCATAGACTACCTTCGGCTTACTGAATGTCTTACCGCCATCAGTCGAGACCGCCGAACTGATGTCGCGCGAAGCCGGTTCGTCAGCTTTTCCGGAAGGTAGTAGGTCGCGGTAGGTCAGGTAAATGTTCTTTTTCGCATCCACAAATACATTCGTCCGGCAGCACTGGCAGGCATTATTATCCACCAGGACAGCCGGACCGAATCCCCTGCCTTTTGTGGTTTGCGCGAATACCACTGGTCTTCCCTCCTGACCCGGCAGCTTTTCATCCAGAAATACGACGCCGATTTCGCCGTTAGGCAAACGCGTAATGTCGCTGAACGAATGGCTTGTGCCCGGCTTTATATTCTGATAAACGGGTATCGGTTCGGTCCAGTTTTTACCGGTATCGGCAGACATTGTATACAGTAAATCACCGGCAAAGCGCGACTCGGGCGTGGGGTTTGGCACCTCAAAGACGGCTAGTACCGTACCATCCGCTTTCATCGCAATTTTGGGCATCCCTTCGGCATGAACAGACAGGTTTGGTGCTGTCTTCACCCTGATTTTCTCACTAAAGGTGTGTCCATCAGAGGCTGTAGCGAAATAAAATACCGCTTCTTTATCGTTGATTTTCTCTACCCAGCTCAACAGCGGGTTGCCAGTTGCATCAGTGGTCAGACGAGGCACACCCCCGGTAAATGACGGGTTAGACACGGGGGTTTCCCGAACAGGAACTTCAGCCGTGAGACCGAAAAGTATAAGGATAATCAGGAGGCTTTTCATGATTTGTTTTTTAACGCAGAAAAATGGAGGTTGCACAGAGCACATCGAGAGATAAAATTAAATTCTGTGAACGCTCAGCCTTCTCAGTGTACTTTGTGTTTAGTCATTTACTTTCCCGAAAAACTATATTGAACCCCAGCTACAAATGTTCTTGGGGCGGCCGGCGTGTAGGTTGTGCGGTCGGTGGTGTTGTTGCCCCGTGTGGCGTTGGTCGCAAAGAGGACATTCGTTGCGTTTAGCACGTTGGCGAATACTTCGATGCCTTTCCACTGGTAACCCACCCGGAAATTAGCAAAGTCGTAGCCGCCGTAGTTAACCGAATTGACCTGGTTCTGATACCAACTTCCAACGTGCTGCCATTCCAGCGATGTACGAAAATTCGTTAACCAGGCTGGGT
>CAXTJJ010000537.1:0-4246 GCA_964244155.1 uncultured Spirosoma sp.
CGCCTGATAAAAAGTTCGAGTGCTCCTTTCTGGATGACTCCATCGCCAGGCTTTACGAGAAAGAGCAAAAAACCGGTCAGCTTGTCAACACGGCGACTGCCATTGCCATCCTGATCTCGTGCATGGGCCTGTTCGGTCTGGCTACGTTTACGGCGCAGCAGCGCACAAAAGAGATTGGCGTCCGAAAGGTGCTGGGCGCATCGGTAGCCAGCATCGTTACACTACTCACCAAAGACTTTCTGAAACTGGTCGTTGTTGCCCTGGTGCTGGCCTCGCCCCTGGCCTGGTGGGCCATGCACCAGTGGCTTAAGGATTTCGCCTACAAAGTCGACCTCGACTGGTGGGTGTTTGCGCTGGCGGGTGTTCTGGCCATTGGCATTGCACTCGTGACGGTGAGTTTCCAGAGTATCAAAGCCGCCCTGACGAATCCGGTAAATTCGTTGCGCAGTGAGTAAGGGGTCGACCACCCCCAACCCCCTCCTAAAACAGGAGGGGGCTTTGTAACGGGCTACTCTTGTTCTAGCCCCCTCCTGTTTTAGGAGGGGGTTGGGGGTGGTCGACCAAAGACAATTACCCTGTCCCATACCGTACAAGTTTTGTCCGAATCTGGACAGCATCATTATTTTGTTTTTCCATAAACCCCCTTCAGGCCTCCCTGAAGGGGGTTTATTTGTTATGGCAAGGCATTTGCTCAGCAAAAATAGAACTAATGAATTGCTATGAAACGGACCTACTTAGGCGAGTTTGAAGAGATTGTGCTTCTTACCGTGGCCGTGCTGGAAGGGCAGGCATACGGAGTGGCACTTACCCACGAAATTATCGAACAGACGGGCCGTTCGGTGCGGCTGAACCAGATTCATGCCGCCCTGCAACGGCTGGAAGAGAAGGGCATGGTGAAATCCGAAATGGGCGAACCAACCGCCGAGCGCGGTGGCCGTCGGAAACGGCTGTTTACCGTCACGGCCTATGGTCGGCGGACGTTGCAGGAAATTCAGGAAGTGCGTGTCAGTCTGTGGAGTCGCCTGGTCAATCCGTTTAAACCCGTGACCAGCTTATGAAACCGACACGTCGGACCGGCGATACATCGGACCACCCACCCCGCCTGGCCGACCGACTTCTGGAATGGTTCGTGGCCCCGCATCTGCTTGAGTCGCTGCAAGGCGATTTACACGAAGAGTTCGCGTATCAGGTCGAGCGGGTGGGCGAACGACGGGCCCGCTGGCGGTACTGGCGGGAGGTGATGGGCTTTATAAAACCCCGATTTGGTAGCAGACCTGACTCAACATATTCAACTCCAAACCCTACTCACATGCTACGAAACTATGTCAAGATCGCTTTCAGAAACCTGATCAAAAACAAGGCTTACTCCGCTATCAACATCGGTGGACTGGCGGTAGGCATGGCGGTGGCGATGCTGATTGGTATCTGGATCAACGATGAAGTATCGGCCAACAAGCATCATAAAAACTATACCACCCTTTACGAAGTAAAAATGCATCAAACCTTCGATGGCCGTCGGGGTACGCAGGATGCATTACCCTATCCTATTGGCGACGAACTGAAGAATAACTACCCGGACTTTAAGGCCGTAGCTATGTACGACCGGGGAGAAGGGGTTCGTTCGCTGGCCATTGGCAATCAGAAATTCCTTAAACAGGGGCTTTTCATTGGCGAGGACGCCATTGACATGTTTTCGTTGCCCATCCTCAGTGGCGATAAAAATCCATTGAAGGAGCCCTATTCAATTGTACTCACGGATGAAACGGCCCAAACCCTTTTCGGCAATCAGGACCCGGTTGGCAAGATCCTGAAACTGGACAATACGGTGGATTTGAAAGTAACCGCCGTGGTCGCCAGGCAACCGAAAAATGCGACTATTCAATTTGACTATTTGCTCCCCTGGCACTTGCAGGAACATATCTATGACTGGGTAGTCAAATACCACAAAACCAACTGGGGCAATAACTCCTGGGGTGCTCTGGTGCAGCTAAAAGACGGCATCGATCCGGCGCAAACCAACGCGAAAATTAAGGACGTGGTGTTAACCCACCTGTCAAACGAGCCCAATATTAAAACGCTCATAAAGCCCGAAGTCTTCCTCCACCCTATGGCCAAATGGCGGCTCTACTCGGAGTTTAACGAGGGGAAAAATACGGGTGGTTTTATAAAATACGTGCGACTATTCGGCATTTTCGGCTTGTTTATTCTGGCCATAGCCTGCATTAATTTTATGAACCTCAGCACGGCCCGTTCCGAGAAGCGAGCCAAAGAAGTGGGCGTTCGAAAAGCTGTTGGCTCCGGCCGGGAGCAACTGATCGGGCAGTTTCTGAGCGAGTCCGTTTTGATTGCCGCTATTGCTCTGGTGCTGGCGTTGGTCATCGTTCTGGTTTCGTTGCCTTACTTCAATACGCTGACGGAGAAAGCGATGGCCGTTGAATACGGAAATCCCGTTTTCTGGGCCATTACCCTGGTTTTTACGGTATTCACGGGTCTGCTGGCAGGCAGTTATCCGGCCCTTTATTTGTCATCATTCAACCCGGTCAAGATATTAAAGGGGGGTGTTCATATCGGAAAGAGTGCTTCGTTGCCCCGCAAGATCCTGGTGGTCGTTCAGTTTACGTTTTCCATTGTGCTGATGATTGGCACCATCATCATTTATCAGCAGATCCAACACGGTAAAAACCGCCCCATTGGCTTCACCAGAGAAGGACTCATTTCGGTGAGCTCCACGGCCAGTTTAAGCAACCATTTCGAAGCGCTTCGCAACGAGTTACTGGCATCGGGAGCCGTATCATCCATCGCTAAGTCCAATTCACCACCCACTCAAATCTGGAGTTCCAACAGCGGCTGGGAATGGAAGGGAGCAACCCCGGAAGATAAATCGGCCATTTTCACGACCATTACCACCAATTATGATTACACCAAAACAATCGGGATCAAACTTAAAGAAGGACGGGATTTTTCGAGGGCTTTTACAACCGATTCGTCAGGCGTAATTTTAAATGAAGCGGCTGTCAAACGCATGGGCCTGAAACACCCCGTTGGTGAGCTGCTACGCTGGGCAGGTAAAGACCGAACCGTTATTGGCGTTGTGCCCAATATAGTCATGGAGTCGCCCTATGAGGCCGCCCGACCTTTAACAATCGTCTTTGAAGATTGGACAGCTTTCCTTTGCGTACGTATCAATCCCGCATTACCGGCTTCTGTAGCTATCAAAAAAATTGAGCCGATCTTCGATAAATACAATCCCGGGTTTCCGTTCGATTACAAGTTTGCGGATACTGAATACACCAAAAAATTCAACTACGAAGAGCTTATCGGCAACCTGTCGGCCATCGTTTCGGGATTAGCTATTTTCATTTCCTGCCTGGGATTGTTTGGTCTGGCGTCGTTCATGGCCGAACGTCGCACCAAAGAAATTGGCATCCGTAAAGTACTGGGGGCCAGCATTGGCAATGTATGGGGTTTGCTGTCCAAAGACTTTGTGCTACTGGTCGTTATTGCCTGTTTGGTGGCTTCGCCCGTGGCCTGGTATGCCATGCACAAATGGCTGGAAGATTATACATATAGAATTGATATTCAGGCCAGTGTATTCCTGATCGTACTTGTTGCGGCTATAGTCATCACCCTCTTGACGATCAGTTTCCAGGCCGTTAAAGCGGCCTTGATGAATCCGGTTACCTCGCTTCGGTCGGAATGATTAATGGATAATGACTAATGGATAACATGCCCTATGGCCGTGAAATGACCGTTGATCCTCATTTTCCATTCTTCTTGAACCTTTTTACAGTATTCATTATCAATGATGCAACCAAACCGTCGAATTCCACCCCGCCTGGCCGACCGATTGCTCACCTTTATCTGCGCTCCTCATCGACTCGAAGAAGTGCAGGGCGACCTGCATGAAGAGTTTGCGTATCAGGTCGAGCGCGTTGGCGAACGACGGGCCCGGTGGCGGTACTGGCGCGATGTGCTGGGCTTTATCAAGCTGTCTACGATCAAACGAAAACCGGAAAGTTACCCATTCAAGGGCGCCCAATTCAACAACTATTTATCGGCTAATCACCGAACTACCTCATTACCCAATCCTGCTATGATCCGCAACTATTTCAGAACTGCCTGGCGCAATCTGGTTAAGAACAAATTTTATTCCTTCATCAATATTTCGGGCCTGACGGTTGGCCTGGCCGTTGGCATGTTGATTCTGCTGTGGGTGCAGGATGAGTTGAGCTTCGACCGGTTCCAT
>CAXTJJ010000538.1:0-4241 GCA_964244155.1 uncultured Spirosoma sp.
CACTTCACTACCAGCCTGCAACCTGAACTCCCCATAGGGCACAGCATGGGTGGCAGCTTAGCCAGAATGTCAAGCCGGGCGGGATCAAGATTGAGCTGCTTAAATTGGGTATTAAATACGCCTGTCACTTTATCGCTCTGGTTCGGTTGGGCGTTTACCTGCATCACCGGATTCGACGTGTTAAACGGCCCCAGCGACGACTGATTACCCAGCACGAATAATACCGGCGTGTTTTTCGCCAGATACTTCTGAACCAACGCCGTGCCTACACCTCCATTATCGGGTATCTGGTGTAAAATAATCAGATCATAAACCTTGTCTGCTGGTGGAGTGGCTTCTGCGGGTGTGCCGGTCAGAATACGTACATCGAGTTCATAGTTCTGGTTTTTCTCCAGAATATTCCGCAACGCTTTCACATCAGGGTGTGGGCTCAAGGCAAGCAAAAGCACTTTCTCCTTGCCGTCAATAACATCCAGATAAACATCCTGACGGTTGTTTCGTGTGCTGAATTCGCCGGGTTGCGGCAACACCTCCACTACATAATGTTGAACCCCTTTCTGGGTAGCAGTTGCCTGAAAGGTTAGTTGGTTAAACGTGTCATTCTTTCCCAGGCTAATGGATTGCCGCCCAAGCTCCTTGCCATTCTGTCGCAGCACAACGGTGGCGGCACGTCCCTGAAATCCACTACTCACCACCTCGGCCTTTACGGGAAACTGGTTGCCCAGATAGGCAATACGGTTGGCAATAATCCCTTTCAGCTGAATATCTTTCTTGGGAATGGTATCGCCCAGGCCAATGGTCTGAACAGCGAATGGATACTGACCAAAGGTTGGTGACAGGCCCTGATTGAAAATACCATCCGACACCAGTACCACATCGGTCAGGTTGCGTCCTTCATAATCAGACCGAATGCTTGAAAGCAAGCCCGATAAATCGGACGTGCGCTGGGTGAAGGGAATCTGCGTTATGTCGCCCGAAGTAGAATCGTTAAACATGTGAATGGACACATCCAGCCCTTTATCGGTCAACTGCTGCTGAAGCGTTTGCAGTTCGGCCAGTGCCTTTGTGAGCGCGGGCCGACCGGCAGCCGCCACTGACTCTGAGTTATCGATAGCCAGTACGACCTTCGGCTTTTCTGTCAACGTCCGCAGACTGCGAATCAGGGGATTCAGCAATAAAAAGGTCAGGAAACTGACCACCACGAATCGCAGTGTGGCCAGTCCATAGGTTGTCCGTTTATCGAATCCCCCCGTGGCCGTGCCGCTACCCACAAATCGGGGTATAGGCTGATACAAAGCAAACGCATAAACTGCCCCAACGAGCAGACATACCAGAATCCACCAGGGCGAGGATTGAAAAATGAAGTTCATAAATTGGTGGAAGGAAAGGGAGAAAAGGGAGGAAAGAGAGGAAAGGAATTACCAGTATGCGAACTAAGTCACGTTGTCATTTCCTTTCTCCTTTTACTCCCTTTCCTCCTTCCTCCCTTTCTAGGTTAGCATTCCCCCATCCACTTGCAGCACCTGACCGGTGATATAGCGGGAGAGGTCGGAGGCTAAGAAAACAGCACAATCGGCTACTTCCTCAGGTTGACCTCCACGTTTCATTGGAATTTGCTGTTTCCAGTCTTCAAGTGCTTTTTCATTGATTTCGCCGGTCATTTCCGTCTCAATAAAGCCTGGTGCAATGGCGTTTGAGCGAATATTCCGGGAGCCCAATTCAAGGGCTACCGATTTTGTAAAACCGATGATGCCCGCTTTGGAGGCTGCATAATTGGCCTGCCCGGCATTCCCCCGAATTCCTACGACAGACGTCAGATTTATAATTGACCCAGACTTCGCTTTCATCATGGTTTTGATGGCCGCTTTGGTCAGGTTAAAGACCGACTTTAAATTAACGTTTATTACGGTGTCCCATTGTTCTTCGGTCATGCGCATTAAGAGACCATCCTTCGTAATACCGGCGTTGTTGATAAGCACATCGAGCTTGCCAAAATCAGCAAGTACTTGATTGATAAGGTCTTCGGCCGCTTTATGATCTGAGGCATCGGAACGGTAGCCTTTTATTTGTCCGCCATACGCCCGAAGTTCTTCTTCTAACGCCTGTCCTTTCTCAACATTTGACAAATATGTAAAGGCAACATTTGCTCCCTCCTGAGCAAATTTCAGAGCCATGGCCCGACCAATTCCACGCGACGCACCCGTAATCAGCGCAACTTTTCCTTTCAGTAAATCCATTGTAAGGGGTAATGATTAATAGAAGATGAAGAATGGATGATTACAGAAGCAAAAACCATTCTACTGGATTTATTACGCATCGTTACGTAATAAATTTAGCCAAAATTAGTGGTTTGGTCGCAAACGACAAGGTACGTATAGGTTTTGGTTTCGCCGATAACCTGTGTTACTTTGTCAAAAATCAGGCACTCCACCATGCACTATCGTCTTCTTTTATTCCTCCTGCTGTCGTCGGTATCGGTTTCACGGGCGCAAAAGATTCATTCGCACAACGATTATGCCAAGATACGACCGTTTATAGAAGCGTATGAGCAAAAAGCCGACTTCATCGAAGCCGATGTCTGGTTGCGGAACGGTAAGTTAGTGGTCTCACACGACAACCCTGATTCCGTGAAAACACCATCCCCAACGCTCGATTCATTGTATTTACAGCCCATCGTGCGGCTATTTCAACAATATAAGGACAAACCAAGCTCCGACCGGGACTACACCTTTGCCCTGGTAATTGACATAAAAGAAAACCCTGCCGGTGTACTGCCAAAACTTATGACGATGTTGCAGGCAAACTTGACGTGCTTCAATCGGGCAGCCAATGCCAAAGCCATACAGGTCATAATAAGTGGCGAGCGCCCTAGAATTGATACATTTCTTGACTATCCGCTTCTTCAGTTCGACGGCCGCCCCAGTGAGGTTTACGACCAGGAGACACTCCAGCGTGTAGCTATGATTAGCGATAACTTTCAGTCTTACTCCCGTTGGAATGGCATTGGCGACATAGCCGATATTGATCGGGATAAACTCAAGCGTGTTATAAAGCGAGCCCATAGCGACAATAAACCGTTTCGTTTCTGGGCCATTCCCGATACACCTAATGGATGGAAACAGTTGAAAAAGCTCGGTGTCGATATAATCAACACAGATAAAGTCGCCGAGGCAGCCAAAGAGTTACGTTAATCGTTTACTGATTTTAGATTCATAAAGAAACCACAGAGCTACTGGTATACCTCTGTGGTTTCTTTATGTAATAGCTTTACTTTTTAGTTAAACCAGTAAATGACTGCTACTGTCAGACAGTTACATAGTAAACCAGGGTATCTTCTGTCTTTTGTAGTTACCAGCATTTTCAACTGTACAAATCACAGTTTTCCGGATGGACATCCCTCAACTCAAAAAGGCTCCACTTACCTACGATGTGGCTATTGTCGGCTCAGGCGCAGGGGGCGGCATGGCGGCTTACATGCTTGCCAAAGCAGGTGCAAAAGTCGTATTACTCGAAGCAGGTGGCTACTACGACCCAGCTGATCCAAAATATATAACCCAATTAAAATGGCCCTGGGAATCACCCCGACGCGGTGCCAGCACAGAGGCCCGCTCTGGTGGAGACTTCGATGCCGCCTGGGGCGGGTGGGACATTGATGGAGAGCCTTACTCAGCCAAAGCGGGGACCGAATTTGGCTGGTTCCGCTCCAGAATGCTTGGGGGCCGCACCAATCACTGGGGGCGAATTTCCATGCGTTTCGGACCAGACGACTTCCGGCGTCGCTCTCTGTCGGGTGTGGGCGACGACTGGCCAATTGGCTACGATGACCTCAAGCCCTATTATGATAAAGTAGACCGGCTTATTGGCGTATTTGGCTCGGTCGAGAATTTTCCAAATGAACCGGATGGTATTTTTCTGCCACCGCCCAAACCTCGTTTACATGAGTTAATGCTTCGTAAAGGGGCCAGGAGTATTGGCATTCCGGTTATTCCATCTCGCTTAAGTATTTTAACGAAGCCTATTAACAAAGATCGGGGTTCCTGTTTTTATTGCCATCAGTGTAATCGTGGCTGTCAGGCTTACGCCGATTTTTCGGCCTCATCGGTGTTATGTATTCCAGCCGTCAAGACCGGAAATGTGACTCTTATTAACGGTGCGATGGTGCGCGAAGTCCTGACCGACCCGCAAACCGGCCTTGCTACAGGGATTAGTTATGTAAATAAACATACACTAGAAGAAGTGAC
>CAXTJJ010000539.1:0-4240 GCA_964244155.1 uncultured Spirosoma sp.
GATCGTCACGGCCGCCATGCATACGGTCGACGGAACTGTTCAGGAATAAAATCGGGGGCGTGTGCTTGCCTATGTGATTAAGCGGGGAGGCTTCCTGCCATAAATCGGGGCGTTGCGTTTTGGAATAGCCAAACCAGTAAGTAGCCGCCGATGTCGACTTCGAGTCATCGCCTTCGCCCGATTCCGGGTGAATAAACGCCAGTACCCCGTCAATATCGACAATAGCCTGAACCGCACTTGACTGGCGGTCGTTTCCTCCGGTTCCGTCAAACGTTGCCTGCCCGTTGGTGGTGCCTACCAATGCGGCCAACTGTCCTCCTGCCGAAAAACCCAGCACCACGATTCGGTTGGGATCAACGCCATATCTCGACGCATTAGCCCGAACCCAGCGAATGGCCGCTTTGATATCATGAACGGCGGCTGGATACAAGGCTTCCGTCGACAAGCGATAATCGACCGGAATTGCTACAAAACCCTTAGCCGCCAACTGCCCGGCCAGGGTGTTATTATGCGATCTATCGCCTGAACGCCAGCCACCGCCGTGAATCATAACCACCGCCGGACGAGTTTTTTTTGAAACAACGGGCCGAGCATAGACATCCAGTTTGAGATTTCTTCCTGCACTTGGCGTACTGAATGTAAGTGCCTTGTCAACACGGACGCCAACGGGCAACGTCGAATCGGCCAGGGTAATGTTTGGGTAGGATTTCTTCTCACGCAGGTAAGAGCCCTGCACGGTAAACGAGGTATCCCGGCCACCAGTTGGTTTTAGTTGGGGATAAGTAACCGTGTATAGCCATGACCATCGTTTGGCCCAGTCCAGCAATACGGCACTACGCCATTTGAGGACCGTTTTACCGCCTTGCTGTCGGCCGTCAAAAAGCGATGCGTCGCCCCGGTCGGTGTACCAGTTGGCGCCTAAGAGAAAGTCGTTGGCACCTCGTTTTCCCGGCCAGGTGTTGTTCACAACAAACCTCCCGCTCTGCTGAGCGAAACCCGGAATTGGTGAGCTGATTGAGTAGCTCAGAGTTTCGGCCTGTTTGGGGATATACAGGATTGCATAGTTGCCGTTACCGAGGTAATAGCCTGGCCATTTCTGCTCACCGATCTGCGCCTGAACGGTCATTGTGAAACAGGCAGAATCGATCGGTATATTGATTTTAGGCCCTTTGAAGTGAAACTCCATAATTGAATAAACACCGACCGTATCGGCAAGTGTGGTGGTGCGGGTAAAGATTTGCCGGGGGCTGTGGTCGAATTTTTCAAAACTACCACCCCAGCTTTCTCTGGCGGGCTTAGTTGGGTCGCCATCCATCATGTATAGTAAGGAAGGAGTGTCGCCCATTTTGAGGGTGCCCTTGTAATAGTTTTTAAAATCCTTCCCCAATTGTCCGGCAGCGCGGATGTAGCGGTCGTAATAAGTGCTGTTTGACAGGCTATCGGGTACGCTATTCTCGGAAAAGAAACCATTGTATGACCCATTCGCTTCGATAATCCACAGGTTCGGAAAATTCTTCGCGATATACGCATAGGCGTTGGCACTCCATTTTTTATTCGGTCCCCCAATCCAGTAAACCTTGACATTCGTTTGAATCGACGGGTTGTCGTGCAGGGCCTGAGCCAGATCATCCAACCCACCCCAGACGAGCACCCACAGTGGCTGATCACTTTTCCTGGTTGCACAGTGGATGATCCAGTCCGACCCTTCGGTAGGGGTGGTGTAGCCTTTGAAAGGAGCCGCACCCTGGCGCCCCTGTTTACAAACAGCCCGTAAGGCATCCGGTGCGGGATAGTCTTTCTGGTGTTGACTCAGCTTGGGGAGGTCTTTCTCATAGAGGTCGATCATGTTCAGGAGATGCTGCTTCGTGCCATACCCATAGGAGGGCGACGATACGAGCCCTTCCGTATCGAATTGGTTGCTATACATCAGAAAATGAGTCATCGACTGATTATCGTCCGGGTCGGTGCCACCAATATCGGTGCTGATAAGAATGCGCGGTTTGACCGGTACGGGTTTCTGGGCAGTGAGTGTAAAGGGAAGCAGGGCCAGCAGGTAATTCAAAAACACGGTTTTCATAATCGATCTCTCTGTCAGGAATCGTTGGTTGCCGGAGTCGGGGTAAAGGTCAGGCAATATAAAGACTAGGACAGACAACAACGCACAGCGGTACGAGACAATCACCGTGCGTGATTGTCTGTATGTTGCTACGGGACTATCGCCCAGCTTGACTTATAAACAATAGGGCAAGCCCAGTATGACAAAAAGCCTACTGATACCACTACCGTTTTGGCAGAAAGAAGGGAGCCGAAGAGGCAACACTTTACTCGGCAAACCGATTTGGATGCAGACTACTCTTCCAGTAATTGATAATCGCTTCCAACTGCTGTTTCATCTGCTCAATACTGGTTTGCTTCTCAAAAAAGCCCTGTATCGTCAGCTCATAAGCTTCGTCAACCATAGGTTTGTAGACCGGATGGGTAAAGAAGATAAACGGAACGGCTCGTCGCTTCAGCTCAGCATCAGCCTCGATTTGCCGACGTAGTTCCAGCCCGTTCATCACTTGCATACTCACTTCGGAGATGATGATGAAAGGAGGCTCTTTGCTGGTTTTTAGATGGTTAATAGCCTGCTGGCCATTGTCAAAAAAGATGACCTGATTGTTAGGCGCTAATCGTTCAAGCAGGGGTTTAAACAATATCTGATCATCTAGATCATCATCAATGAATATGATTGGGCCTCTGGGATCTTCCACAATTTTGCTTAATGAATAAGGTTGTATTCATTAAGTAACTATTGGTACTGGTGAAAAGATTAATTTTTTTGTTAAAAGAACTTATTAATAATGCCATCCGGCTGTCAATTTCCTTTCCGATTAATAATTTTCGTAGGTAAGATTAAGTGTATTTCCGCCCGCCGTAACGAGCCTGGTGGGCAAATCAGCCGCATTATAAGTGTAGGCATATACAGTTGTTCCGCCTGCATCTGTGGCCGAAACTATATTATGCTGACTCAATAAGGAAAACCCTTGAAGCCCCCCGAAGTACGTGTTGTTGTTAAGGCTTGCACTCGGAGGATACGCAAAGTTACCAGGGTTAGGAATGAGAAATATACCATAGAAAGGGTTCACTTTCGTATCAAACGCATAGGTAGTTGTTCCCATTGAGGTGAATGTACCCCCTCGAACTAGCGTTGATGTCGTTGCGACAGACGTTAAATCGTTTCCAGTAAAGGTGAATGAGCTGTTATTTGTAATTGAAACGCCGGGTATATCGAAGAACTGAGAACTACCCACGGCATGATTATTACCAGTATAGCGAAGAGCCGACGTCCAGCGAGTGACCGCCCCGAAATTACTGGAGGAGAAGCCAAGTCCGGATACCTGACCATCCGCGTTATAGCCATAGGTATACAACTCAAACGGATTTGGGGAACTGCCTGCCCGTCGAACAACCTCACGCCGTGCCTGCGTCAGTCGATTCTGGCTGTCGTACTGAAAAACGGTGTTTTCTATTGGTGTTGTGCTGCTATCGGGGGCCTGATATCCAATAATCAAACTCAGGCGTCCCTGGGCATCGTACGTGAATGCACTAACCTTCGAACTACCGTTTGGCCCGTCCTCGGTAATCGTTTTGATCCGTAAACGACTGGCCCCTGGAGAAACAGTCGGAATACGGTGATCGGTACAGCCCCAAAAACTTATAAAAAGCAGACAACAAGCGAAAAAGAAGAGTAAACGTGTGATGTTCATAGTCGTATAGTGAGAAGGTACTATCAATAAAAGAAGTAGCTAACTACACACTACCTAAGATACTGTAAATCAGAGGTGAATCCCTTTACGCCTTAGTTAGTATGTACTAAGTAAATCGTCATGAAGGTATTTTCCAAATGATTAATTTCCTATCGTTTATAGGATAATAGCTTTAAATATTGGTATTAATTTATAAAGCGGTCTTATTTTACCGAATAATCAATTCAATAGATTACATATGCCGTTCCCATTGAGATAAACAACCGATATGTCATAGTCTATCCCGGCCGCCTTATCCGACTCATCCAATTAATGCATAAAAAATTTTCATAATATAGACTAATTAACTTATTATCAATTGATTATACTTGTAATTATATATTTTTTTATTAATTGTAAAATTATGACATTGCATCATTATTGTTTTCCTCCATAACCGTAAGCTAGAAGCCATGAAAAGTAAAGTTAATCAGGTCATTCTAGTCGATGAT
>CAXTJJ010000540.1:0-4237 GCA_964244155.1 uncultured Spirosoma sp.
CGTAGGTGGGTCAGATGGTGCCCTGATGGCTGTAGCATCAGGCGGAGTAGGAGATTACCGGTATATTCTCGATTCAGGCTCACCTCAGTTGAGTGGTACGTTTATCAACCTGAAAGCGAACACAACGTATACGCTGGCGGTAACCGACAAAAATAGCTGTATACTCTATAAGCAGGTACCTATCGGGGATGCCACTCCCTTCGATATCAAGCTGACCATGAAGCCAACCCGCTGTGTTGGCTCGGCCGATGGCAGTGTCACGGTAGCGGTTACGGGTGGGGGAGGAGCCTATCAATACCAGATTGGTACAGGCGCTTTCCAGACAGGTACGCAATTTACGGGTCTGGCTGCCACGACCTACGAAGTGACGGTACAGGACGGGTATGGCTGTTTAGGCAAACAAACCGTAACAGTCGAGCAACCAGCACCCCTTACATTATCGGCTGTTTCCAAGCCAGTTAGTTGTCTTGGTTCAATCAGTGGTTCCGTTACCGTTACCCCGGCTGGTGGTACGGGGGCCGTACAATATCAGCTTACAACGGGTAAAACGCCACAAAGCAGCAATGTTTTTACTGGACTCGCTCAGGGCGACTACACCATTGTTGGAACGGACGCTAACGGGTGTACAAGCCTCGTATCGGCAACGGTGGGTAAGGCCGATCCGTTGAATGTGCAGACGGTTTCCATTCCCGCTACCTGCTGTGTTTGCCCAACGGGTGCTGTAAAATTTACGACGACCGGAGGTGTGGGTACCGTTCGTCAATACCAGGTCATTGGCCAGCCTTATCAGACCAACAGCCAGATTAACGGATTGAGCCCCGGCACTTATCGCTTTCGGGTAGCCGATGAAGCGGGCTGCACAGACTCTGTCGTTGCTGTGGTAACGAATGGAAATGCCATAACCCTTGCAACGGGCACGATTAAAGATGTTACCTGTAAAGGAGGGCAGGATGGCGAGGCAACGATTCAGATTGCGGGCGGCACGAAGCCATTTACCGTCTACTGGGCAACCGAGCGCCGGGACACGCTCAAGGCAGTGGGCGCTTCGCAAACCGGCCTTTCCGAAGGCACTTACACCGTGAGCGTTGTCGATAGCAATCGGTGTACGACAAATACGCTGTTTGTTTCCCTAAAATCAACCTATCCTTTACCGTCAAAGCCCACGGTCACCCAAACGGGAGGCAGCATCTTGCTGCTTGATCCGTCGCCGGGAATCCAATGGTATATCCGCACAGGGAGCGATCCCGGCAAGCCTGTTCCTAATGCAACGGGTTCAACCTTAGTGCCTTTTGAGAGCGGGCAATATTACGTGATTGTAACGGCCAATGGCTGCTCTTCGCCCCCTTCAGATGTGATCAACTTTGTATTGACAGCTATAAATGAACCAACGGCATTATTATCTGTTCGGGTTGTGCCCAACCCCGTCGTTGATCGGCTAAGGCTGGAAATCGAACAGGCGGAACGGTCGGCGGTGACGGTTGAGTTGCTCGATGCATCAGGCCGGGCCGTTATGGCTGGACAGCTACCTGTCTTTACAGGTAAAAAACAAGCCGAATGGCCATTAACGGGCATTTCAGCAGGGAGCTACCTGTTGAAAGTGAACGCAGACTCACGCCAGTCGACGGTTAGAGTGTTGGTAGAGTAACTTGTTTGAGGTTTCAGGGCTAACCCTGAAACCTCAAACACTACCCATTTTACAATCGCTCGTCAAACAGTTTCATAATCCGTTTGTATTCGTCCATCCAGCTCGTTGGCTCTACAAAACCGTGGTCTTCGACGGGGTAGGGGGCCAGTTCCCAATTCTCTTTCTTTAACTCGATGAGTCGCTGTGTTAGCCGAACGGCGTCCTGAAAATGCACGTTCGTGTCCACCATGCCGTGGCATATGAGGAGGTAACCGGTCAGTCCCTCAGCGAAGTTGATGGGTGAGGAACGCTGATAGGCGAGGGAGTCAGTTTGGGGTTCATTCAAGATATTAGCTGTATACGGATGGTTATAAGCAGCCCAGTCGGTTACGGGCCGCAGGGCAGCCCCAGCTTTGAACACATTGGGAGTGGTGAACATGGCCATCAGGGTAATAAAACCACCATACGAGCCGCCATAAAGCCCAATTCGTTTGGCATCGACACCCTGCGTTTGCACCAGCCATTTGGCCGCATCGACATGATCTTCCAGGTCCTTGCCGCCCATATACCGGTAAATTCCCGTGCGCCAGTCGCGGCCGTAGCCTGCACTGCCCCGGTAGTCGATGTCGAGGACGGTGTAGCCTTTCTCAACCAATAAGTTATGGAACATGTATTCGCGTGAATACTGACTCCACCACTTATGCGCATTCTGCAAATAACCAGCTCCGTGTACAAACACAACGGCCTTTCCACTTGGATTTGCTGGCTTATACAGCCGGGCGTAAATCGGTTGTCCATCGCGGGCCGGAATCGTCACGATGGTAGGCTCCCGCCAGGCGTAGGCTTTAAACGCGTCGGTTAGCGAATTGGTGAGCTTCGTGGCCGTGCCAGTAGGTGGGGGTGTTCCTGTCTGAGACACCTGTTTTTTGCTACCTTCAGTCGGTGGGTTGACATCCATAATGTATAATTCCCAGGGCTGCGTGCTGGACGAATACCGAATCGCCATCCTGGTTTCATCCGGGGAGAGGGTTACGTCGTTGGCACCGGTCATAGTTGTCAGGCGCGTCCGTGGGCCACCCTTCACCGACATGCGGTAATAATGCTGCTCGCCGGGGTGTACTTCGTTGGTTTGCAGGAAAAATTGCGTTTTATCTTTCGATAATAAAACCTGCTGCACCTCAAACTTGCCCGAGGTCAATTGCTGCTTTTCACCAGTCAACACATTGACGGTATAGATGTGCGAATACCCGTCGGCTTCAGACTGGAACCAGAGGGTTTGGTTATCAGCCAGGAAGTTCATATTACCCGTCGAATTGAACGAGCTGACACCCGGCCCGCCAATCCAGGCGTCGTCATGCTGACGGTCGAGCAGGGAGAGTTTCAGCGTTTCGGGCTGGAAACGCATAATCCAGCGGTCTTTGTTGTCGAGCGACTTGATAACAACGACGCACAGTTTGCCATCATCCGACCAGACCGGCCCACTAATCGTTACTGGCCGTGTTTTCTTTGCCGTATCGGGCTTTGCGCTTCGTGTCGCTTGCAGATAAGCCGGTTTATCCGTGATACCCGGCACATCCTTCACCGAAACGGCCCGAACGGTGTCTTTAACAATATCGTACACGAAAAACTCCTGACTGGCAACCGGAGCACCCACTTTAGTCCGGCTCGAAATGTCTTCTGTATACCCCGATTCGGTTATGTAATTGGGTACCTGTGTCGTTTTGGCATTTGTGGCTCGCTTGGTCAATCGGTAAGTAATAAAATGACCATCGGGGCTGAGTTGCGGATTCGTGACGGTTCTATCGTCGAGGTAAATTTCCTTTGGTCGTTTAGGGCGGTCGGCCTTACTGATGCGGTCGGCTTCATCTTTCTTTTCTTTCCGCTCTGTCAACACCGACGATAGCCGGAGTTGATCCTGTTTTAGAAATTTCTCTTCGTCGGTCAGTTTAGGTTCTGGCTTTTTGGCGCCCGCCTGAAAATCGGTCAGTTGAGTAATCAGACCGCTTTTCAGGTCGATACTGAATAGGTTCGACCCGCGCCGGAAGACTACCTGTTGCTGATCGCCCGAAAAAACGGGGTCCGCTTCGGTTTCGACCGTGTTGGTCAGTTGCCGAACGTTACCCGACTTTAGATCAATCAAAAACAAATCGCCCTGCCGGTCGAAAAGGCGTTGGGTATAGGCGCGATTGTAGGCCGCTACGGGGGGCGTCGCCAGCGAACGTCGTTCAGTTGGACCAACTTTTTGGGGCTGCGAGGGCGTCAGAGCCTTTTTGCGGGGCTCGCTTGTAAAGGTCACTTTATAGAGAGAATCGCCTTTAGTCTGGTCGGGATTCCAGTTGAAGTAAAGCGTTCGGGAGTCGTCGGACCAGAACGGATTTGACGGTGATGTGCCGACCCATATTTTCGGGTCCTGCATAATGGTTTCGACGGTAAGCGGAGCCGGATTTTTTTTGGGGGACTGCGCAAAAATTGATGCGCTTGAAAACAATAGTAATCCGTAGAGGAAACGATTCATTGATGCGTGAAGTGAGTGATTGTGCTAAAACCGGAAATTAGGAAGAAAACCGCGAAACACTTACGTTTTGGCATGGAAACGCGTATTTATCTGTTTCG
>CAXTJJ010000541.1:0-4231 GCA_964244155.1 uncultured Spirosoma sp.
TTTCGTGATGTAATTGAAACTTTAGACTGTGCTACTTACTTTCAGGTAGAGCAGATAAAAAGTGAGACAGACTTAATAAAATGGTATAATAATATTAGTCCTAAACATGTCGAGATTAGAAAATGGATGAATTCTAGAGAAATGGGAGGTTTAGAAGAACTTAAAAATGAATATAATGAAATATCAAAATTTACACATAGGACATACCGAATATTGGCTTACAATTACATTCTGGGAGTAGATGACATTTTAGGTTACGAGGGTGAAGATAATTATTCTTTGTTACCACATCCTATAGCTTTGTGTTGTTCATTATTAGGTCATTACACTAAGACATTTGCTAGCTCTATGCTTTTTTGTTCTTTAATCAATAATGCCGACGTAGCTGCTCTTTGGGAAGAAGCAATTGAAAAAGAACCTGTAAAAAGAAGTTATACTACACCACGAGAAACATATCAGGAATACTTAGAGAGTAAGCTGATTGAAAAAGAAGGATCTAGTTTAGAATAGCCCATGAATACGTTATATTGTTGCTCTTGTTGTAAGTAGTTCGAATTACTCTCACCGCGAAGCCTAACCTATATTAGGTAGGTACAATACTGGGCTTTCTGGAAGGTTGGGTGCCTATATCCCTTGAGAGATCGAATGTAGCTTCAAATATATTGTCATGCGTGTCTACTTAATCCAATAATCAGACGTTAATCGTTGTTGAAGTCGATTCGAATGCCGCATCAAGTACGATGGTTGCACCTATAAATTCAACTGCTAGTTAAAAATACTCCCGTTATGTCAGCCAGCATCCCCATTGAAATCGAGAGTGCCGTGACGACAATCATTGTTCAGCGGCCTTATAAAGATCAAATTCAGGCGTACGAGAACTGGCTAAAGGAAATGGTGCCGTTGGCGCAGGGAGCGGAAGGGCATCGGGGGGTGAATGTCATTAAGCCACACGGTCAAAACGACGAGTATACCATTGTCCTTCATTTTGCATCTGAAACTACGCTGCGCCAATGGCTTGACTCCGATATGCGCAGGCAGATGGTCGAGAAGGTGCGCCCGTTCCTGAACACAGATGAAAAAATAGAGATCAAGACTGGTCTAGAGTTTTGGTTTACCCCGCCGGAAACCAAAAAAATGGCACCCCCGTACAAGCAGTTTCTACTAACGTGGTCAGCTATTTTTCCGTTATCCGTTCTGATTCCGTGGCTGCTTTTGCCCCTTTTTTCGGCCCTTCCTTTTTTGTCTGTCCCACTGTTTAAGCCGTTGCTAATAAGTATGGTCATTGTAGGGCTCATGACGTTTGTGATCATGCCACGCTATACCCGGCTCGTTGCCAACTGGCTCTATCGGTAAGAAACAGACCAATTAGAACCCTGTGCCTCAGGATCGCTCGAATACGTACCACATGAAGGCAACAAGAATGGCTTCAACTATCCACACATAGAGTGCATTCTGACGGGTCAGTCGGCGCACTAGGAAATGAAGGCCAATGGCTCCGGCCGTAACTGGAATACCGAAAAAAAACTGTAGAATATTGTTCTCCCGCCCCATATGAATAAGCCCGTCGCCTATCATAAGAACGCCTATGCCCGATAGGAGTACAAGCGGGGTTATCAGGCCAAACAGTTTTGATATATCCATCTGTATGTCTACGCGACAACACCCGGCTGGTTAAACCGGGCGTTGTCGCGTTTGTGCTTTCGATGTGTTTAACCCGTTAATCCTCAATGTGGACATCGTGTTTCTTAGCCGCTTTTTTGATGCGGTCTTTAATCACATCGACTTCGTCGGCATCATATTTGGCGGCATTGTCTTTATGATTTATGTAGCTCCATGCCGCTCGAACATGCTCGGGTGTGTCAATCGGGTACTTTTTGTTGGTACGGTCGGCGAAGTCAACGTCGCCATATTTGTGCTCGCCTTCTGTTGGATTTGCATCGTCTCTCCGGTCAATTTTCGAATCGCTTGCCATAGTAGTTGAGGTTTTTGTTGTGGTATTTTTAACGATAATCGCCGACGAATGTTTACCAGTAGTAACGTCTCAACTAAAAAGTATGTCTGCTCTGTTTTCTCCGCTTACCCTTCGTAGTATCCAGCTTAAAAATCGCATCGTTGTATCGCCCATGTGCGAATATTCCAGCGAAGACGGTTTCTCGACCGACTGGCATCTGGTGCATTTAGGGAGTCGGGCTGTTGGGGGGGCGGGCCTGATTATTACCGAGGCAACGGCTGTCTCACCAGAAGGGCGTATTTCGCCCAATGACCTGGGTATCTGGAAAGATGAACACATCGACGGCCTGAAACGAATTACCCAATTCATTCAACAACAGGGGGCTGTGGCCGGTATTCAACTGGCTCATGCCGGACGGAAGGCCAGTACGCAAAGGCCATGGGAGGGAGGTAAGGGCATTTACCCGACGGACGAACAGGGTTGGCAAACCGTTGCACCCAGTGCCATTCCCTTTAGTAATGAAAGCCCCATGCCAATGGCACTCACCGATGAGGGACTTGAGAAAGTACGGGCCGATTTTGTATCGGCTACAAAACGGTCTTTACTGGCGGGGTTTCAGGTTATTGAACTCCATGCCGCACACGGTTATTTACTGCATCAGTTTCTGTCGCCGTTGAGCAACCAGCGTACAGATGACTATGGTGGCTCCTTCGAGAACCGCATTCGCCTGTTGCTGGAAGTAATCGAACGTGTCCAAACCGTCTGGCCATCGGACCTGCCGCTTTTTGTGCGTATATCCGCTACCGACTGGACCGAGGGGGGCTGGACGCTGGAGGATTCTGTGAAGCTATCGGCAATTCTTAAGGATAAAGGGGTTGATGTGGTCGATGCATCGACGGGTGGCAATGTAGCCCATGCCAAAATTCCGGTCGGACCCGGTTATCAGGTACCTTTTGCCGAACGTATCAAACAGGAAACCGGCATCAAAACGGCTGCCGTAGGATTGATTACCACCGCCGAACAGGCCGATAAAATTCTGACGGATGGACAGGCCGATTTGATTCTGTTAGCCCGCGAGTCTTTACGGGATCCATATTTCCCCTTGCATGCAGCTCATACGCTTGGCGATACAGTAGTCTGGCCGGTGCAGTACGAACGCGCCAAACCCCGATGAATAATTGGGATGGATGTAAACATTTTGTCCGCAGAAATAGTAATCTTGCCATCAGAAGTCAAACCTGAACAATCACCTGTTCGTAAACTATAAGAAATCATGCGTTGGTTAGGAGGACGTGAAAGTGATAATGTCGAAGACCGTCGGGGGAGTGGTGGTGGCGGACTGCTCGTTGGCGGGGGTATTGGCTCGGTAGTCATTGCTGTAATCGTTATGCTGCTGGGTGGCGATCCATCACAAATTTTACAGAGTTCGCCCAGTCAGGAACCGGTGAACCAGCAAGCCGATGATGCAGCCGCTGCCTTTACCCGGAAAACGCTGGCCAGTACAGAAGATGTCTGGACAAAGCTGCTTGCCGATCAGGGTTCTCAGTATCGGACGCCAACACTCGTGATGTTCCGCAACATGACTGAGTCGGGTTGCGGAACGGCTTCGCAGGCATCGGGACCATTTTACTGCCCCGCCGATCAGAAGCTGTACATCGACTTGTCGTTTTACGACGAGCTTCGGGAGCGATTCAATGCACCCGGCGATTTTGCGATGGCCTACGTCATTGCTCACGAGGTGGGGCACCACATCCAGAAGCAACTGGGTATTATGGATAAAGTGGATGAACTGCGCAGCCGCCTGAGCGAAAAAGAATACAATAAAGTCTCTGTCCGGCTCGAACTTCAGGCTGATTTCTTTGCGGGTGTTTGGGCCAATCATGCCCAGGGTCAAAGTATTTCCATTGATAAAAACGACGTTGAAAGTGCGCTTACAGCTGCCAACGCCATCGGCGACGACCGCATTCAACAGGAAACGCAAGGAACGGTAGTCCCCGACGCGTTTACGCACGGCACGTCCGCCCAGCGCGTGTACTGGTTCTCGAAGGGACTAAAAACCGGTGACATCAATCAGGGTGATACCTTCAACAGCCGCGAAGACGCCAATTTATAGACATACCGTATGTATAGTATTGCTAAAAGCCGGGCTCATAAGGGTCCGGCTTTTTCATTGTGTGTGTGTTGACGCTTGGCTTTGCCGAGTGTCAACGGCAGTCAACCGGCGGTGGCGGGTTTTGTCTGGTTTTACTGGTTGGGTCTTTATGTACACGTATAACATAT
>CAXTJJ010000542.1:0-4228 GCA_964244155.1 uncultured Spirosoma sp.
CCCAGACCAGCATATCCCGTGCTGTTCGATGTATTCCCGCCAACAAAAGGCAGGCCGTCGATCACGAACAGCGGGTCGTTGCTGTTGATGGAAGTAACTCCGCGAACCTTCACCGAAACGCCACCACCGGGCTGGCCACCATTGCTGGTTACGGTTACCCCGGCCGCTTTACCCTGCAAAAGCTGGTCAATACCAGCGGCAGGGATGTCTTTCAGATCGGCCGCTTTAACGGTTGTAATCGAAGACGTTACATCTGATCGTTTGGCAGTACCGTACCCAATTACCACAACTTCGTCCAGCGACTGATCACCCGATTGCATGGTGATGTTGAGCGTTGTGCGCGTACCTACTTCCACTTCCTGCGTTTTCATCCCGATAAACGAGATAACCAGCACTTTTGAACCGGCAGGCATATTGATCGAGAAAGCCCCGTTCACATCTGTCGTGGTTCCCAGTTGGGTACCTTTCACGGACACCGTTGCGCCCGGAAGCGTACCTCCTTTTTCGTCGGATACGACCCCTTTAATCAGGGCTTTCACATCCGACTGTTCATTGATGCCTGATTTAGCACCCTTTGTTGTAGCCAGAACAACAGGTTGTTGCGCCTGGGCAAGTCTGGAAATTGTTCGATCCTGAGCGTGGACAGCGAGCCAGCTACTCAGGACAAACATGCCTGAAAGCATATGTTTATTCATAAAGTAATTAATTGTAAACTAAGGATATAGAGCAAGTAGAGAAATTCGGTTTTAGCGTACTCGATGGCTATCTGTCAGCCTGAACATTACGCAACAGAGGCTATAACTGGTGTTTGTTTCTTTATGGGTAGTGAGATCATAACCGACGTTCCTTTGTCGATTTCACTTTGCCACATGACCTGCCCGCCGAGGTAAGCGATTCGCGATTTAATATTGGCAATTCCGTTGCCCTTTGGCGGCATGTTTTCAAAATCGCCCCCTTGCCCGTCATCATCGACACTAATCAGGGTTGTTTCATCACTAGCCATAAGCTGTACGGTAATGGTGTGGGCATTGGCGTGTTTGAGGGCGTTATTAAGCAATTCCTGTACCACCCGGTAGATCATGACCGAGGCCTCATCGCCCAGCGCGGGCACCTCGCCGTAATGTTCCAGGATCAGCTTCGTCTGGTTCACCAGATTTAGCTTTTGAACCAGATCTTCCAGGGTCGGTATAAGCCCAAACGTAGACAGTGCATAGGGCCGTAAATTATTGGAGATCAAGCGCGTTTCGGTGCAGGCTTCATCTAAAAACTGGTTCAAGGGTTCTTTGACAGACAAGGGCAATTGCTCCTGATGCGCTTCGACAAACAATTTTATTCGCGACAGTTGTATTCCCAGTCCATCGTGCAGATCGCGGGCAATACGGCTTCGCTCGCCTTCCTGCCCTTCAATCATGGCCTGCAACGATTTAAGCTCTAACTGCCGAATCTGTTGCCGGGCAATAACGGTTTCCTGATGCGCGATCAATTTCTGCTGGCGACGTAAAAAAATCAACGTGCCTACGCCTAATACACTGATAATAAGGCCGATTGCCAACATTGAATTTAGCACGTGCTGATTTCTACTTTGTTCTTCAACCAGTTGTTTCTCAACAGCCAGTGTTTTGATTTGACTATCCAGTTCCTGCAGCCGAATGCTTTTTGTTTGCTCCGACGTATAAAACCGGGTTATAAAATCCTGCGCTTTTAAGGAAGCCGAATAGGCGCTTTTGTAATCACCCATCCGCGAATAACTGTCTGCTTTGTGCTTCGATAATTCCCGCAGCATCGACAGGTTATTTTCCAGTTCGGCTAGCTGATAACTCTTCTCATAGGCAGCCAGTGCTTCTTTCGGATGGTTCCTGAACTGTTCGACAATGCCCAGATAAAAATGATTCAGCGAAATTAACCAGTTGACCTTTAGACGCTCCGCTATAGCCAGGCTTCGGGTGGCAAAATATTGAGCCGAATCAGGTTGTTTGATGCGAGAGTAGGTGCTAGCCAGTAAGTTCAACGCAAAAGCCTGTGAGTAAGCCTGTTTATACTGTGCACTCATTTGTTCAGTCTCCCGTAATCCGGCTACTAATTCCTTCGGTATAGGCTCTTTCTTTTGTGCTATGTCTGCCAGCCCCAGTCGGCATTCAATCACTTTCGGAATGTTTTTGGTTCGCTCAAAATATTGACGTGCTTTGTTAAGGTACTTCTCGGCATATGGCTGCATAAAGTAATCGTGCGTATAGTAGTCGCCAATAACAATATGCTCGTTATAATAACCCGTCGAGTCGCCCATCAGACTATAGTATTTCAACCCGTTCAGATAGGCATCCATGGTGTACTTATTGTAGCCATAATGCTGGTGATAAAGCCAGCCCAATGCTTCATAGGATTTAGCCGCCTGGCCGTATTTCCTGTCCAGCACCAACTGGTTAATCTGTTTCTTCAGGCTATCAATCGATGTCGGTTCAGACAAGGCCCACCCCTGCCGACACCAGCCACTCGCCCCGAGGAGAAGAATGACCAATACCCATTTCTTGGAAAGCCGGAAAAAATTGAAATACGACGACATTAAACGAGAATAAACAACCATCAATCAATGTACTGCATTTCCATGGCGGTCTTGATTAACAAGGCCGTATTGGGCACACCGAACTTCATCAATAAGCTACTTCGATGAAATTCGACCGCTTTCGCACTTACGAACAGTTGCGTAGCCATTTGCTGGGTGGTTAGACCCTGGGCCATAAGCATGAGCACTTCCGATTCGCGGGGCGTCAGGTTCGGCTTGACACCCACACCTGCTGTCGACTTTTTGGTCTTTGGACCTTCATTTAACAGGATGTGCGTAATCGTTTCATTAAAATATTGTTTCTCGTTATGAACCGTCTTAATCGCCTGTAACAGTTCGGTCTTGGTTGTATTCTTTAATAAATAGCCTTTTGCCCCTTTCTTTACAACCCGTTTAATCAGGCTGGCATCGTCATGCATGGTCAGAGCAACAACTTTTGTTTTCGAATAGGTGCGGGTAATGTGTTCGCACAGATTTAATCCATCTTCAATTTGCGGAAATGAGATATCCAGCAACACCACATCAATTGTCGTTTGGCTTAACCGCTCTACAACCGAACCCGCCGTATAACAACGCTCTGTTACTTTGATATCCGGTGCCCCTGAAATAAGCGAATCGATACCCTCAACAAACACATTATGATCATCCGCAATCAGCACCCGTATCATATAATATTACCGTTTCGTATACTTAAAAAAGGGCCTTTAAAGAAATTAGCATCTAGCACACCTATAAAACCATTTCTTTTCTACCTATTTTTTCTTACTAGTGTGCTAAAACTATTTTATTAAATTTAACTGGCTGCCTATTTAATTGTACGATAGAAGTAAATAGAATTTTGTTTAGCAAAAGTAGGACTAAGTTCACTATAGATAGAATAGTGAAAACCCGATTTTACACAAATTTAGGGTATACCCTAGTTATTCCTCCTGGTCAAACGTTGTCAGAAGCTGGAAATATTACACCTATACAGGCTATTAATAGCGCATTGAAAGCAACACGTTTACCCTCCGCTTAGCGGATCAATACGAACCATTCAAGTGATAGGGCTATAAAGATCATTGTGAGCTAATGAGTGTCTATTATTAAAAGGGAAGCCGGGAACGAAGGACTTTATTTGCCACACTCGTTGATTTAGTGGCTGCCTCGGTGCGCCGGCCCGAATCTGCGGGAGTATCTGCCTGCATGGCATTACAGTCTTCGAGTCGTTTCTGTAAATCTCTTATTCTTCTCTCCTGCTGACCGAGATGCCGCCGGAGATCAATTGTCGTGTCTTCCAACTGCTGATGGCGGTGATTCGCCACGCTGAGCAAAGCCGCAATGCCTACCAGTAGCACAAGAACTACTGCCATGAGTGAATACACTATCCCTCGGTTTACAGCAGACATAACAAGGTATAAAGGGGTCAAATTAACAAAAACGAGTACCCATAAAAAAACCTGCCAACGGTTGGTTGGCAGGTTTTCGCTTATCTATACCAACTCCTTAGCGAGCGGCACCATAATCCTGTCCGGCACTCTCCGGAAAGTTTTTCATAATGCTGGTCACCGTTTCCCGGAAGGCCTGATCACGGTCACGCTCTTTATTGCGGGCGTTAAGTTGGCCCGTAGCCCAACCCTGCCAGATGATATCGTTTGTGCGTGCATCCAGAACATTAACAACAACCCG
>CAXTJJ010000543.1:0-4218 GCA_964244155.1 uncultured Spirosoma sp.
CCCTATTCGGGCTGTTTATAGTGGCTATGTTGTTCGTTGAACGCGATACAGTTCAGCCAAGGGTCGCACGCTTTCGGAAACGGAAGTAGAAATTTTAACCATCGCCGCATAAAGACCACGGGGAGTTATGATGTCAGGTCTGAGGACCTGACGTCACAGAAAAGCCAAAAAGCCATAGAAATCATACTCCCCTTCATTAAAAAGCGGTGTTCTATGATTTTGGGTATGTTTTATAGGTAAATTTGGGGATAATCTGCTTAGTCTGCCACCGTAAAACGGCACATTATTATTCATGAAACTACTCTCTCGAAACCGCGCCTTGTTATTACCCGTCGCGTTTCTGTTCGTACTCTCAGCTTGCCGCGAAAAACCCCTTTTCGAACGCCTTCAATCGTCGGATACCGGTATTACGTTCGCCAATACCATAACCGATAGCGACACACTCAACATCCTGAACTACCAATACATTTATAATGGCGGTGGCGTTGGGGTTGGTGATTTTAACGGCGATAAGAAACCTGACGTATTTTTTGCCGGTAATCAGGTATCGAATCGGTTGTATATTAATGAGACCGAAGCGGGTGGCAACATCCATTTCAAAGACATTACACAAACGGCTGGTGTTGGGGGTGGTGGCCGCTGGTGTTCGGGCGTATCTATCGTAGACGTCAATGCCGACGGGAAACTGGATGTGTACATCTCTACAACACTTCACAAAAAAGCCGCTCAACGGACAAATCTGCTCTACGTTAATCAGGGAAATGACACCGATGGGGCACCGAAGTTCCGTGAAATGGCTGCCGATTATGGTATCGCCGATACTACATTTTCAACGCATTCAGCCTTTTTTGATTATGATAACGATGGCGATCTAGACTTGTATGTATTGGTCGACCAGATTTCTGATCCCAGAAAAACCGCCAACTTACTAACAAGAGAGAGTGATGGTTCCTCTCCCAATATTGACCGGCTATATCGGAATGATTTCGACCCTAAACGGGGCCATGCGTTCTTCACCGACGTAACGAAACAGGCGGGTATACTCGCCGAAGGGTTTGGTCTTGGTATCAATATCTGTGACATTAACCGCGATGGCTGGAAGGATATTTATGTCACCAACGACTTTGCTACAAACGATGTGCTGTATGTTAATAATCATGATGGCACCTTCACCAACCGTGCCCATGAGTCGTTTAAGCATACCAGTTCGTCGGCAATGGGAAATGATGTGGCCGATATCAACGGCGATGGCCTGGCCGATATCATTGTGATGGACATGCTGCCCGAAGATAACCTTCGCAAAAAGAGTCTAATGGGCCCTAGTAGTTATTTTGCCTATCAGGAATGGGATCGCCTTGGTTTTGAGCATCAGTATGCCCGCAATACGCTACAGCTTAATCAGGGGGTAAGGCCCACAGATACGTCACATGCAGGTATGCCGGTTTTTAGTGAAATTAGTATGCTATCCGGTGTCGCTGAGACAGAATGGAGCTGGTCGTCATTACTCGCCGATTTCGACCATGACGGCTATCGGGACTTGATGGTTACCAATGGTTTTCCGCGCGACATTACCGACCGCGACTTTACGAATTATTATAGTTCGGTAAACACTTACCTTACTGATGAACTTCGAAAAGGTTTAACCGAGAAAATGCCCCGGGTTAAAGTGAGCGACTACGCCTATCGAAATCGGGGCGATGCTCGATCCGGCGGTCCGGCTTTCGAAAACGTAACGGAACGGTGGGGGATGAGCGAGCCGAACTTTGCGAACGGAGCCGCTTATGCCGACCTTGACGGTGATGGCGACCTCGATTATCTTGTCAATAATATCGACGACGAAGCCTTTGTGTACCGGAACACCCTGATTGATAAAAAGGGCGAACAAACGCACTACCTGCGGGTTCAATTTCAAGGTGATGGTGCCAACCCTATGGGGCTCGGTGCCACAGTTGAGTATGAGTTGCCCGATGGGCGAAAAGAGTTTTACGAACACACGCCTTACCGGGGGTTTTTATCCAGTGTTGAACCCGTTGCCCATCTGGGTTTAGGCAAAATAAAAACCATTAAAAACCTGAAAGTAACTTGGCCCGGCGGTCGGGTGCAGATCCTTCCGAGTGTTAATGCCGATCAGACAATCACACTCAAAGCAACGGATGCGAAGCCCGGCGAAACTAATGAGACGGCCCCTGTCATTAAACCATTGTTGCAGGATGTGACAGCTGCTTTAGGTATTACTTATCGGCATGAAGAGACAGATATTATTGATTTTAATGGACAGAAAACGCTCCTGCATAAACTCACCGAATACGGCCCTGCACTAGCTGTGGGCGATGTAAACGGCGATGGCCTGGCCGATATGGTGGTGGGTGGCAGCTCTAAATATTCAACGGAATTGCTCTTGCAGCAGCCTTCGGGTCATTTTGTTCTGAAGCCAATGCCCACGAAACTGGCTGAAGATGCCGGACTGCTGTTATTCGATGCCGATGGCGATGGCGATCTGGATTTATATGCCGCCAGCGGAAGCCCCGAATTCTCGCCCGAGCAATTGGCCGAGGCCATGCGCCACCGGCTTTATATGAACGATGGAAAAGGCAACTTTACGTTGGATGCTAATGCGCTGCCTGATTTCCGGGTAAACGGCTCCTGCGTGAAAGCGGCTGATTTTGATAACGACGGCGACCTTGATCTGTTTGTAGGTGGTCGGGTTGAACCCTATAAATACCCACTGGGCGTACGGAGTTATCTGCTTCGGAATGATCGGTCCGCCGTCGCAGGCCAGAAGGGAAGCCTGAAATTTACTGACGTAACAACCCAGGTGGCCCCAACGATTGCTAAAGCCGGACTAACCTGCGATGCACTCTGGACGGATTATGACAACGATGGCTATGTTGACCTGATGCTGGCCAGCGAATGGGCACCGGTCACAGTGCTTCATAATGTAAAAGGTCATTTGCAACCGCTCGATAACAGCGGACTAGCCGATAAAGTGGGCTTCTGGAATTCATTGACCCCCGGCGATTTTGACAATGACGGGGACATAGATTACCTGGCTGGAAACATGGGCCAGAATACCTTGTTGCGAGCCAGCACCGAGCGACCTGTGCGTATTTATGCGGGCGACTTCGACAATAACGGTTTTTATGATGCCTTCCCGTCTGTATATTTCAAAAATGCCAAAGGGCAGTATGAAGAATACCCGTATTTTGGCTGGGACGATATGGTAAAGCAGATGATCGGTATCAAGCGCAGATATCTTAAATATGCACCTTTCGGCGAAGCGACCATGAGTCAGATCTTAACTGAAGATGAACGCAGTCAGGCATTGAAATTATCGGCTAACTATCTGTTAAGTAGCTACATCGAAAACAAAGGCAATGGGAAATTCGAGGTTCACTCACTGCCACTGATGGCGCAAACGGCTCCCATATTCGGAATGTTGGCGCAGGATGTAGACGGAGACGGTAACCTGGATGCCGTACTGGTCGGCAATGATCACGGCAGCGATTTAGTAGCCGGACGAATGGATGCTATGAATGGACTGGTATTAAAAGGCGACGGAAAAGGCAGCTTTCTACCACTAACCATTGCTAAATCGGGTTTTTATGTGCCCGGCAACGCAAAAGCACTCGTTAATTTACCCGATGCCAAAGGACACAGCCTTTTTGCCGCCACCCAAAACCGGGGCCCCTTGCTCGTATTTGCCATACAACAACCGCAAACCTTTACGCCCGTCAATGCTGCGACTACCGTTGCGAATATACGCTTGAAAAACGGGCGTGTCCGTCGGCAGGAAATACCCTTTGGTACAACCTTCTACGGTCAATCCGCACGGGGTGTTTGGCTGCTGCCAGGCGAACAGATTGTGAAGAAGTAATTCCAGGCTGCGAGTTATCGTGTTTCTATCCCGCAACTTAAAGCAAGGAATAAGCAGCGATTGAGCTGATCTCATACTTGTCTGGGCCAAGCTCCAGCTTGGCCGTGCATAGCAAAGGCTCACCGGCCAAGCTGGAGCTTGGCCCAGATAAGTATGAGATCAATAGCCCACCTTCTACTTTTGTTAACTGTCGTTGCCTGTTCCCCGGCACATCGGATTACTCGTGAATTGCAAACAAACCCGACCTATACGGATCACTTCACGGGTGTTGCTTTATACGACCCCGTTCAAAAGCGATCATTGATTCAACACAACGCCGACAAACCCTTTACACCAGCGTCGAA
>CAXTJJ010000544.1:0-4212 GCA_964244155.1 uncultured Spirosoma sp.
TATTCGAAGTATAGTGTTCAAAAACCAGACCTGCTGTGATCGTGTGCTTACCAGCAAAATAGCTAAGGTTGTCCGTAATGTTAAAGGTCGAATAATTCAGCTTGTTGTTTGGCGTAAACGGATCGAAACCAATTGATGTATAGGTGGTTCCACCAGGTGCGATGTCGATGGTGGGGAACAACTGTGTTTTATACGTCCGGTCTTCAATCTGTTTGTTATACGTACCAACGAGGTCATTGGCAAACTTACCGCCACCAAAGTTAGAGGTCAATTCAACAGCTAATGACCGCGTGTTATCGGCAATCACATAGCCTGTGTTTTGTGGCGATATCGAGTTGGGATATACGTTCCGGTTACCATTACCAGCCGTATTACTACTGTTACTATTGCTAATAACTTGGTCTGACGATGAATTATGGTGCGAATAACGAACTGACAGTTTATTGTTGTCATTAATGTTGTAATCCAACCGAATCAGCCCCTTCGTACTTTTTACCTGGTTGTTGTAGTTATCAATAGCCCCTAAATCGAAACCGAAGTTCGTCAACATAAAACTTTTCAGATCAGCCAGATCAGAATATAATACGTTGGCCTGATTACCTAAAGCTCCGTCTTGCTTAGCCACGTAGCTTAAAGCTGGCGTGCTACTGGTGAACTGTTCGGCATTGATAAAGAAAAACAGTTTGTTTTTGATGATTGGGCCACCCAACCGGAAACCCCATGTTTTTTCATCGACATTGACCGTACCGATCGAATTACCAGCTGCTGTATTACCAACCAGACCTTTATTACGAAACAGATGATAAACTGATCCTGAAAAATCGTTGGTTCCAGAACGGGTTACAGCGTTAATACCAGCTCCGGTAAAGCCCGACTGGCGAATATCGAAAGGAGCAACGTTTACCTGAATCTGATCCAGCGCGTCAATTGACACAGCGGTTGTACCAGTACGACCACCTGCTAATGCCGAACTACCTAAGCCAAATCCGTTGTTAAATACAGAACCGTCAATCGTAAAGTTATTGAAACGTGGGTCCTGACCAGCAAACGATTGGCCATTACCATAAGGGTTATATTTGGTAATATCGGTAAGTGTACGGCCAATTGTAGGAATCGTATTAATGGCTTCCCGGTTAAAAGAAGACGCAGCCCCCGTGCGATCGGAGCTGAAAATATCGTTCCGGTTACCCGATACAACTACTTCATTCAGACTTGTGCCTTCATCAGCCAATACAAAGCTAACGTCAGCGGTTGTCCCCAGACTGGCCAATACATCACTTTTTGTCTGATCTTTAAATCCTACAAATGTAACCGTGACGGTATAGGGTCCCCCAACCCGAACGTTAGGAAATGTGTAAAACCCTGACGTGTTGGAAATCGTACCGTAACGGCTTCCGGAAGGCGTATGAATAGCTACCACAGTAGCACCGGGCAAGCCAGCTCCTTTAGAGTCGGTCACTCGACCATTGATAGCCGATGATGTTACTTGCGCCATGACCGCGCTTCCGCCGAGCATAGCCAGTAGAATACTGCCGATCAGCATGAAAGCCACTCGAAATTGCAGTAATTTTTTATACATAGAAGTGTTTGTTAGGTTGTTTAATCGTAAAAGACAATCGCTTAGATACGGTGCCAATTTAAAGACAAATATGATTTATTTTTTTGAGCTGTTTAGTGTCAGGTCTTAAAAAAGTACCACTTTAGAGCGTACGATAGACAAGATTCTGAGAATAACCCTATTATAGGTAAAATACATTCTATAATGGTGTATTACCAAATTGTTACCCCCACATAACCACTTACATAGCTTTGTCAACTTTACAGAACCATCCCGTCTAACATGGTGTACATATATGAACTGATTGGTACGACACTCCCCTATTTCTATCTTAGTTTTGTCCCGTTATGATACCAACCGAAACGACTGTCTTTAAACTGACCCAATACAGCCACGGAGCGGGCTGTGGCTGTAAGATTTCGCCCAAAATTCTGGACCAGATTCTACATGGACAAACCAGCGGACCAACACCTACCGCTGACTTTTCGCTCAGCCAATCATCGAATTTACTGGTCGGCAACGACGCCCGCGATGATGCCGCCGTCATGGACATCGGCAACGGCGATGCGATTATCAGCACCACCGACTTTTTTATGCCGATTGTCGATGATGCCTTCGATTTCGGCCGCATTGCGTCGGCCAATGCCATCAGCGATGTGTATGCCATGGGTGGCGAGCCCATTATGGCTATTGCTATTTTAGGCTGGCCGCTGGATAAACTTCCGCCTGAGGTAGCCGCACAAGTGCTGGAAGGCTCACGCACGATCTGCCGTGAAGCGGGCATCCCGCTTGCCGGTGGACACAGCATCGACTCACCCGAACCTATTTTTGGGCTGGCCGTAACCGGACGAGTGCGGCTCGAGCACTTGAAACAGAACAATACAGCCACAGAGGGCTGCAAATTGTATCTGACCAAACCACTTGGCGTCGGCATTTTGACAACAGCCCAGAAAAAAGGAATTCTTAAACCCGAACACGCCAGCACAGCACCTGACCAAATGGTAAAGCTGAACAGCTTGGGAGCTGTATTAGGCAAACTCCCCTACGTAAAAGCTCTGACTGATGTCACGGGCTTTGGTTTACTAGGGCACCTGACCGAAATGGCTGAAGGCTCTGGCCTGAGTGCAATTATTTCTTTCGACGCTGTGCCCCGCTTGCCCACCGTTGATGAATACCTGGCGCAAAGAAGTTTTCCCGGTGGCACGGTTCGCAACTGGGATAGCTACGGTCACAAAATCGGTGAGCTGACCGAAAATCAAAAATACATTCTGGCCGACCCACAAACATCCGGCGGTTTATTAATTGCCGTTGACCCGGCCAGTTCAATCGAATTTGAACGGATAGCCCGCGATAATGGCTTCGACCTACACGCCTTTGGCGAACTGGTTGAAGCACGGGAAAAAGTTGTTTATGTACATTAATTAGGAGAAAAGGGATGAGACGGAGTAGAGGGACGAAAGGAGAGCGATTATTTGCCCCTCGTCCCTTTCCTCCCTCTTCTCCCCCTCCTCCTCTCTTATGAAATTATTCTTCCGCCAAACCGGTGAAACCGGTCCGGTCATTGTTATCCTGCACGGCCTTTTTGGCTCTTCCGACAATTGGCTAACCATAAGCAAATCGATTGCCGCTCAGGGCTATCGTGTCTTTTTGCTCGATCAGCGCAATCATGGCCAGTCGCCCCGCGCCGATGATCAGGATTATCTGAACATGGCCAATGATTTGCATGAGTTCTTAACCGATCAGGGCCTCGATCAGGCGATTCTGGTTGGCCATTCGATGGGCGGCAAAACGGTGATGCAGTATGCCATGTCGTTCCCCGGCACGTTTAAAAAACTGGTTGTCGTCGATATTGCCCCTAAATTTTACCCCATTCACCACGCCGAAATCATACGCGGGCTGAAGGCAATTAATCTGCTGGGCATAAAAGGGCGCAATGAGGCCGATGCTATTTTGCAGGCCTATGAACCCATCATCCCCGTACGGCAATTTTTACTCAAAAACCTGTACCGCAACGAGCACGGTGTCTTTGACTGGCGGATCAATATTCCCGTTATCGAGCGGGAACTGCACGGCATTGGCGAAGAACTGACCAACCCAAGTATTGTGACCGATCCTACGTTGTTTATACGAGGCAGTGAGTCACCCTATATTCTGGACGAGGACCTTCCAGCCATCAAGCGAATTTTTCCGAACGTCCAAATCGAAACGATTCAGGGGGCAGGTCACTGGGTACAGGCCGAAAAACCCGTCGAGTTTGTGGATACGTTATTGAAATTTGTTATCTCTCCCACCCCGCCAACCATAGTGTAAATCATAGGTACCCCGTTGTCGCCTGGCTTTGCCGAGTGACGGTTATATAGAGGGCGTCCCGCCCGTAGATTGAGTTTCTCACAAGTCCCACTACGGGCGGGACGCCCTCTATACAGCCGTCACTCGCTAAAAGCAAGCGACAACCACTTAATCCGAGCGTTGGCTTGTTTCCAATCCTGTCAAAAAACCTCGTAACGCAAGCGAAGCTATTCTTTGGACTTACCTTTGCATTCTTTGCGTTAACTCATATGCCAACTTTATATCTCATTCCTACCCTGCTTGCCGACGATACGTCCGATCAGGTGCTTCCAACCCATATCCGCTCAATCATTGAAAAAACGGAT
>CAXTJJ010000545.1:0-4212 GCA_964244155.1 uncultured Spirosoma sp.
TGACTTCAGTATAAAAGTTGACGGTTTTGCGGATTTTGAACAACGGTATGCTGGTCGGGTAGAGACTGGAAAAGCTGGTTTTAGTGATCCGCTCATGGGAAAGGTGACCGCTCTGGCCAGTCGGTAACGGATAAATTCGTAAGTTGTGGCTTGGTGCCACAACTTACCGACCAACCTGATGCCCAACGAAGCTCCGACTCTCAAAAAAGCGCTGACACCTGTTCATTTATGGGCCATTGGCGTGGGGCTGGTTATCTCGGGCGAATATTTTGGCTGGAATTACGGCTGGGGTGTAGCCGGAACGGTGGGACTGCTCATTGCCACGCTGGTTATTACCCTGCTCTATTTTACCTTCATTTTTAGTTTTACAGAACTCACTACCGCCATTCCGAATGCGGGCGGGCCGTTTGCCTATGCCCTGCAGGCCTTTGGTCCGTTGGGGGCCTTGCTGGCAGGCTATGCCACCCTGATTGAGTTTTTGTTTGCCACTCCGGCCATTGCGCTGGCCCTTGGCAGCTACGTTCATTTTCTATACCCGCTCATACCGGTCGTCTGGTGTTCGATTGGCTCGTTCATGGTTTTTACGGTGATCAATTTGCTGGGTATCAAAGAGGCCGCCTGGTTCTCGCTTATTATGACCATCATTGCCATCGGCGAGTTGCTTCTGTTTATTGGGGTCGTTTATCCCTACACCAGCATTGATACGTTTTTGCACAACCCCATGCCCTTTGGCTGGCCGGGGGTGTTTGCGGCTTTGCCCTTTGCCATCTGGCTTTTCGTTTGTCTGGAAGGCATTGCGATGGTGGCCGAGGAGGTGAAAGACGGGAAGAATACGATTGCGAAAGGCTATATCTCGGCTGTTCTGACCCTGACATTTCTGGCCCTGACGGTCATGATCAGCGTGGGGGGTATTACAAATTGGGAGAACCTCGATCATCTCGATTACCCCATGCCCGAAGCCGTTGCTATTGTCCTTGGCCGCCAAAATCCGCTCACCAAATTTTTTGCCAGCGTTGGGCTCTTTGGACTGATCGCGTCGTTTCACGGCATTATCATCAGCTACTCCCGACAGATTTTTGCCCTGGCCCGAAGTGGCTACCTGCCGCAAGGGTTAGCCAGGGTGAGTCCAAATCGAAAAGTACCGGTCCGGGCGTTGCTGGCGGGGGCGGGCTTTGGTATTGTAGCCCTTATTTCGCTGGATACAAGTAAGTTGGTCATACTCTCAACCATCGGGGCGGTGGTCGTCTATATTATTAGTATGCTGTCGTTGTTCCGGCTTCGGCAAATGCAGCCTACCTTACCTCGTTCGTTTAAAGCACCTTTGTATCCCTATTTTCCGGCTATTGCCTTACTACTGGCAGTTGTAACCTTAGGGGCCATGATTTACTTTTATAGCTGGTTAAGTCTACTCTTCTTCGGTGGGTTAGTCGCGGTGTTTGGACTATTTTATATCTCAGGAAGATACCACCAAATCAAACAGGCGTGGGAAGAAGAGATCGCTATAAAGGCGGTTGAATAGTGGGATAAATCATGAAGCTGTTTACATTTTTCAAAAAGCTTCACCAGGCGTGTTTTTCTGTCATTCCGACGATGGGAGGAATCCTGGGCTTCCATTATAGTCAAGCCCAGGATTCCTCCTATACTCGGAATGACAGAAAAAACACTGAATTCGACTTGAAAAAGAAAAGCTTAAACAGCTTCCAATAATAATTACCAGAAAATGGCCTATCCGTTCACCATTGGCAACTTTACCTATCGCTTCGCCGACCTTAAAGAAGTGCTGGCCAAAGCCAGTCCGTTGCGGTCGGGCGATGTGCTGGCGGGACTGGTGGCCGATCGTTACGAAGAACGCGTGGCTGCTCAGATGGCCCTTGCCGATCTGCCGTTGACAACCTTCCTCAACGAGGCTATTATTCCTTATGAAACGGATGAGGTAACCCGTCTTATCATCGACTCGCATGATAAAGCCGCTTTTGCACCCATCAGCCACTTTACGGTTGGCGAACTGCGAGATTGGTTGTTAAGCGACACGGCCAGTACAAGTGCCCTGCAAAAACTGGCCACCGGCCTGACCCCCGAAATGGTAGCGGCTGTATCGAAACTGATGCGTAATCAGGACCTGATTCTGGTGGCGAAAAAATGTACCGTCGTTACGCGCTTCAGAAATACGCAGGGCTTGCCCGGCCACATGTCGGTTCGTTTGCAACCGAACCACCCCACCGACGACGCAAAAGGTATTGCGGCCAGTATTGTTGATGGGCTGCTGTATGGAAGTGGAGATGCCATGATCGGGATTAACCCCGCCACTGATAGCCCGGCAGCCACAGCCCGGCTGCTCTACATGCTGGACAGTCTGCGTGAACGATTTGATATGCCCACGCAAAACTGCGTGTTGAGTCATATTACGACGACCCTGCAACTGATCGAACAAAACGTGCCGGTCGACCTGATTTTTCAGTCCATCGCCGGTACTGAAAAGGCGAACGCCAGTTTTGGTATTAACCTGGCGCTCTTGCAGGAAGCCTATGAAGCGGGGCTGTCGCTGAAACGGGGTACGATTGGCGATAACGTAATGTACTTTGAAACAGGGCAGGGGAGTGCGCTCTCCTCGGGTGCTCATCATAACGTTGACCAGCAAACCTGCGAAGTTCGGGCCTATGCCGTAGCTCGTGCATTCAAACCGTTTTTAGTAAACTCAGTGGTTGGTTTTATCGGTCCCGAATACCTGTTTGATGGCAAGCAGATTATCCGCGCCGGGCTTGAAGACCACTTCTGTGGTAAACTTATGGGCTTACCTATGGGCATGGATATTTGCTACACCAACCACGCCCAGGCCGATCAGGACGATATGGATACGCTCTTGACCCTATTGGGTGTGGCCGGTATCAACTTTATTATGGGCATTCCGGGAGCCGATGACATCATGCTCAACTACCAGTCAACGTCGTTCCATGACGCGCTTTACCTGCGTCGGGTGCTTGGCCTGCGTCCGGCTCCTGAATTTGAAGCATGGCTTCTGCGGCAAGGCATCATGGATAATATTGGAAACCGTCTTGCGGGTGGTGTACAAAAACAACTTTTCTCGGCCCTTCTTCCAGCATGAGCGAAACGAACAAAACCGGTGTTGAGCCCGATGAGTGGGAGCCACTAAAGGCGTATACCAGGGCGCGAATCGCTCTTGGGAAAACGGGCGTGTCGGTTCCACTTAAAAAGTCACTCCAGTTTAAACTGGCTCATGCACACGCCAAAGATGCTGTCTATTCCCAATTGAATCTGGACGACCTGACGGCGACTCTATCGGCGACGGGTTTGCCCGTGCATAGCCTCCGGACCAGGGCCGTGAGCCGCGATATGTACCTGCAACGGCCGGATTTTGGTCGTTTACTGGACGCCCAATCCGAAGAGCAGCTTCGACAGTTGAACAGCCCACCCGCCGATGTTTGTATTATTATTGCCGATGGTCTTTCGTCAACGGCCATCATGAAAAATGCCGGACCGGTTGTTCAGTTGCTCATTGAAAAGGTTCGGCAGGCCGGGTATTCGCTGGCTCCACTCGTTGTGGTGGAGCAGGGCCGGGTAGCGGTTACAGATGCCATTGGTAGCGTACTGAACCCCCGATTAGCAATTATTTTTATTGGTGAGCGGCCCGGCCTAAGCGCCTTCGACAGTATGGGTGCCTATATCACTTATGCGCCCCAGCCCGGCCTGACCGATGAACGCCGGAACTGTGTGTCGAATATTCGAGAGCAGGGGCTTCCGGCTGAACTCGCGGTCGATAAGATCATGTATCTGATTGACTCGGCCTTCCGGTTGCAACTGACCGGCGTCGCACTCAAGGATAATAATGATATTTTTTGGACAGGATTACAGGACTAACAGGATTTTTGATTTCGTCCATCCTGTCTGAAAAAATAAACTCCGTTGTCGCTTGGCTCCGGCGAGTAGCAGTTATTTGAAGGTCGTCCCACCCGTAGATTGAGTTACTCGAAAGTCCCGGTACGGGCGGGATGCCCTCTGCATAGCCATCGCTCGCTAAAAGCGAGCGACACCCTTTCCAAACGCCGGTGGGTTGCCTTCCTGTCAAAAAAATAAAGAATGTACTTGTCTTACACCCGTGCAATCTTCCTGTTCAACGGATTTAAAAACTTTGGAAGGGTTTTTTGTTTATATCCGTTATACTTTTGAAAAAGAATAGTCAGCTAAAAAATGCTG
>CAXTJJ010000546.1:0-4154 GCA_964244155.1 uncultured Spirosoma sp.
ACCCACGTTCAGCAGGAAAACTTACAGCACGTCAATTTGCTGATGGCTAACCAGCAGGTTTTTAATCACCCCGGCGTTGTGCAAACTGTTGAAGCTGACTTCAACAATGAGACGGGCAACATTGCATTCCGGGCCACTTTCCCCAACCCGAACGGGCTCTTACGGCACGGCGAAACCGGTAACATCCAGATGACATTGCCGCTTAAAAATGCCCTGATCATTCCGCAGAAAGCCACCTTCGAGGTTCTGGAAAAGAAATATGTCTATATAGTGGACAAGGACAACAAGATTCGATCAAGAGAAATCACCATAGGTGCCGAAATGCCGCACATTTTTGTTGTTCGCTCTGGCCTGAATGCCGATGATAAGATTCTTCTGGAAGGCTTACGTCAGGTGAAGGAAAACGAAAAAATAAAATACAAATTCGAGCAGCCAGCTTCTGTCATCTCGAATTTAAGTCTGTACGCCGAATAGATAAATGAATAATGGATAATGATCTGATGATGAAAAATCGTCTCGTTATCAGATCATCATTCCGAACGGCGGCCCCGGTTATTCATTCTACATTGTTCATTTTACATTCCTTAAAGTAGACGTTATGTTCAGTAAATTCATACGCAGGCCCGTATTCGCGATTGTGATATCGGTCATGATCGTCTTTATCGGTGTACTGGCTATTAAGAAACTACCTATTTCTCAATTCCCTGATATTGCCCCTACAACCGTCAATATATTTATTGCCTACCCTGGGTCAAGTGCCGATGTACTGGTGAAATCCACGCTGATTACGCTGGAACAGGCCATTAACGGTGTCCAGGATATGCGCTACATTGCAACCGATGCAACCAGCGCCGGTGAAGCGACCCTACGGATTATTTTTGAACCGGGTACGGACCCTAATACCGCCGTTATCCGGGTAAAAACCAGGGTGGATCAGGTGATGCCGCTCTTGCCTGAACTGGTGCAGCGCGAAGGTGTTATCATTTCGCCGGTTCAGCCCAGTATGCTGATGTATGTCAACCTCTATTCCAAAGAAAAGAGCATTGACGAAAAATTCCTGTTCAACTACGCTACTGTTAAAATGATCCCTGAAATTCAGCGGACCAAAGGGGTAGCGCGGGCGCAGATATTGGGTAGCCGACGCTATGCCATGCGTGTTTGGTTGAACCCGGAACGTATGCGGGCCTATAACATCTCGACAGATGATGTGATGAAGGCCATTGGCGAGCAAAGTATTATTGGTCGGCCGGGCCGGATTGGGCAAAGCTCCGGTATTGCGGCCCAGTCGCTGGAATATGTGCTTACTTATAAAGGCCGGTATAATAAACCGGAAGAGTATGAAGGGATTATCATCCGTGCCAATGCACAGGGCGAAAGCATACACCTGCGGGATATTGCCAAGGTGGAACTGGGTAGCGAATTCTTCGACATCTATTCCAACCTGGATGGTCACGCGTCGGCTGCCATCGTGTTGCGGCAAAACTACGGTAGTAATGCCAGTGATGTTATCGAGGAAGTAAAAGCTAAACTTGAGGTCATGAAGGGCTCCTTTCCGCCGGGAGTCGACTATAAAATCAGCTATGACGTTTCCAACTTCCTGGATGCGTCGATTGAGCAGGTAATTGATACCCTGCGCGATGCCTTCTTGCTGGTAGCCCTTGTTGTGTTTATATTCCTGGGCGACTGGCGCTCTACGCTGATTCCGATTCTTGCGGTTCCGGTATCCCTCATTGGGGCGTTCTTTGTGATTCAGGCATTTGGTCTGTCCATCAACTTAATTACGCTCTTTGCGCTGGTGTTAGCCATTGGTATTGTGGTCGATGATGCCATTGTGGTGGTAGAGGCCGTACACGCCAAAATGGAGGAAAAGCCCCATCTGTCACCCTTCGGTGCCGTTTCACAAGTACTTAGTGAGATCAGTGGAGCTATTATCGCTATTACCCTGGTGATGGTGTCGGTATTCCTTCCCATCTCCTTTATGACAGGTCCGGTTGGTACATTCTACCGGCAATTCTCCATCACTATGGCCAGTTCCATTGTGATTTCGGCCCTGATCGCTCTGACACTGACCCCCGTCTTATGCGCCATGTTGCTGAAAAATCATCATGGACATCCGCCCAAGAAAAACCCGTTGACCAGAGCACTCGACAGCTTTAACCGGGGTTTTGATAAAATGACCGGACGGTATGTAGGCCTGTTGAAATTAATCGTTAGCCGCCGGTTCGTTACGTTCGCCATATTGATTGGTTTCTGCGCCGGGATCGTATTGGTGAATAAAATCCTGCCCGCAGGCTTTATTCCGAACGAAGACCAGAGTACGATTTATGCCATTATCCAGACGCCCCCGGGTTCTACACTCGAAAAAACCAACGAGGTGTCCCGACGGCTGCAGAAGATTTGTGAAGAAGTTCCGGGTATCGAATCGGTATCGTCACTGGCCGGTTACGAGATCATGACCGAAGGTCGGGGGTCTAACGCCGGTACCTGTCTGATCAACCTCAAACCCTGGGGAGATCGCGATAAGAATGTGAAAGAGATCATGGAGGAACTGGAAGGTAAGACAAGAGGTCTTGGGGCCGTAGTCGAATTTTTCGAGCCACCAGCTATTCCTGGTTTCGGTACATCGGGTGGTTTTTCGATGCGCTTGCTGGACAAAACGACCGATACGGATTACCGGGAGTTTGATAAAATCAACAAGGCGTTCATGGAGAATTTGGGCAAGCGTAAAGAGCTGACCGGCTTGTTTACCTTCTTTGCTGCCAATTATCCGCAGTATGAACTGGAGATCGACAATAACCTGGCCATGCAGAAAGGCGTGTCGATCGGTAAAGCGATGGACAACCTGAACATCATGATTGGTAGTACCTACGAACAAGGGTTTATCAAGTACAACCAGTTCTTTAAAGTATATGTCCAGTCTGACCCTGGTTTCAGAAGGCTGCCAACTGATCTTTTGAAGCTTTTTGTTAAAAATGATGCAGGAGAAATGGTGCCTTACTCCGCTTTCATGAGGCTGAAAAAAGGCCAGGGACCAAATGAAATTACCCGCTTCAATCTATATAATTCGGCGGCTATTCAGGGCCTGCCAGCGAAAGGGTATACAACGGCAGATGCCATTCAGGCCATCCGGGAAGTTGCTGCCAAGACTTTGCCAAGAGGCTACGACATTGCGTTTGAAGGGCTATCGTACGATGAGTCGATCCGGGGGAATGAATCGCTTTATGTGTTCCTGATCGTATTGGCCTTCGTTTACATGGTGTTGGCCGCTCAGTACGAAAGTTTCATCATTCCGCTGGCCGTGGTGTTCTCCCTGCCGGTTGGTATATTCGGTTCGTTCCTGCTGCTGAAGCTGATGGGGCTTGAAAACAACATCTATGCCCAGATTGGTCTCATCATGCTGGTGGGTCTGTTAGGTAAAAACGCCGTACTGATCGTGGAATTTGCGGTTCAGAAGCGGCAACAGGGCGATACGATTCTGAACGCTGCCATCGAAGGGGCCAAAGTTCGTTTCCGTCCGATCTTGATGACCTCTTTCGCCTTCGTGGCCGGACTGATTCCGTTAATCAGTGCATCGGGTGCAGGGGCTATCGGTAACCGTACCATTGGTGCATCTGCCATGGGTGGTATGTTGTTCGGAACGATTTTCGGGGTCATCATTATCCCCGGGCTGTACTACATATTTGGCAGTCTGGCTGATGGTCGGAGGATGATTAAAGATGAAGAAGATCATTCGTTGACTGAAGGAATGGTTCATTCAATAGACAATTTTCCACAACCAGAAGAAATTGAAGTCGATGAGTAATAAACAAATCATGAACTGGGTCGGTGTCACGCTTATGATCGGGCTTAATGCTGCCTGTACCGTACCGCGTCTGGTTCAGAAAACAGAGAATAAATCAGTCCCTGCGAGTTTCTATAACTCGCAGGACTCTACCAACTCGGCGAAGACGAACTGGCGGTCTTATTTTACGGACCCCTATCTGACAGCCCTGATTGATTCGGCCTTGTACAACAACCAGGAACTGAACATAACGTTGCAGGAAATTCAGGTTGCCAATAACGAAGTACTGGCCAGAGCAGGGGCCTACCGACCCTTCGTAAGTTTGGGCGGGGGAGCTGGCGTCGATAAGGTGTCGCGCTATACCAGCCAGGGG
>CAXTJJ010000547.1:0-4153 GCA_964244155.1 uncultured Spirosoma sp.
GTTTATAGTGCTGCCATTGGCTAGTTTGGTTTCAACCAGGCGGTCGGCCCAACCCATGACCCGGTCGATAGGTATGGAGCGTTTGCCCCGAACGTGTAGCCACACATCTTTGAGCGTACACGCATAATTAACAAAAAGCACACGATTATGGCGGGCTACCTCAGCCAGAACCTCCATGGTTGGCTTGTTGTAGTCATTCTGCCAGGTAATCAGCCCTATGCAAACAACATCCTGTCCTTGTAACATCGTTTTAAGTAAAATTACGTTTCATCATTCAGTCAAAATGCTATCCATAAAGCATCTGGGTTGCCAGATATGCCGTATTATTAGTCACCAGCGATTGCCGGACGTTGGGATCGCGTTAGTTCAGGCTTTAGCCGTTGTGAGATTACGCATCTGGCGCTTCAGTTCGCGCCGGAGACGCCTGGTAAACGCCTGCCATAAACTGCCATCCGTAAGCAGACGCCGATCGCTGGTCCAGACGCGGGCCTTGCCGGATGAGACCCGTTTTATTCTCCCGAGTTTCTGAAGCGATAATGCCATCCAGCCATCTTCACATAGACCCGGAGAGGACCTTCCGGGTGCTGATGCCAACACATCGCCCCGGTGACCGGCATCCAGATTGAACCCGCCAACCGACAAGCCATCTGCCCGGCGGAAAGCAAAATTCATTCCCAGCACATTCGTAAATTCGCGGTGGGTGGGCCGCATTTGAGCTGCCCGTTCGGAGAACCATTCATAGATGCCGAGCGTCAATCGTGACGACGAAATCTCAGGTAAAAAGGAATACAGGCCATAAGTACACGATATCGCAGGTTCATGCAGCGGGGCAACCAATGTATCGATCCAGGTGGGCGGATACCAGCAATCTGCATCGCCATTGACAATATAAATACCTTTGGCTACTGCCAGGCCAGCCTGTCGGGCATAGGCAACGCCCTGTTCGCGAACAAAAATTGATCTGGCTCCACAACGGTCCAGTATCTCCTGCGTACCATCTGTTGAGTTATTATTGGCAATAATCAGTTCAGTAGGATAATCCGTTTTCAGATTTGCCAGTGAAGTCAACAGCCTTACCAGGAGTCGTTCTTCATTGTAAGCGGGTATAATGATTGATATGACCGGTTCAGGAGACTGCAACCTGCTTAATCCAGTTCTGATCCTGTCAAGCTCAATCTGACCAGGTAAAGATGCCGTTGAATGTAGCTCCAGTAATGGAGAATCAGATTGCAGCATAACTATAGTAATTGGTGGGAGTTATGTCTACAAATATAATACTTTTAAAATAATAAGTTAATTATTATACATTTTAGTCAACAAAATTTATTATAGAAACTGATCTTATTATTCACTTAAAAACAGGGCTTTATTATTAAGTAGTGCTGATGAAATAGTTTAGGTCATTGCCAACTTATTAAACCCCTAAATCCCCTGAAGGGGACTTTACTCCTACTGAGACAAAGTTCCCTTCAGGGGATTTAGGGTTAATCCGAGTTAACCTAAAGTAATTTCATTTTAATACTTATCCGATAGTATATATACCCACTGATTTTACAGATTATGCCGCGAAGCCTGAGCCGAGAAGAGCCTACTCGACCTCTTGTTCATATAGCGGAAGATAAACACTAAAGGTAGTGCCCAGGCCAGGCTGGCTGCGGGCTTCTATTACGCCCCCATGGTTCGTTACTACTTTTTCGCAAATGGCCAGACCGATGCCTGTACCGGCATACTGATTAGCACCATGAAGTCGCTGAAAGACCTGAAAAATTCGATCCACGTACTTTTCATCAAACCCAATACCGTTATCAACTACATCGACCCGGCAATAGGTATCGGCCTCACGGGCGGGCAGTACCGTAGTGGGCAGGTCGGCGGCTTTAATAACATCTGCACTGATACCAACGACAGGTGGGATGCCCGCCCGACCAAACTTGATGGCATTACTTAATAAATTTTGAAATAGTTGCGCCAGTTGCGATCCGTCGCCCTGCACCTTAGGTAGTGGCCCCAGATTGACCTCGGCGCCCGTTTCCTGAATGAACAATTCCAGATCGTGGAGAACGGCCGCAAAAACATCGGTTAGGGATACCCACGACATGGTCTCTTTCCGGGTAGAAAGTCGGGAAAAGGTTAGCAGATCTTTAATCAGCGTCGACATACGCCGGGCGGCTGTCTGCATACGCTCAAGGTAGGTGACCCCATCACCTAACTGGGCGTGGTATTGGTCTTTCAGGATGTCCCCAAAAGACTGAATTTTCCGAAGGGGCTCCTGCAAATCATGCGAGGCTATGTAGGCAAATTCGGCCAGATTCTCATTCGATTTCTTGAGTTTCTGGTTAGCCTCCTTAAGTGCCTGCGTACGTTCGGCAACCCGATGTTCCAGCACCTCGGCGCTCTGCTTCAGCGCTTCCTGCGTTTGTTTCAATTCCGTTATATCGAAGACAATGCCATTGAAACGAAGCACCTGGCCCTGATCATTCAGCATGGTTCGGCCCTTGGCCTGTACCCATCGGTAGGTTCCATCTTCCCGCTGGGTTCTGAAGATCACATTATGATCGCCATCACTCTCAGGGCTTAATATCCGGGCATTCGCCTTGGCAACGCGTTCCTGGTCATCTGGATGAACCTGGGCCAGCAATGTGGCTGGTGTAATATGGCTATCGACCGGCAGGCCAAATAACTGCTTACAGATACCTGACCATTGCGCCTGACTTGTCTCCATATTGTAGTCCCATGTACCTACCTGAGCTGCCTGCAAAGCCAGTCGCAACTGCTCGATCTCCAGAGCGGCATTATTTTCAAAAGAGGTTGTTATGCCCGTCATTGGTCACCCGGTTCGTTTACTCAATTAACCAGCTAGCGAATATAGGGTAAATCAGGCAGAGTCAACACCCACAGCCTCCCTTATTTAAATGCAGGAATACCCGTAATCTCAGCACCCAGAATAAGTAGCTGAATATCGTGGGTTCCTTCGTAGGTACTTACTGATTCAAGATTCATCAGGTGACGCATGATCGGGTACTCGCTCGAAATCCCCATAGCACCCAGAATTTGACGGGCTTCGCGGGCCACCCGCAACGCCATTTCCACATTGCTGCGTTTCGCCATGGAAATCTGGGCAACGGTAGCTCTGTCTTCATTTTTAAGCATCCCAAGTCGCCAGCAAAGCAACTGCCCCTGTGTAATATCGGTCAGCATCTCGGCCAGTTTCTTCTGTACCAACTGGAAACTGGCGATGGGTTTGCCAAATTGAATTCGTTCGAGGGCATAGCGACGGGCCACTTCATAACATTCCATCGCGGCCCCCAAAGCACCCCAGCTAATTCCATACCGAGCTTGTTCCAGACACTTAAGCGCACTTTTCAGACCGAAAGCTTCAGGCAGGATGTTCTCCTTAGGTACCTGCACATCGTTGAAGATGAGTTCGCCCGTGGTGCTGGCCCGTAACGACCATTTGTTCTTTATCTCGGCCGTTGTGAACCCTTCCAAACCCCGCTCCACAATCAACCCACGAACTTTACCCTGATCGTTTCGGGCCCAGACAATAGCAATGTCGGCAATGTTGGCATTGGTTATCCAGAGTTTCGAGCCGTTGAGCAGAAAATAATCACTCCGCTCAATAAAATTGGTTTCCATACCGCCGGGGTCAGAACCGTGGTTGGCTTCGGTAAGGCCAAAGCACCCAAGCAATTCGCCTGTAGCCAGACGAGGCAGGTATTTTTGCCGTTGCGCTTCCGAGCCAAAGGCCCAGATGGGGTACATCACCAGCGAGTTTTGCACCGATACGACCGAACGCATACCCGAATCGCCCCGCTCGATCTCCTGCGTCATCAGGCCATATGAAATTTGATCCAGTCCTCCCCCGCCATATTCGGTCGGAATGGTCGCACCGAATACCCCGATCTGCCCAAACTTCGGCACAATATGGCTTGGAAATTCAGCCCGCTGGGCATACTCTTCGGCAATGGGCGTTATCTCACGCTTCACAAAATTGCGTACAGCCGACCGAACCAGCTTGTGTTCGGCCGTGAGTAGATCATCAAGACAGTAGAAGTCGGGCGACTCAAACGAATCGACCTTATTCCGGGACGAGGTTAGGGTTGGGGATTGCATAGGGGGTTAACTCGAAAAAAGTCGGGCTTGTTACCAAAAT
>CAXTJJ010000548.1:0-4152 GCA_964244155.1 uncultured Spirosoma sp.
AGTAGCTAATTTCTGTATTCCAGAAGGTTCGCGGAGCCGATGGCATATCTTTCCCGTTTACGTTCTGTACAGCATCGGAGGCCTTCTGACTCAGTGTAAATTCCACAAACTGATGCACGGCATAAGTACCGCCGAATCGGAAGAAAACCTGTTTCGAGGGCCGGTACGTGAGGCTGAACTCTATGCCCCGATGCACTGTACGGCCCGCCGATTGGTAGTCCGTGGCGTTGTCAGGCTGGCGAATGCTCAGTAGTTCGTTTGTGCCATTCATTTGATAAAGAGCGGCATCAACATAAATTTTGTTGTTCATAAAGGAGGCCCATTCGCCAATCTCCATGTTGTTGAACCGGGCGGGCTGCAGGTTGTAATAGAATAAATCGCCAGTAGCGGTTGGCGTAGTCCGTTTAAGAAAAATAGCCGTCAGGGCTGGGGGCGAGAAGCCTTTTGCGTAGTTGGCATACAAGCCCAGACTGGATGGTCCTTTGCCATCACTCAAGTCGTAGGTAGCTCCGATTTTCGGCGTCGCCTGGCTGTATTCTTTGCTACCCGAACTCTTGTCCAGCGCGTTTGTATAGGCGAATGCCATACGGTCGTACCGTACCCCCGCCGATACGCGCAGTTTAGGCAGCGGTTCAACGTCATACTGCACATAAGCTGCTACATTATGAATATCAGCCTGATAGTTCGCCAACTGAATATCAGGTCGTTCGCGTAGTAAAGTGTATTTCACAACAGACTTTTTATCGGCACGCAGTTCAGCCGCCATCTCAGTCTGATACGCATAATAGGTGTTCGGCGAGAGGTCAAGCGTGACCCCTACCATGAGCTTGCTATTCAGGAAATTCAGCTTTTGGGTATGCTGGGCAACGAATCCGTAACTCTTAAAATCGTTACTGTTGACCTGCCCTGTAGCCGTAGATGCACCCGATATCCACCGGATTGAATAAGCTGGATTCTGCCCCACGCTGTTGTTCCGCACAAAGGCCGTTATAAACGACTGAGAGCCGCCTTTCCAGTCATGCTCTACCGTCAGGCGACTACGCAAGGAGAACGTTTTGCGGTACGTAAAGTCGGTCGTGCTGACGTATTGCCGCGAGAAAAAGGCGGTACTGTCAACACTGCCGCTGGTTTGTGAACTGTAATCATTATATGACAATGTGCCCGTCAGGCGGGTCCGGGGCGTGAATGCATATTCGAGCCGTGTGAAGTACGACGACTTGTCATAATCGGAACTGGCCATCCACGAATTTCGCTGCCGCGACACAAAACCACCCACATAGATACCAAACTTACCCTGCCGTGCTCCAGCGCCAACCTGCAGCCGTTGGTAGCCCCACTGGTCGACCTGAATGCCTATACGTGCGGTTGGGACCGCCGTTGGGCGCTGGGTAATAAAGTTCACAGCACCCCCTACCGCTTCCGGCCCGTAGATGGACGATACAGGCCCTTTAACGACCTCAATAGAGCTAACCGTATACTGATTCATTTCCAGGAGTGCATTGTGGTTGAATACACCCATTGGCCGAATTGGTACGCCATCTTCCATGTAGAGGAAATATGCGTTTGTCGTCATCGGTTGCCGAATAGCCATCATGTGCTGCTCATTGTTCAGGTTTACCATCAGCACACCCGGCGTTTTATTAATCACTTCGTAGATACTCGTCGGCTTGGTCTCGCTAATGAGTTTAGCCGATAGTTTTGAAATGGCAATGGGCGTTTCGGTACGCAGGGCTGCCTCTCGATTACCGGTTACAACGACCGTTTGAAGGTCTTCGGCAGCAGGCTCCAGGGCAATACGAACGGGAGTATCTGTAGTTAATGTAATTTCCTGTCGACGGTAGCCAACCGCCGAAACAATGATCCTTGTTTGGTTAGAAGTTAGTACAAACTGCCCGTTTGCGTCGGTAGTTGTTCCTCTCCCGTCAGAAAATACCAGCGTTACGCCGGGTAGTGGTTCGTTGGTCTGGGCGTCGAATACAAGCCCTCGATTAACAGACTGCGCTCTTGTAACACAGGCAGTCATAGCCCATAACCCGAAGGCTATGAACAACTTATAAAGGTTCATGATGGTAGTTTAAGTCGAAAATGTGAATAACACGGGCCTAAAGTCCAGTGCACAGGACATACTGTCTTCTGCGCCGGGCTTTAGACCGACGTCAGAAAAGGCACTGTTTGATCACCAAAAAGCGATTCGACCTAAACTTGGGGAGGATGAAACGGGCCCGAGACGGGAGCCGCGTAAGAAGGAAAATTATACGCCGAAAACTCAACCGTCGGCAGGGCAGTCCAACTTGAGCGAAACTGAAACGGCAGGTTCATTTGGCAAAATAACTGAAGCGCGGGGGTGTTCTGCACCCGCTCGGTCGTTTCTTTATCCTGCTTATCCTGCTGGGCTTTCAGTTGCTTAGCGAGGTAACATTTACCATCGCAGTGGAGTTGAGGCTTATCGCGATTTTCGCAGAGAACGCGAGCGATATAATCCTTATTGACCTGGTAATACGCAATAGTTCCCCAAGGGCTGACGGTTGGCAGCAACGTTGCGATGAGGAGAATATAGACCAGTGCGCTTTTCATTTCCGGTGCAAAGGTAAATCAGGATTAATGTGATCTGTCTATACCCAGCCAGGAAAATTCATGATAATAAACAATTTTATCGGCCATTCTCTTCAGCGCAATCTGCCCGCCAGGAACTACCGTTTCGCATAAGCTACCAGCTTTTCTGAGCGTATTCCGTTTGTAAGTTTAACAGGCAGTTGGCGCATAGACAACCCTGATACAAAGAGCTTATGTATTGCTGCTGATCGTTGGTTAACACAAGTGTACTGCATTGGCACATGGTCACAGCATCTGCCCGGCACGCGAAAGGGCGTTGGCAACGTGGACAGACAACAGGCTGATGATCAGTGCTCAAGGGTAGACTCATCAAGTGACACCTCCTGCTCGAATGCGATAAAATTAACGACTTCCTTTTGCTGGTTACTGATAGGGCGAATCACAACCTGACACCAGTAAGGCGTCTGATCTTTCCTGAAATTCAGGATCAGCTCACTAACGGTTTTCTCCTGCTCAATCGCCTGCCGGATACGTAAACGAGTTAGCTTCGACGTCGCTTCTCCCTGCAAAAAACCAGGTCGACGCCCTATAACTTCATAATTAGCGTAACCCGTCATTTTCTCAAAATGAGGATTCACATATTGAATGATCTGATCCCGGTCTGTAATGACGACTGTCCATTTATCGCTCAGAAGCTCATGGCGAACGGGAGCTGTCAACGCCCATTTGTTCCGTTTCGCCAGGGACCGCCACCCGGCGCTACCCGCTACCAATAGTGGTTTTTGCCTAAATTCCCAACCGGCTGCCAGTGGTGTATGTAGAATTGGCTGATACTGCTCAGCCAGGTGCTTATCGTAAGGCCCGCAGAAATTCATAGTACGAAAGTACGGCCTTCTATTAAGTATTAACAGAAAAAACCGTTTTAAAGCGTGTAGAGTAAACAACTAATTTGCATAGTGTTTGGCTAGCTGATGTCGTGGTTTTTTTAAAATTTCTGCTGTTTTCCGGCTCAGGCAACTCTCAATCCAGCGTCTACTCTGTTTTTGACTACCTGTTGCATTCCCTCCCGGTATACCTTTGCGATGATAAAAGGAGTTGCGGACGGTTCGCACGATTTAACTACCCTATGGCACACGAACACAATCATGAAAGCCACGCAGGCCACAGCCACGGGCCTACTGTACTGACCTCAGTAAACCGTGCCTTGATCGTTGGGGCAATTCTGAACACGGTATATGTTATCGTGGAGTTCGGCATGGGATTTTATTACCACTCCCTGGCTCTGGCCGCCGATGCGGGTCACAATCTCAGCGATGTGGCAAGTCTGTTGCTGTCGCTGCTCGCGTTTCGATTGGCACGTGTACGTCAAACACCTGGCTTCACCTATGGATATCGCAAAAGCACCGTGCTGGCTTCTCTTACAAACGCCGTTATCTTACTGATTACAATTGGGGCCATTCTATGGGAAAGTATTAGCCGTTTCCGACACCCCGAACCCGTAGCAGGTGGAGCGGTGGCCTGGGTAGCAGGTTTGGGCATTCTGATCAATGCGGCATCGGCCATGTTATTCTTCCGAAATAAAGAACATGACCTGAATGC
>CAXTJJ010000549.1:0-4136 GCA_964244155.1 uncultured Spirosoma sp.
AAGTCGATTCGTTCGTTTGGCGATTTGATGTGCAAATTTTTCTGGGCCATTCCAGGTGACACGACTATAAAGATCAGCAGAGAAAAGACTGATAATTGTTTCATTATACTAAAGGTCGGGATGGGTTACGGTAATGGGGGGGTAACGAACAAACGACGGATCAACGTTTCCATAAAATCTGTCAATCCTTTTGTCGGCCGGTTGCTGTACACCAACATAAAGCGTAAAAATAGGCGATAAACTCATTGTTTTTACACGTTTAGTTCTAGGTGTTGCACAAAGCATCAGCGCAATCCTGCTTACTACATGGCTAAGAATCAGGCAATTATAACCCAGTATGGTATCTTTCTGGCGGAAGGTGAACAGACTTTTATGGCATACAATAAATCCAAGTCAGAAAAGATGGCGTACATGTATCGAACCGTATGATCAAATAGCGGTTATACTGACACACTTAACTACATACGTTATGAGCAAGCAACAGAATGAATCGGGCCTGACCATGTTACCGGGCCAGTTAGAGCCGGTTCGGGTAGGTCGCCGGTTATTTCTGCGCTACGCAGGTGCTTTTGCCGCCGGTGGTGCCCTTTTGGCGTCCTGCAAAGAAGGCGAGGAGAACCCAACCACGGTAATGGCCCCTGTCGATTTGGGAACTGGCGATGTCGGTATCCTTAACTATGCCTTTGCGCTTGAACAGCTGGAGGCCGCCTTCTATACACAGGTCATTCAAACACCTTACAGTGGCATGACCGATGCCGAAAAAGCCATTCTCATGGATATTCGCGACCACGAAGTTATTCACCGCGAATTTTTCAAAGCCGCTATTCCAGCCGCCAGCCGAATTGCCGATCTGGTTCCGAACTTCAGCAGCATAAACTTCAGCGACCGGGCCAGCGTATTAGGCACTGCCAAGGCGTTTGAAGATTTGGGTGTATCGGCCTACAACGGCGCGGGTCCGTTAATTACTGACGTGAATTATCTGGCACTGGCGGGTAAAATTGTATCGGTAGAAGCACGTCATGCAGCCGCTATCCGCGATTTGTTGAACCCAAAATCTGCCGATTTTGCCGGCGACGATGTGGTAGCACCAACTACCGGGCTCGATGCCGCCAACAAACCAGGTGTTGTGCTGCCCATTGCTCAAAAGTACGTGCGAACACCTATTACAGCCACTAATCTTCCCGCATAAACCAGACACAACGCTATGAATCTATTTAAATTGATTTCCACAATCGAAAAGGCCGACCCTGAATTTAGTGAGCGTTATAGCTTCTACTCCCGTCGGAATCTTCTCAAATTTGGCTCGAATCTGGTTGCAGCGGGTATTCCAACCCTGGTAGCGGCCAATCTGAATAAAGCCTTTGCCCAAACCACCACGGCACCATCGCAGGCGGCCATTGATGCCGCTAATTTCGCACTTACGCTGGAGTATCTGGAAGACGAATTTTACCGCACTGGTCTTTCTACCGCCGGGTTAGTGCCCGCCAGTGACCAAACGGTCATCAACCAGATCAGCAAGCACGAAGCAGCACACGTTGCTTTGCTGAAAGGGGCTCTGGGAGCCGCAGCCGTAGCGAAACCAACCTTCAAATACCCCGACGGAACATTCACAAGTTACGCGACATTTCTGGCTACGGCCCGCGCCCTGGAAGACACGGGCGTTCAGGCATATAAAGGCCAGGCGGGTAACCTGATCAATGATAAAGCCATTTTGCAGGTGGCCTTGCAAATCCATTCGGTCGAAGCCCGGCACGCATCGGAGATTCGCCGGATGATGGGTATGAAAGCCTGGATGTCTGACTCGACACAAACAACTTTTACGCAAGGGGGCGTTAACCTGAAAACACTGCCAAACGTAACGGGTATAACAGACGACAATTTCCGTGGGGCGTTTGATGAGCCCCTGACCAAAGCGCAGGTTTTAGCGGCTGCGGCACCGTTCCTGGGATAAAGTTTATATATAGGGAGGCCGGGAAACCGGTAGGATGGCAGAAGGCATCGGGGATTTTCTCCGGTGCCTTTTTTAGTTTTCCTATCGCTTTCCCATCCGTTCGTTTTTTTGTTGCTTGCAAACAAATCCGTTCGCGCCGGTCGCAAATCGTATGAAATTCCTTCGTATTTTCCTGAAAGTCCTGCTGGGACTTGTTGTTTTTATCCTGCTCTTCCTGGCAGTTAGTCTGGCACCGGTCGATGAAACCCCGTACCAGCAAATGCCTTATTATACCCATACAAAAGAACGATTGGCTCAACTCCCGTCGCCACCTGCGGCAAAAACGCCAATTCGGGCAGGCTGGGCAAAGGCCAATATTACCCCCCCTTATTCAACGCCGACAGGTGGTTACGGTGCCCGTCAGGGCAAACACTGGCACGTTGTTAGCGATTCAATTTTCGCGCGGGCCATTGTGCTCGATAATGGGGGCACAAAAGTCGCCATGATAGGACTTGACCTGCTCATTACGCCCCCAACAGTTGTAGAGGCCCTCAAAAAACGGCTACCCGAAGTAGGGCTGCGCTGGGAGAATATCTATACGGGTGCCATTCATTCACACAATAGCATGGGCGGCTGGGCGCCGGGGGTGGTTGGGCAGTTGATTGCCGGTGGCTACGACGAAAAAATCGTGACTCGTATTACAGACGGCATTCTGGCGGCTATTCGTGCTGCTCAGACGAACATGGCCCCGGTGCAGGTAGGGTATGGGGAAGTGGATGCCAGCGACCATATCTATAACCGGATTGCCTCATCAGGTCCAACAGGTCCGCTGGATGGCTTGATTCACCTGCTAAGATTGAAAAAAACATCGGGCGAGTCGGCCTTGCTTTGCACCTTCTCCGGCCATGCAACCCTGTTTGAAGATAGCATGTGGAATTACCTCAGCCGCGATTATCCCGGCTCACTGGTAGACCGGCTGGAAAAAAAATCGGCCAATTTTGCTGTGTTTATGGCAGGTGCTGTTGGTAGCACCGGACCAGAGGCTCGGGGTAAAACCGACTTTCAGGAAGTTCGTAATTATGCAGGCGATCTGGCACTTCGTATCGAACGCACCGTTCCACAAATCCAGACCAAACCGGATAGCGCACTGGCCATTCTTACCTTACCCCTCGATCTTCGGGAACCACACCCTCGCGTCATTGGCAACTGGCGTGTTCGCCCCTGGCTTTTTTACGCCGTTTATGGCGATTATCCGTCCGACCTGAAAGCCCTGCGCATCGGACAAACCGTTTTGCTCGGCACTCCCTGCGATTATTCAGGTGAATTCGTGGCCGACTTCAAACCACTGGCTACTCGAAAAGGCGTTAACCTTATGATTACTAGCTTCGATGGCGGTTATATCGGCTATGTCACCCCCGACAAATACTACAGTCGGGCTACCTACGAAACCCGCGACATGAACTGGTTTGGCCCCTATAACGGTGCCTATTTTGAAGAGATGATGATGGGCCTTCTGACGAAGATATAGCTATGTGTCTATCCCGGATTACGAACCTCAAGCTTTTCTGGCTGCCCATACTCATCTCCTTGTCAATTAGTTTATTGGCTACGACACAGCACAACGACCAGCGTGCTGTTATCCGCATTAACCTGCTCGGCTACCGGCCTGATAGTCCCAAAATAGCCGTTTGGGGCAGCTTAGCAGAAACAACAATAAGCAGTTTTGACCTTGTCGATGAGCAGACGGATCAGGTAATTCAGCAACTACCGGCGGGCCGAACATTTGGCAAATATGGCCCCTTTCAGCAAACCTACCGGCTCGATTTCTCGGCTTATCGAAAATCCGGCCGCTATTATCTCCGCACTGTTGACGGTGCCCGTTCGCCCGGTTTCCGTATCGGCGACGATGTATATGCGGGTGCGGCTGATTTCTGTTTGCGGTACATGCGCCAGCAGCGAAGTGGCTACAACCCCTTCCTGAACGATTCCTGCCATACCCACGACGGCTATACCATGTATGGCCCCATGCCCGACAGCACCCACATCGACGCATCCGGCGGCTGGCATGACGCATCAGATTATTTACAATACGTAACGACATCGGCCAACGCAACTTATCATTTGCTGGCGGCTCTGCGTGACTTTCCAGGTGCTTTCGGCGATCAGTATCAGACCAATGGACTGGCCGGTAAGAATGGCCAGCCTG
>CAXTJJ010000550.1:0-4134 GCA_964244155.1 uncultured Spirosoma sp.
TGCCAACAGTAGCATACAACTGATAATTCTTCGACAGAACAGCCGCGATCAATTCTTTCGTTGTCGTCTTTCCATTGGAACCAGTCAGTCCAATAATGGGGAATGTAAACGTTTGGCGGTGGTGCCGGGCCAGATCCTGCAAAGCGGTTAGTCCATCCGTTACGAGCAACAAGCGCGACTGGCTGTCGCGCTTGGCTACGTCAGGATTATCGACAATGGCGTAACGCGCTCCTGCGGCAATGGCTTGTTCGGCAAATTGGTTGCCGTCAAAATTGTCACCTTTGAGGGCAATAAACAGACAATCGGGGGTAATTCGACGGGTATCGGTCGAAACCCCCGTGCATTCCTGAAATTTATGATAGAGTTGTTCGGTTGACAGCATATTTGGACCGGTTTCGTCGTTTCTAAACGTAAAGACGCAGCGTGTTCAAAAAGCAAATTTCTTCGTGCTCCCAGCAAAAACGTTGCGCGCTCTGCGTTTAAGTGATACCCAAAAATAGATGAAAAAGCTGTTTACGCTTTGTTTTTTAGTAATTCCACTGTTCACGTACGCTCAGTCGGCGGGGAAAATATCATTTCGGTATGACCTGAATCCAACTGTGAGTGTCAACGGACGTGCGTTACTAAACCCCTGGGCGGGGGGGCTAAATACCACTCAATACTCAACCATTCGCCTGAATAACGATACCCGCGATGATCTGGCCGTATTTGACCGGACAACCAACAAGGTTAGCACGTTCATCGCAATTGACAACCCAACGGGAAGCGGGATCGCCTGGCAGTATGCACCCGAATACGAAATCGCTTTCCCGGCTGTGATGTATAGCTGGATGTTGCTGGTGGACTATGATGGCGACGGCAAAAAAGACATTTTTACCAATACGGAAAAAGGGGTGGCTGTCTATCACAATACGTCACAGGGTGGAGCCGTTTCGTTTACCATGGCGGTTAACCCGCTCAAAACGGTTGGATTCAGCGGACCTCAAACGCTGTATGTGACCTCTGTCGATTTGCCCGCTATCACGGATTACGATGACGACGGCGATATTGATATTATCACGTTCGACGCCGACGGAAACATCATTGCTTACCAGCAAAATATGAGCGTCGAAAAAACCGGCACAAAAGGCCTTGATTTTGTGCGCACCGGTGACCAATGCTGGGGCCATTTCCACAAAGAATTTTGCAACGATTTCACCTTCGGTATTCAGTGTACGGATGGGTCAGGTCGGGTAGCTGCCAGTCCAGGCGGGGCAAAACCTAGTGGTGCAAGACCTTTACATACGGGCAACACCCTGACCGTAGTCGATACGGATGGTGACGGCCATAAAGATTTGTTGTTTGGATTCGTGAGTTGCGAAAACATTGCCAGGGTGCGGAATAGCGGCCCCAATAGCGCCAGTGCCAACTTTACAAGTTATGACAGTTTGTTTCCGGCCATTTCGCCCATTCTGTTTCCGGCCTTTGCGGCAACCTATTTTGAAGATGTAGACGGCGACGGACAGAAAGATCTACTGGCCTCGCCCAATGTTAATCTTAATGACGGCCATGCGTTCGATTTTCGAGCGTCGGGTTGGTTTTATAAAAATGCGGGTACGACGCAGAATCCGGATTTTCAGCTTGTTCAACGGGATTTTCTGCAAAGTGATATGCTGGATTTAGGCGAACGGGCCGCCCCCGCTCTCGCTGATCTGGACGGTGACGGCGACATGGATTTGCTTGTCGGATACGGCGGAACAGGGCTAGGGTCCAGTTACCGCGCCGGGGTTTGGCAGTTCGAGAACAAGGGCACAACGCAAAACCCGGCCTTTGCACTCATTACAACCGACTACCTCGGCCTGGCGTCTCTGGCCCTTACCAATGTCGTACCCTCCTTTACCGATGTAGACGGAAACGGCAGTATAGATCTGGTATTGACCGGAACGAGTACTACCGATGTTCAGGTTCGGGTCATGTTTAATTCGGCGGCTAAAGGGGCCGCCGTGCAATATAGTCTGGCGGGAGCAACGATCTGGCCTACAAGGGCTTTGCTTAGTCCAACCGATTTGGTGACCGTAACTGACGTAGACCGGGACGGAAAACCTGATTTGCTCGTGAGCCGCTCCAGCACCGGTACGATTCTCTATTACCGCAATGCCGGAACGGCAGCCAGCCCTACGTTTCAATTGCAGAACCAAACCTTCGGCGGCTTTACTACCGACGACTATGTGTACGCCCGCGCCCGCTCGCTGGTGGTTGCCGATATAAACGGCGATCAGAAAAACGAACTGATTGCCGCTGCCGACAACGGTACTGTTCGGGTGTATCAATTTCCCGACCGCCCCGACCAGGCGTTCACCCTGATCGACTCGCTGGCCTCTATTGGGTTACCCGGCAAGGGACTCATTGCTGCGGTTGCCGACCTCGACGGCGATCAACTGCCCGACTTGATGATTGGAAGCACAGGGGGCGGGCTACGTTACCTAAAAAACACCTCACAAAAGGTCGTTGTAACGGCTGTGCCTGAAGAAGAGCCAACCACACCCTGGGTGTTTCCAAACCCCACCGACCGTTACCTGACCGTTCGTCCGCGCTATGATGGGCGCCTTGAACTGGTGTCTATATCCGGTCAGGCGGTGCTCCCGGCAGAAGTCGTTAAGGCTGAAGTAGAAACAACCCTCGACTTGGGCAATTTGGTCGATGGAACCTACCTGATCCGGCTTATTAGCGACAATCGACCCGTGCTGATTCAGAAAGTGGTGCTCTGGAAATAAGTCAAAACTCTTTTAGTTCTTACTGGTTAAATGGGTACAACTGGTGACCGGAAACTGGTATGCAGACGTTCCAGCCATTCACCACCAGCTACTAACCATTATGGAAAATACCAACAACTCCGACCAGCAACGAGTCGACGAAAATTCGGGTGGCCCATTGGGAGGTATGTCGCCCCGACATAATAATATGCCTGAAAATGATACAGAGCAGGATGCTGTCGTGTATGCTGGCCTAGGCGTCAATAACGAGCCCGATATTATGAATCCGGGCGATGAGGAAGCCTCAGATACGCTCTTGTACACGGATACGGCCACAGCCCGTCATGCTACGGATCAAATCTCGAATGATGAAGAGCCCGACGAATTTATTGATGAGAGCGAAGCCGATTTGTCAGACGACGATATAGACGAAGAAATCACCGAACTCGCCGAGGAGGAAGACGAAGGCAACGAACGATATTAAGTGTCCATAAACACAAAAAGCCCCGCGCATTCGAATGCGCGGGGCTTTTTGTGTTTATGGACACTGGATGAGTGGACTTCTTTCTGAAAAATTAGTTTTGAATTTATAGTATAGGATAAGTATAATTGAAAAGATTATGATTTATATAAAATTGAATATAAATCATACAATATTAAAGGTTATTCGTAGTTTGTTCTGCTGTAAAATTTCTCAAAAAAATTAGTTTTCTGTTATTGGTAAAGGGATATAGTTCATCAATTGTATGATAAGTAAAAAATACAGTGCTTTTGTTTGATTCCTATTCTATATCTTGCTGAGTAGTAAACGTTACCTTTTTCCATGCCATTTTCAGTCCAAAACGAGCATCAGTTTGAGCAACTGATCGATAACTTGAGCCAATTGCCCACTTATGTGATTGGGCGAAGCGTAGACAGTCAACTGGTTATTCAAAACAGTAAAATCAGTGGGCGTCATGCCCACTTGATTCAATGTACGCCAACCAGTTTTGTTCTAGAGGACTTGTCAAGCAAGAATGGAACGTTTGTCAATGGGGTTCGAATTACGCGTAAACTAATTGACAAAAACGACCTGATTCGGCTTGCCGATACGGAGACTACGATTGATCAACTTCTTGCTTTATTACCAGTCGAACCAATAAAGTCCGTAGCTCCGACTAGACCCGCGCCGGTTGTTAACAAGCCACCTTCCAAATCAGCAAACGAATTGTTTGATTTTAGTCAGCAATTTTCTGACTTACAGCAGGTTTATGAGCAATACCCGAAGCTCCGTCGGGATTGTCGCAGTCGTGAAAAAATGATTCGAACGGGCAGCGTAATTCTCTCATCTATTGTTGGTATAAGTGCCGTTTTGTCAACAGGCGGGGGTGCTTTACCATTTATTCACATCATGTCGGGAGCC
>CAXTJJ010000551.1:0-4132 GCA_964244155.1 uncultured Spirosoma sp.
AAGTCCTGTCTTTAATCAACGCCACTTTAACGGCTTCGGATATACCCGCCCGCCAGTCGCGCTCATCGAGCGTCGTTAAAAACTGGCTATCGTTGAAGACGGCTACAGGGGGGACAAATGTTCCCAGAAAGTTTTTCTTTCCCTTATAATTAACGCCATTTTTTACGCCCACGCCCGAATCGTTCTGCGAGAGCACGGTTGTCGGGATTCGGATGTGGCGAATACCACGGTGCGAGATGGCAGCCGCATAACCGACTAAATCCAGCACCGATCCGCCCCCAATAGCGGCTACATACGAGTGTCGATCAATGCCGTGCCGATCAACGGCATCTACAATTTTCTCGACATAGTCGGGGTCGTTTTTAGCTATTTCGCCCCCCGGTATAATGAGAAAATCAGGCACAAGCTCAACAGAGTCAGCGTGTTGAGCGAAGTAGGATGTAAGGGTAGCCGGTAAGCTCGGGTGCGTTGACACAACGCCTGAATCAAGAATAACCAGAAGTTTTTTTCGGGTCTCGGCGGTGGCTTGTTGGTTGAAGAAATCGGCGAGTAAAGAATTCGTACTATCGAAAAGATGCTCGGTGAAATAAACGCTATATGTAAACCGAACGCTAAAACTTTGATGCAAGTGATCCATGAAAGGATAAGGACAATTGAGTAATATTATCCTTATCCATCAAAAATACAATCAAATCGTTAATGGTTCCTTATTGTGTCCTCTACACACAGAAAAAGAGGTAAATTCTAACCTATACAGCTAAAGGAATTAAGTTCACAGATATAAAACCCGGTATTTTATAGCCCCGTAAAGTCGCCAGTAGACCGACAAAAACGGTGTTGCGAGTGCCGTCAATACCGCGTGTTTAAATGTAAGCCAGGTTAACGGCGCGTTGGGTAAACGGTGTAGTACCAGATCAGCCAATAAAACAGTCCAGATGCTCAGTCCTGAAACAGCTAAACTTGTCTGACCGATAAGTATCCCAATCAGGCCAACTGTTACGCTCAGCACCGAAGTATAATAGCGGAGTATTTGCCGCCGATAAACAGGAATTTGCTCTCGAAACAGGCCTGGATGGCGCTTATGCAATAAGGCATCGTAGCTATTGTTTCGCTCGTCCTGAAGCAGACCATACCAGGGATATGGCCGAATGGGATAAACGACAATCGCTTCAGGGCATTTTCCGATAGGGATTCCAGCCTGAACAAACTTGGACTGGAGATCACTATCTTCCCGCCAGCCGATATCAAAAGCTTCTTCAAAGCCACCGACGCGTTCCAGAGTCGATTTCCGGCAAAAGCAGTTCGACGCGATAAACTCAGCCCGCTTCAAAAAGGTGGCCGTACGGTCGAGCGGTGTCGGTTGGTTGGGTAAGAGAATCCGGAGTTGGCCACTGACCACCTGAGCCCCTCGCTGAAAACAAGATAAGGCCGACGAAAGCCAGGCCGGTTCCGGCAAGCAATCGTCGTCAGTAAATGCAATGATCCGCCCACGAGCCGCCCGCCAGCCCAGATTTCGGGCAGCTGCTGCGCCAAGGCGCTGGGGCTGAGTCAGATAACGCACTTCAATACGCGTGCTATCGCGGGCTATTTGTTTGGCAAAGAGTAAAACAGCAGTTTCAGTTTCGGGTGAGTTGCCTTCGTCAACAACTATAATTTCGAATTGATCATGTGCTAACTGCTGACGCCCCAGCGCGTCGAGGCATTTAAGAAGCAAAGCTGGCTGCCTATACGTTGGAATGATAACCGAAAATTCAGGTAACATAACACGAGTGATGATTAAGTTTTGGTGATTAAAAGAGGATGATCATGATTCTGAAAGCTGGTTATGTGCCCGTTGTTGCATGGCTATAACGCTCTTTTGCGCAATCAAAACCTAGTCAGACTGGTGCAAAAACCCGACCAAAACCGCCTGATCTCGTTTAGAGATTCAAATAATATTTTATAAGTAAATGAATAGTAGCGGTTTGTATGGTTAGCAGTTTGCAGGAGAGAATAAACGACATGGAATTGTAGGAAGTGGTCTGAAAACCTATCCCTGCCCGTTTATCTTTGTGAGATCATCTTATTTATAGTCTTGCTATGTCTCGTATTGCTCTCATTACCGGTGCCACTTCCGGCATAGGTCGCGCCACGGCCAAAGCCTTTGCCGACCTCAATTACCGGCTTATCCTGTGCGGTCGCCGACAGGATCGTTTGGACGAGTTGGCCGAAGAGCTTGGTGGGCAAACCACTGTAACCACACTCAACTTCGATGTGCGCGACTGGACGGCCGTTGACGATGCCATCCGCACGCTGTCCGATGAATGGAAAGCCATCGACATTCTTATCAATAATGCCGGGAATGCCTATGGTATGGCCCCCATCCAGGAGGGCGAACCCGCAGACTGGGATCAGATGATTGACGGCAATGTGCAGGGGTTACTGTATGTATCGAAGGCGGTTGTGCCGGGTATGGTAGCCCGCCAGCAGGGCCATATTGTCAATTTAAGTTCAATTGCAGGTAAGCAAACCTATGCCAACGGGGCTGTTTATTGCGCCAGCAAAGCCGCCGTCGAAGCCCTTAGTACGGGCATGCGGCTTGACCTCACCCAACATGGTATTAAAGTAACCAATATTGCACCTGGTGCTGTTGAAACTGAGTTTTCGGTAGTTCGTTTCAAAGGTGATACCGAACGGGCCGCTAAGGTATACGAAGGGTTTGCTCCCCTTACTGCCGACGATATTGCGGATTCGATTGTGTATGCCGTTACTGCCCCCTTCAACGTTACCATCGCTGATATAACAATTCTGGCATCGGCCCAGGCGGCAGCAACAACAATACACCGGAAATAATCTGTATTCATCTTATAGACCTGTAAGGTTTTTGAAATCTTATGGGTCTCAACCTGCTCAACCACATGGCAAAGACTATTTTTATAACGGGCGCATCGTCGGGAATCGGGAAGGCAGCGGCCATACTGTTTGCTAATCACGGCTGGAATGTGGCCGCTACGATGCGTAACCCGCAAAACGAAACGGAACTTCAACAGTATCCAACCAGTAAGGTCTACGCGCTGGATGTAACGCAAACCGACAGCGTCAACAAAGCTGTTGAACAGGCACTGGCCGATTTTCAGCAGATTGACGTGCTGCTCAATAATGCGGGTTACGGACTTGCAGGACCGCTGGAAACGGCCTCTGAGGAGAAGATCATGGATCAGTTTAACACTAATGTATTCGGTGTCATGCGCACGATCAAAGCCTTGTTGCCTACTTTCCGACAAATGGGCGGGGGGACGATCATTAATGTTACGTCCATTGGTGGATTGGTTGGGTTGCCGTTCAATTCAATCTACCACGCCACCAAGTTCGGGCTGGATGGTATGTCCGAATCGCTGAACTACGAACTACGTCCGTTTGGTATCCGGGTGAAAATTGTGGCTCCGGGTGGCGTTATTACCGATTTTGCTACCCGCTCGCTGAAACGGACAACAGACGGACCAAGTGCTTATGATACAAGTCTCGAAAAGGTATTCGCAGCCTTCGGCAAGAATTCAGCCGGATACTCGACCGCCGAACAAATTGCCGGGGTGATTTATCAGGCCGCCACCGACGACACCGACCAGATACGCTACATAGCCGGGCAGGATGCGCAGGCGACCTATGGTGCCTGGAAGAGCATGAGCAACGAGGATTTCTTTACAATGATCAACCAGCGATTTGGGTTAAGCGAGTAAGTCGAACAAATAAAATCAACGTCCGGGAAGGGGGTGCTTTAGCATACTCGACTTCCCGGACGCTGTCGTTTTATGGAGTCCAGGTACCGATATCCTTTAGCCAAAAGTTAATGGCAGGCGACCGTTCAGTCGATATAGTATAAATTAATATAAGTTTAATGATATAAAATTAAATAAAATAGTTTACCTATATATATTGCTCACGTTGTCTTATATAATCCATCAGCATGAAAAACGTTCGGCTTTTACTCGTTTTATTCATTGCGTTAGTTCTGTTCAACTCCTGTAAAAAAGAGGAAGCCCAGCCGCAGACAATTGCCAACGTCCTCACGAATGGGGACATGGAAGCTGCTCCTTATACTGACTGGGGGTCTTACCTGGGTAAAACATCGACAACAAACCCCAACAGTTACACC
>CAXTJJ010000552.1:0-4128 GCA_964244155.1 uncultured Spirosoma sp.
GCTGTGATCCACCAGGTAGACGAAAAGATCAATAAGCGGTCGCTGGTGGTGATTTTTAGCGATATGTTCGCCAACAGCGAAAAAGCTGATGCGCTGTTTTCTGCCTTGCAACACCTGCGCCACAACCTGCATGAAGTACTTTTGTTTCACGTAACGGACAAGAAAACCGAAGAGGATTTCGATTTCGATGAGCGGCCTTATGAGTTCATCGATCTGGAAACGGGCGAGAAGGTAAAACTTCAGCCGGGTCAGGTGCGTGAGACCTATCAGCAAGCTGTGAAGACCTATTTTCAGGAACTCAAGATGCGTTGTGGCCAGTACAAAATCGACTTCATCGAAGCCGACATTGCCCAGGGCTTCGACCAGATTCTAAACGCTTATTTAGTGAAGCGGACGAAGATGAGGTAACGTGGACCTCTGGTCCGCACAGCCGAAGGCTAACCTTTTTATGGCTAGTGTATCTCTGTAACCTAGCCTTCGGCTGTGCGGACCAGAGGTTCACGTTACTTTTTCACACTCGCCTTAGCGTTGGCTGGGGCGGCACCCGATTTCTTCACCGCCTGAGTAGCCTGTTGCCGTTTGTGAAACAACATGAAGTCTTCTATTTGCTCGGCGGGTAGTTTGCGGGCAATGATTTTTTTGTCTTTGTCAAGCATATACACCGTTGGCGTTGTCCAGACATCGTACTGGTGCCGATAGTCAGTGCGGTAGGTGTAATCGTAGCCGTTGATGGCATTGCCGAGCTTAAACTCCTTAATGAACTTCTTCCATTCGTCCGGGTTTTGGTCGATGGCAATGGCCACGACTTCAACGCCTTTTCCTTTATAATCGTCTACAAATTTCTTGAGTTTGGGCGCACTTTCACGACAGTGACCGCAGGTTGGCGAATAGAAAAAGACGACCGTGTAATCGGCCTTGATATTCTGAAAGGCAATAGGACGGCGGAGGGTGTCGCTGATAACGGGTGTTGCCAGGGTTTTACCCACCAGATTAGGCTTCAGCGTGGCAACCCGTTCCCCAATACTTTTCAGGGTCGATGAGTCTGAAACCGTCATGACACCAGTCTTGTAATATTTCTCGAACATGTGGACAAACAAACCGTCGGTACCCATTACTTTGGGTTGCTCGTACTGACTCGTGATGTAATAGATCGTATAGTATTTTACCTCTTTACTATTACCAGCTACAGCCTTGCCCACCAGAAAGTCAGCTTCTTTTATCAGAGAATCGGGCACTTGCACCGTAAGCTCTTTGATATACCGTTCGACCTTGCTTTGCAGGATTGGCGTCCGGACAAAACGTTCGTCGGAGAAGTCGAAATTATCCCAAAAATGCCCTTTGAAGTAGTTAAATACCCAGAGCGAATCAGGCCGGCCGTTAGCCGCTTTGGGCGCGGGTGGAACATCGGGTTCGGCAGTGGCTTTGAGCAACTTTACGGCGAACGTACCTGTATTTTCTTTTAAGAACTGATTGCGATACTCGGTGGCCTGTTTCTGCAAATCGCTCATTTTCTTGTTGACCATGGCAGTTGAAACAGCATCAGTACGCATTTTTCGTTCTGCATTTAATGCCTGCGCTTCTTCCGACAGTTTGCCAAGCTGTTGCTGGTAGCTGTAGAACAACTCGTTTTCTTTCGAACCCGATACCTTCATATTCTTGATAACATCTGCCGTGTCGGTCTCGAAGGAGAACTGCTGGTCATCAGTAATCAGAAATTCGATATAGCGATTCTTGGTTTTAGGCGTTACAACAATGAACAGGCCTTGAGGCAGCGTTTTTTTGCCTTCAAAAACTATGTTTCCCGCGCCATCGACACGAGCTGTGTCTTTTGTAATGTATTGCGTGGCACCAAAATAGTGAGCCAACACGCAGGTTGTATCCTTCAGTCCTTTGATTCGACCGGTAATTTTAAAGCCATCGTTGGCAGATGCCGAAGTGGTTGACTGTGCCCAGGTCTGCGATAACAGAGCTGAACCAAATAGAGCGGCTAAAAGGAGTTTTTTCATACAGGGTGGTATGTATCTTCGCAACAGAATAGGGTCAAATTTACGGTATTTTGCTGGTACGTTTGTTACCTATCAAAACGCTTGCCACGTCTCCTGTAGTCTATGTTTTATTTCTTTTCTAAAACGATTACCTACCTGCTCACACCGGCGGGTTGGCTTGTAACGGCATTGCTGTTCGCATTTTTTGTAAAAAAGGTGCATTACCGCCGTCGGTTGATTGGCTTGGGGCTTGGTATTTTCTGGATATTTGGTAATTCCTTCCTGATGAATGAACTGGCTTTGTGGTGGGAATACCCTATTCAACCAAACCGGCTGGCATTTGCCGATTCGATGAATCGGGTGGCGGTTGTGTTAACTGGGGGCATGATAAACGGGCAGAAAGAAATTCCGGCATCAGCACCTACCCGTTATGGAACTCAACGTTTTTTGTTAGGACGGGAAATCGACCGGGCTGGTCAGGCGCTCTATCTATATAAAACCGGTGCTGTACAGAAAATTCTGATTAGTGGCGGGGCAGGCTACTTACCCTTTCAATCTGAAGCGGTTAGCGACGAAGGCCAGATGACAGCGCAGTTTTTGATCGTAGCGGGTGTTCGACCGGCAGATATTACACTGGAGAACAAGTCCCGTAACACACATGAAAATGCGCTTTTTACTGCTACTATGCTCAGGAAGTACTTTGGGACAAATCGTTGCGTGTTAGTAACGTCGGCCTGGCATATGCGCCGGGCCATCGCCTGCTTTCAAAAAGAAGGCGTTCAGGTAACACCCTTTCCCAGTAGTTTTATGAGTATCCGTCGGTCGTTTTCGCCGGGAGACTGGCTGCTCCCACACGAAGAGTCTTTCTTCGACTCGTATTACTTGATCCGTGAACTGGTTGGGTATGTTACCTATAAAGTAGCGGGCTATGCATAAGCTGACTAGTTGACAGGATTACAGGTTTGCTAAATCCTGTAATCCTGTCAAAAACCTGGTTTAAACTGACGGAACAGGTTATACGGACAGGATTTTAACCATCCGGAGTAAGTCTTCACTAATTGGTTTGGGCAGGCGAATAGTATCGCGGAAAGGCGTATAAACCAGTTCGTTATTCACAATACCAGCCATTACATTCTGCTCACCGTTCATTAATCCTTCGAGTGCTCCAAGCCCCAGGCGGCTGGCCAGAATGCGGTCGTAGGCAGTGGGAATACCACCCCGCTGGATGTGGCCCAGCGTTGTGACCCGCATATCAATATCCGATTGCACCTGCTGACGGATTTTTTCGGCAATCTCAGCCGCGTTGCCCGCTTCTTCACCTTCGGCGATGACAACGATAGACGACGATTTCTGCCGACTCCAACCGGCTTTCAGGGTTTCGACAACCTCCGAAATAGGAGTAAGAACTTCGGGTACCATCACCATTTCGGCACCACCGGCAATACCCGACTGAATGGCAATATAGCCCGAGTCGCGGCCCATCACTTCGATCAGGAAAATCCGGTCGTGGGAGTCGGCTGTGTCACGAATTTTGTCAATTGCTTCAAGTGCGGTATTTACAGCTGTATCAAAACCGATTGTATGGTCGGTTCCATAAAGATCGTTATCAATTGTGCCGGGTGCCCCAACGGTTGGAATACCGAATTCATCGAAAAAAAGTGTAGCACCTGTAAACGTACCATTTCCGCCGATGGCTATCAGGCCTTCAATGTCGAACTTCTTAATTTGTTCATATGCCTTGGCACGGCCTTCGGGCGTCATGAATTCTTTGCTGCGGGCCGATTTTAGGATGGTGCCTCCACGCTGAACGATGTTACTCACCGAATGCGAAGACATTTGAAAAATATCGCCATTTATCATTCCGCTGTATCCCCGGCGGATACCGAATACTTCAAGACCGTGATAGACCGCCCCCCGAACAACAGCCCGGATGCAGGCGTTCATACCCGGTGCGTCTCCACCCGAGGTAAAAACAGCTACTCGTTTCATAGGTTAAATCAATTTTTTAAGGGAATTTCACAAAAAGGTGACGAGGGTGACGTTTTTAACCCCGCAAATTTATCCTCATTTACCAATCTACAGGCATAGGACTGGGAATTATCCCATTATTTTCACACAAATTTCACAAAAAGGCCAAAACCGT
>CAXTJJ010000553.1:0-4103 GCA_964244155.1 uncultured Spirosoma sp.
TACCGGCCCGAATAACGCACCAACCACATTGGTGCCAAACTGCTGAAAGAAAAAGGAAACCAGGTCATTCTGGTTGGGCGTAATGCTGATAAACTTCAGAAAGCCAGTCAGGAACTAGGGGTGGCTGCCCTAACCTGCGATGTCACAAAGGAAGCCGACATTGAGGCTCTGGTCGCGCAACTCAATCAGGAGTACCCCTCGCTGAGCTTACTGGTTAATAACGCCGGGCTAGCCAATGTCTATCGGTTGGGTGAAGAAGCCGATGCGTATCAGAAAGCCCGGCAGGAATTTGACGTCAATTATTTTGGTCCCGTTTTATTAACCGAAAAACTCCTGCCACTCCTGAAGCAGCAACCCGAAGCGGCCATTGTCAATATAACGTCCAATGTGACTTTTCATCCGTTGCTCATTTTGCCTACGTACTCCGACTCGAAAGCGGCTCTGCATTCACACACAGTAGCCCTGCGTCTAAGCCTGGCGAAGAATACGGCCATTAAACTATTTGAAGTCATGCCCTCACTGGTCGACACGGAAGCGACTAAAGACATGGGTGGCCACACCGGTATGGCGCCCCGGGTCGTTGCTGAAACGACCGTGAAGGGCATTGAAGCCGACCAATATGAGATTTATGTGGGTGAAACGGTCAGCCAACGGGCGGCCTATTTCGCTGATCCTGTTGCAGCCGTGAACGCATTTAACCACGGTTTATAAGTCTACCAACAACGAAAACGACATCAATATTTCCCGTAAAACGGTCCTTATCACGGGTGGTGGGTCAGGTATTGGCTTCGAAACGGCAAAGCTACTGAGCCAAAAAGGCAATAAAGCCCTGATTGTCGGCAGAACGGTCCAGACCTTACATCAGGCGGTCACTTTATTATCCAATACAATTGCGCTGCCCTGCGATATTACGAAACCGGACGAGGTCGATAAACTGGTGGCGCTACTGACATCTGATTATCCCGACCTAAGTGTGCTGGTGAATAATGCTGGTAAGGCCTTCGTCTACACGCACGCTGAAGGCGCGGATGCCGTTGAGAAGGCCAAACAAGAAATGGACACGAATTATTTTGGGCTGATCCGTTTGACGGAGAAATTGCTACCTATCCTGAAAAAACAACCGGAAGCGGCCATTGTCAATGTCAGCTCAATCGTGACCTTTACCCCGGTGAGTGTTATTCCTACCTATTCGGACAGTAAGGCCGCCGTTCACTCCTATACGCTGGCGTTACGGCACGTCCTGGCCAAAGACACGGCCATTCGCGTGTTCGAACTGTTGCCGCCAACCGTTAATACGGCGTTTTCAAAAGACATTGGTGGCCAGGAGCATGGTATGCCCGCCGGGGAAGTAGCGGATGGGCTCATCAATGGGCTTGAAAACGATACGTACGAAATTTACGTCGGCCAGACCAATACGTTTCGGGACTACTTTTTTTCCAATCCTGCTGAAGCCTTCAAGCTACTAAATCAGGTTTAAAAAGTAATGTTTTTTACTACTTGGCACACGGTTAACCAGCCAGGAAGAACCCCTTCGTGGCTGGTTAACCGTGTGCTTTACCCATACATAGTCTTGTGCTGATTCGAGCCCTCTATGCCGCAGAGGCACCAATTAACCTCTTTTACGGAGTGTTTGTGTACGTATGTTACGGAGTATAGTTGACAGTCATTTATATACCAATCTCCCAATTTTACTAAAAAATCGTTCGATTGAATGGACAGAATCAATTTCCATTAACTTTTCAAAGTCATTAATTGCCCGCGCCAGAATTGCATTCGACATGAATTATACTTGGTAAAATACAAGTAAAGATCATATAGAGGTAACCCGGGGTGTGGTCCAGTAACGTTTTTGGAATCGTTACCAACCATAACAAACGGTTGGCCTTATCCCCTTAACCTGTACTACAGTAAAAAAAGAATCAGCTCCACAGAGTCGACAGCCCTAATTCAAACAGAATCAAGTCAGCTTGGTTCTGTTAAGCTATAGTCTATGTTATGATCCGTCGGCAGACACGTGTGTAACCCTTGGGGAAGCTAGTTTGATAGTGTTTTATGGCAAAGCAGAGGCTGAAAGTTACAAATTTAGATAGGTGCAACGCTCTCCATGACTTTTGGACTTAGTCCATTTGATGTTTATTATACTTTACGATGTAACTGACAACAAAAAGCACTTAACAGTATCTGCTAAGTGCTTGATTTTCAATGGTGGGAGTTGACGGGTTCGAACCGCCGACCCTCTGCTTGTAAGGCAGATGCTCTGAACCAGCTGAGCTAAACTCCCTTTTCTTTGTTTTTCCTACCCGATTGTTGTCGTTTAGGAGTGCAAATATAAGTGGCTAAATGGCCTTTGTGCAAGCCTATAACCAAAAATAATTTAATTATTTTGTAACCTCTTGATTCCTAGCGGCATTTCTTATTCAAAATTTAGATACAACGTAACCGAATGTGAAGTGAGTTTATTAATGCCAATACCAGCGGCATTGTTGGTAGGTCGGTAGAGGTTAACCAGACCGTGTGAGAACCGGAGTTCGGGGGCAAACTTGAAATATTCAAAAAATTGCTCGAAGCCGATACCATATTCAATTGCGAAATCCATAGTGCCTGTGCTTAGCCTGCTCACGCCCTGAGCCTCTTTCCGGCGCACGTTACTTTCAATACTAAATGCTCCACCTGCCAGCAAATACATACGGCTGTTGTTGCGCCGTTCAGATTTGTACTTTACCAAGAGCGGCAGATCGATCCAGGTCGACTCACGGACTTCTGTTTTAGAGGTGCCGCCGGGATAGTCGTATTGTACCTCGCGGCTGAACAGCGAGACAGATGGGGTCAGCCGTAGATCGAAATGCTTGCTCAGATATGTATTAACGACAAAGCCAACCCGAAACGCCGGTTTATTAGGCGAGTAGATCCGGTACGCCGAATCGGCTGTCAGAAATTCCGGGCTGTGCGAAACGCTGAATCGTGTGATGGGGGCGGCAAAAAAGAAGCCGTAGTGAATCGTTTTGTCGTCGTACCGTTCGAGGTGTTTACGAACATACTTGTAGTTTGACTGGGCTTCTGTTTTGAGAGCAGCAAGACCGATTAATAGCATAACAATGCCCATCTGCACCGAAAGCCGGGCAAAGGAAACTCTGAGCGGTTGACCTAGTCTGGCCTGTTCTAAACGGGCTAAGCCAGCTTGTGGCCGATGTAAATTGACGCAACGCCGAAGGTGAGCGGTATCCATTTGGTATTTTTGAATCCGGCCGCTTCGTAGATTCGCAGAAAGTCGGGACCGTCGGGAAACGCCTGCACCGATTCGGGCAGGTAGGTATAAGCCGACGCGTCTTTGCTCACTACGCGCCCAATGAGCGGCAGAATGGTACGGGAGTAAAAACCGTAAAGTTGTTTAAACGGGAACTGGCGCGGGTTCGAAAACTCCAGCACGACGCACACACCACCGGGGCGGGTAACGCGGTGCATGTCAGTCAAGCCTTTTAACAAGGTTTCGAAGTTGCGCACACCAAATGCAACGATAACAGCGTCGAAATCATTGTCTGGCAGGGGCAATCCTTCTGAATCACCCAGCCGCATTTCGATAATCTGATCGACGCCCCGCTTTTTCATCTTCTCGCGCCCAACAGACAACATGCCTTCCGAAATGTCCATGCCAACGATTTTCTCAGGTTTAAGCACGAGTGCTTCAAGAGCAAAATCGCCGGTGCCGGTGGCAATATCGAGAATACGCCTGGGTGGTTTGGCCGCAGCTTTACGCAGTTCACGAATAGCCCGCTTGCGCCAGAGGATGTCAATGCCACCACTGAGCACATGATTCAGCAGGTCATATTTCGGCGAAATACTATCGAACATCTCCGCGACCTGTTCGCGTTTAGAAGTGTCTTTATCTTTGTAGGGAACGACGGGCATGGGTAAAGAGCGAAAGAGTGAAAGAGCGCTTTGGCGTAGCAGTTTTCACCGCACGGGCGGCCCCGTCTTACGCTCTTACGCTCTTTGAGAATAACAAAGGTAGTGCCATAACAGTACGTTTCAGACGAAAGTTTGATATTGAAGTAGGCAATGTGTAGTTTCGAAGCAATGTCTTTTTTTTCGCTACAACCTGATTC
>CAXTJJ010000554.1:0-4084 GCA_964244155.1 uncultured Spirosoma sp.
GCCGTCAAGTCCATAACGCTTAGTTTCTTCTCGTAAACGTCATCGAAGGTAATGGTCGTATACCGGGTGGCCGTTTTGTCTTTCATCGGATCAGCCGTGTAAACGCCATCGACTTTTGTACCCTTCAACACCACGTCGGCTTCGATTTCAATAGCCCGCAGACTGGCCGTTGTATCGGTAGTGAAGTATGGACTTCCTGTGCCGGCAGCAAAGATCACAACGCGTCCTTTTTCGAGATGGCGCACCGCCCGCCGACGCACATAAGGCTCGCAGACCTGCTCCATTTTAATAGCCGACATGACGCGCGTATACATGCCGTGTTTTTCAAATGAACTCTGAAGGGCCATGGCGTTGATCACTGTGGCGAGCATACCCATGTAATCGCCCTGTACACGGTCAATGCCTGAGCGTTCGCCGGAGACACCCCGAAAGATATTACCCCCGCCGATAACAATGGCCACTTCAACACCCAGATCCACTATTTGTCTGATTTCCTGACTGTATTGCTCGAGTACAGCCGGGTCAATATTGTAACCGTTAGGCCCAGCAAGAGCCTCCCCGCTCAGTTTGAGCAGGATGCGTTTATACTTTGTTTGCGATGTCATGAAGGGAAAATTTGCGGACAAAGATAGGGAAAAGGGGTTAGTTTTTGACAGGATTACAGGATTTACAGGATTGATTCAGATGGACTCACCAACAACTCATCCTGTAAATCCTGTAATCCTGTCGAAAAAACAAGTAGTCAAGCCGCCAGCCAGAGCTCTTTTAATCGGCTCAAATCACGTTTCATGGCCAAAAAAACCTCTTTTTGTGGAATTGACAGCTTTGTAGCTCCATGCTCTGCCCCGCCCGTTGGGTATTCAATGTGCAGAGACACAGGCATAGTTAACTTATATTCCTTTAACAACCGGAAATAAGTCTTGAAATCTACCATCCCCTCGCCAAAGGGAACATCCTGCACAGTCGTCACTCCATTTTTGGTTATCCATCTAAAGTCTTTGAGGGCAAGGGATTTTATTTGAGGCCGAAGCAACCGAAGTCCATTAGGCCACGATTGCCCTCCTTCCACCGTGGCATGGCGAATATCATATTGAACGCCCGAATACATAGGGTCAGCCGTTTTTAGAATTTCCCACAGTTCCCAAACCGATGAACCCACCAAAAGGCCCGCGTGATTCTGGTAACAACCGATCAAGTTCAGGGATTTGTTTAACTCGCCCAGGGCTTTCAGTTGCTGCTGGAAACCGAGTAGTGACTCAGGTATCGACTTCTTTTCATCGTACTGATACCATTTCATCCGGTACTGCTGGAAGCCCTCGTGTGAAGCTGTTTTTAACACCCGCATATCAGTTGCATTGGCCGCATCACCCACAACGGTTGTCATCAATTTAGGCGATAATCCTGCCTTTTTCAGGGCGTCTACGGCTTTGGGCAACTCGTCCTCCACTCGCTCCGGCCGGACATGGCCATCTGGCCGAACGGTCAAATCGACGCCGTTGAAGCCCATTGAAGCGGCAGCATCGGCCATATCCGCATAATTCAGAAACTGTAAATGTTTCGAAAAGATATGAATATCGGGCAACGGCAATCCCGTTACCCCGACCGATGCCGCTACGCTGGCTGATACAATCGGAAGTGTACCCGCAACCAGGGCGGTTTGCTTTAAAAATTGACGTCTTGAGTAAGCGTGGTGCATACCCGTAAAAGCCTCATCAGGCAAATTCTACCAGTACCTGCCCTTTTTCGACACGGTCGCCTTTGGCGATGCGTATGGTTTTTACAGTTCCGTTGCCGGGTGCTTTCAGGTTATTTTCCATCTTCATGGCTTCCAGAATCAGCATACTATCGCCTTTGCTGATCACATCCCCCGGTTGAACGCTTATGCCAACAATCAGACCCGGCATGGGGGCTTTTAATTCGTTAACCTTCGCACTGGCGACATTACTCATGCCCATTTTTTCGAGCAACAAATCGAAACGGTCTTTCACGTTCACAACATGAATATGCCCGTTAATTTTCAGACTCACCGTTTTGTCAACCGTATTCATTTCCAGCACTTCAGCCCTGTACGAGCGGTCCTGATGAAGTATATGAAATGTCCGGTCGGAAATTTTGACTAAATCCCAGGCAAATGGTTCGTCGTTAACGATTGGGCCGTTTGGGGTAAAATCAATGTTAAGTGACTGGTTGTTAAGGGTTGTCTGGTACATATAGGTTTTTCTTTTTTTATTTTCGCCGGGTTAAAACCCGGCGCGTTACGGTCATTTTCTAACTAGATTAACGCTAACTTAATCGGTTCAAAAATTCTTCATATTCATCAGCAAACGATTTTGTACAGTGATGGATCTCCTGATTTTTGATATAGTTACGCACCCTACTGATAACGTTTTCACTTAGTGACACAGCAAAATAGTCCGTTTGCCAGGCAAAATAATCTGGAACAAGCCGCTGTTGTTTGAGCCAGTGCGACGATTCACCCTTTAGAAGTTTGATCGATTCGGCAACATTTTGAGTAGCTCCTAAAGCTAATAACACATGGACATGGTCCTTGTAACCGTTAATAAAATCCACGTGAATATCTTTACTACGCCCATATGTTAAAATGTGGTCAAAGACAATTTTTCGCTCAGCAACTGTTTCAAAAAAAGGTTCACGATTTTTTGTACTCCAAACTACGTGTAACCAGATACGAACAAAACTCATTTTATTTCTGAAAAATGGTTTATTACAGCAGCAAATTATATAATGCGCCGGGTTTTAACCCGGCGAAAATTAATCGTATAAGGAAAACTTCTGCAAACTACGATTTATTTACTAACCATATTCCAAGCAAACAGACACCCATGCCGGCAAACTGCACAAGGTAAACCGTTTCACCATCCAGAACACCCCACAAAAGGGCCACAATGGGAATCAGGTAGGTAACCGATGCCGCAAACAAGGGCGAAGCTAACTGCATGACCCGGTTGAAAAAAATTGACATAAGTCCAGAGCCAAACACGCCCAGGGTGACCAATGCCCATAACGACCAGTTGGCGTGAGCATCGGCAATCCGCGCGAAGAAATCGGTAGGAACAAGCGTTAGCAGCGCAATAGGTCCTGCAAAGGCGAAGAGCCAGGCTGTGGATACCAAAGCGGGTAAGTGGCTTAAATACCGCCCGATGAGATTGGTATTCAGTCCATAACAAATGGTTGCCAGAACAACCAGCAGTGCATAGCCATTAATTTGAAAAGAGCCCGTTGCGCTGAAGAATACAAGGAGTAACGAACCCGCCAGCCCAAGTAAAATACCGATTACCTGCTTGATTCTCAGCGCCTGACCGAAAAACACCGCTCCTAGAATCAGCGTAAATAAGGGGCTCAGGGAATTGAGTGCCCCCGCCAGCGAACTGTTCAGGTGGGCACCCGCTTCGGCAAATAAGAAGGCCGGAATGACGAAGCCAACAATCGCCGATGCCAGCAGGGCTACCCAACGATGTCGCACGGCCAGTCGAACATCAGCCTGTTGACTCTGCCGAGCCAGAAAAGGGGTAAAAAACAACAAGGCAAATACTAAACGCCCCGCTCCCACTTGTTCGGGCGGAAACACGCCGAGACTTCGCTTAATAAGAATGAATGAACTCCCCCAAACCAGTGCCAGAGCGCACAGCAACACCCACGCCAGCAAGGGACGCTTTTGGGCCACAACAACGGGTTCTTCGATAGTCATCAGTGATGAAAAAGCTGATTTGACGGATTGAGTTGGTTTGGATACTTAAAATCTGAACCTGTTTAACCTTTTCAAAACGTTGGCGGATTTGTTTTTTTTGTCATGCTGAGGAACGAAGTATCTTGAAGGTCAAGCATTAAGATGCTTCGTTCCTCAGCATGACAAAAAATACGCTTGATTTTGGCTTAGAAATAAAAGGGTTAACAGCTTTTCTGTTTTAATCCGAACCATCCGTCAAATCAGCGTTCCAATTAGGCGAATTCAATTATATAATTTTCCTGTATTTCGTCGAGAATGGCACTTACCCCACTATAGGAATCAGTCGTGACCAGACGCATCCGGTACGGTTTGAAATCAGGTAAGCCTTTGAAATAG
>CAXTJJ010000555.1:0-4074 GCA_964244155.1 uncultured Spirosoma sp.
GGGTTAGTTATCTCGAACATGATGGCCAGTTGCCCGGACTATGGGAAATATGCCGATGAGGTACTGGCGAAACAGATGGACCCCGCCGTGGTAAAGGAGGTAAACGCCATTGAAGCCAAAGGTGCGTATACGAGCCCCCGCTACATGGAACTGCTCATGCCAAACTTCTACGCCAAACACATCTGCCGCATCCCGCTCGACAAATGGCCCGAACCTATGACACGCGCCCTGGGCAAGTCCAACCAGTCGCTGTACGTAACCATGCAGGGACCCAGCGAATTCGGTATTGCGGGTAACCTGACCCACTGGGATGTGAAAGCCGAACTACCGAAGATCACGGTCCCCACGCTAACTATCGGTGCCAAATACGACACGATGGACCCCGAACACATGAAATGGATGGCCACGCAACTGCCAAACGGCAGCCACCTCTATTGCCCCAACGGCAGCCACATGGCCATGTACGACGATCAGAAAACGTATATGAACGGGCTGATCAAATTTATAAAAGGCGTGGATGCCGGGGAGAAGAAAATAAGTCTGTAAGCAAATCGTGAATTCCATCAGAATTGATTTTTCACCGCCAGGGTGGGGTAGATCTGCAATCTATTTTCAGGCGTCAGTACGTGGTAATACAGATAAGCCCTCGACCCAACGGAAACGGTTTTCGTTACGTTAAGCCAGACCTGAGGGTCGGCAAAAAAGGCGACTTTCTTGCCACGTTGACCATTTGTTAAATCAGTACCCTGATTTCGGTTTTCGCTCCATCCTACAAAGCTCCCGGCTACCATGAGCTTGTACCGGAAGAACCCTTTGCCAAAATAAAGGGTGAGTTGCGAATCATGGCTTGGCTTTACAAAGGTCGTATATCGGTAGTTGACACTGGCACTCAGCCAGGCACCTTTCCATTGAAACGGATAAGCCGCCCCAACTCCAAACGAATTTGTGAGGTAATAGCCGTAGGCGGGCGGGGCAACGCCTAAACCACCGCTGTACATCAACGACAGATAGATTTTGGGACGCCAGTAGCGTAGATTTTTGGAAACCTGTAAAAACAATTGACCAACGTTATTCGCGCCACCACTAAAATCAGTTTGCATTTTTAACAGGAACGAGCCGCTCGAATCGTTACTTTTAACGTATTCAAAGGTGAGCGAGGTGAAATTCCGTTTGTTCAGAGCCGGGTCAACGGAATGCCTGAAGTCGTAATGAAGCTGAAGCTGCTGGGCCTGACCGGATAAGGCGAAAGTCAGGAAAACAGACAGGAGTATGGTTTTCATAAATCAGAGCGTCTGAGCTGTTTGTTAAAGCGGATGATTTTTTTGACAAAAATTCGCCTTACAGCGCCCGAAGGCCGGAATTTGAACAGAAACGTAGCGGAATTCCGGTTTCTGATTGGTTTACAAGCCGGTATCCTGGGGTAGCCAGACGGAGCCGGGCCCGATTTGACAGGTAATAGATGCCATACCTTATATGGATGAGTTTGACCGGCGGGCGTTTTCCGCTCTGTTTACATCAGTGGTTGAAAGCTGTTTTGGCCAGCCGCTAACGAATCCGCTTTCCGAATCAGAAAGCAAACACCTGAGTAATGAGATCGAGGAACGTACCGGGCTGGTGGTGGGATGGCGGAGCATAAAAAACTACGCAGCTTTTCTGCTGAATCCGAGCCGGGATAAACAGGAAAATCCGTCGATAGCCACCCTCGACACCCTGGCGCGGTATGTCCTCCATGCGCCAGCTACGACAGAGGCCGACCGGAAGAGGAACGAAGAGCATTTTCCGTACTGGTTTCGGTATCGGGAGCAGTTTCTGCTGCCGCCCACTCCCGAACGAACCGAGCCAAAGCCCCGGACAGAAATTAAATTCGCGGGTATACTGGCCGGCATTTTAGTACTGATTGCTGCGACGGGCTTGGTCCTGTTTGTCAGGGAGCCAGCTTTAGAACAGGTGATCGACGATTTTCACACGACAGACGAACTGGAACTGAGCCGTCAGGGCTGGATGCTGCATAGCCAGAATACGGCCTTCTGGAAACGACGGGGAGAAAAACCGGGCCAACTGACCTTGTTTACGCTTAGGGGCGATAACTGGCACAAAACAGGTGAGGCTCCGCAAATCCAGAATTTAGTGCTGCGTGAAATCCGGAACGACTGTTTCCGAACAGAAGTACATTTCAGCGATTTCGTGCCCAACGCCAACTGGCAACAGGCAGGTCTGGTGTTGCTGGAGGATACATTGTTTTCCGGGAAGAGCATCCGGATCTCGCTGGCCTACAACGATTTCTTCGGTGGCTATATCAGACCCGGCGAAATCCTGATTCAGGCGGTTGCTTCCTATGGCCGGGGCTATACCAATCTGGAAGAGATTGCCCATCAGCCGCTGTTTCCTCTTGGTAATGCGGTCAACCGGAATCTTGCTGTCAATAACCTCAAAAATTTCGCGTTCAGGGTTGAAAAACAGGGACAGAAATTTCGGTTTCTATATTCGGCCAGCCCCGTCGACAATTTCTCGTTCAAAGAAGTCGCCACCTATGAGTTTGGTATCAAGCCCAAGTACGTTGGCCTGTTTGCCCTGAAAGGGTTTGTCGATACGACGGCTATCATGCCGGTCGCCGTCCGTTATTTTCGATTGGATGGTCAGCGGTGCGAATAGGAGTAAAAACGGCCCTTGCTCTGCTTCTATCGCCATGAACCAAAGTCCTATGAATCGTCGATCCGTACCCTTGAATCGTTTCGTTAAACTCCTGTTTTTGGTGGGTGCTTTGTCGGCAGCCACGCCTGGATATAGCCAAAGTAGCCCGCCTACTACCGGCAAAGTGGAACGCATAAAAGTCCACGGTAAAGGCCTGGAGGGTAATCTGGCCGGTGACTCGCCGGATCGCGATGTATCGGTGTATTTGCCGCCCAGCTACCAGACCGACAAAAAGCGGCACTATCCCGTTATCTATTTCCTGCATGGATTTACCGACAGCGACGATAAGTGGTATGGCCTTACCAAGCACTGGATCAACCTGCCCGCCGTAGTCGATAAAGCGATTGCCGAAGGAAAATCGAAAGAGTTCATTCTGGTGACGCCCAATGCCTACAACCGATTTGCTGGCAGTATGTACTCCAATTCGGTGACGATTGGTAACTGGGAGGACTTCGTTGCCGATGAGCTGGTGGCGTATATGGATAAGAATTACCGCACCCTTCCGCAAGCGGCCAGCCGTGGTCTGGCGGGACATTCGATGGGTGGTTACGGCACCATCCGGATTGGCGAGAAACACCCCGAAATTTTTTCCAGCCTGTACCTCCTGAGTCCCTGTTGCATGGTGCCCAATATGAGTGGGTCGGTGAGTGCCGATCGGGCAGCCAAGATGGAAGAAGTGAAAACAACGGCTGACTTGGAGAAAGCGGATTTCGGCACCAAAGCTATGTTTGCGTCGGCGGCTTCCTGGTCGCCCAACCCGACAAACGCGCCTTTCTTTCTGGATTTGCCTGTGAAGGAAGGCCAGCCGCAGCCACTGGTTACGGCAAAATGGGCAGCCAACGCGCCCCTGGCCAATCTGGATCAATATATTGGCAATATCAGGCAACTCCACGCGCTGGCCTTCGACGCGGGCTCGAAAGACGCCAGCATAGCCGCCAACAATAAGATCCTGGACGGTATTCTGACCACCTACAAAATTCCGCATACCTATGAAGAATACGACGGTGATCACATCAACCGAATCGCCGACCGCATCGAACAGAAAATGCTACCGTTCTTTACAACAAATTTGTCGTTCGAGGGGGTGAAAGGAGGGAAGAAGCGGTGAGTTATTCTGATTAAACATATTTAAAATGCCCAGTATTTTCCCTGCAAGAATGAATTTTGTATGGTCACGGGCTCCACAGGAGGCTTACGAGAACCCATATGAATACAAAGCACAAGCACAATTTTTGAGGGAGACAAAAATTGTGCTTGATAAATTATTCGCCCACCTTATGAAGTTAAATCGATGCTTTAAGCGTGATGACACTTCTGTCTCGAAAGCAGTTTGGATGCTTCATGTCGATGCATGCGATACGCTAAGGGATTGTGTAGACCTTC
>CAXTJJ010000556.1:0-4072 GCA_964244155.1 uncultured Spirosoma sp.
ATTGGTGGTCAAGTTCGCATTGAACGATTTATCTTTGGCTCGAAGCCCTTGGTAGGCCAGCCGAAAATACTCATCCACAAGAGCGTTCAGATCGGTGGGTTGTTTCCGGCCCGAACTGTTCCGGCTGTGCTGGAGCATACCCCGGACAATACTGGCAGCCCGTTTTCCATGATCACTGATTTTTTGCACGTTCTGGCTCAGATCGCTTAATAATTCGGTCTCCAGCTCTTCATCGCGCTGATCGTCAGGTTTTTGTCGCTCATCTGTAAGCTCCTCAATGAGTTCGACCGACACGTCGGCAAAGTTGTTGACGAAATTGAGCGGGTTCTGAATCTCATGGGCGATGCCTGCCGTCAGCTCACCTAACGAGGCTAGTTTTTCCCGTTGCACCAACTGGGCCTGTGCTGAACGAAGTTCGTCCAGCGATTGATGGAGTTCGGCTGTACGGGCTTTAACCTGTTCATCTAATAGCTCATTTTGGCGAGCCAGCAGGTGTTGTTTCTCACGTTCCTGGGCCAGTGTCCGGGCTGAGAGCTGTTCTACTTCACGGAGGTTGTTGGCTAACGCTTTGTGCGTTCGGGTATAATCGCGCACCAAAGAGAGCGACAGGCCAACGGGAATGCTGAAAATAGCACCTACCAGAAACAGGGCAAAAATAATCATCATATACTCCATCGTGCTGTTCCTTAACGATTCCGATAGGCCGTTAATAATGCCCCATGCAATAATGAGCAGGAAACAGTATAAGCCTGCTTTTAACGAATTCCAGGGTAGTCGGGCATCCATATCGTTTGTTTGCCGACCTAACCAGCTTACCCGTATATAGTCTACGATAACCAGTCCCAATGGAATCCAGCCTAATTCGTTCAGGAGGCTTCCTACGCCAATGCGATAAAGCTGATCAATACATACGGTAGCGATTACTCCGTAATAAATCCAGCTCCTATGCAGGTGTAAATATTGATAAACGCCCGTAAGCAGCAGTACAAAGCCTGCATGTAAACTTACATCACCCAATAGGTCTGTCAACGAAACATAGGTCAGTGTACCGACATAGTCATTTAATTCCGATGCGATGGCAGCCATAGCAAAACATAGCATTCCCCAGGCCAACGTCCGGTTTATTGCCTGACTTCGGTTTGCCCGATAAAACAGAAAATGGAGTAAAGCCAGAATGCCGCAAACACCCACCAGACAGCCCGTTATGACGGCAGACCATTCGGTTTCATCCACTAATGAACTGCCTACTTCATCGGCGTCCTGAAGGTGAATACTTAAGGGAGAGATATCCGTCGAGGCCTGAACGACTGGGTCGCGTCGAAACCGATAATGAACAGCTAGTATATGCTGGTTCGTATCCGTAAATTGAATAGGGATGAATCGGATAATGCGCTGAGAACCGCCGGAATCGAATCGGGCGGGCTTTAGTACGGCAAATAGCCGACCGTCCAGGTAAATTTCAGAAGCCCCAAACTGTTTGACAACCAACCGAAGGTCTTGTTTGAGAATACCCACACGAGGATATAACGACTGCCGAAACCACCCCTGGTTTTTCTGCCATATTGTGTCATTTAGCTCAATAGTCGTTTCAACAGACCGCTTTTTCCAGGATTTGTCGTCAAGTGCCGAATCGGCCCAATGTCTGTTGTTGCCAGGCATAAAGCGCCAGTTAGAGCGTCCTAGCTCCAGGTCACTTTCCCCCTTAATCCGTTTCCCCTGACCAACCGCTATATTGCTGATAAGGCCGGTTAAAATTACCCAAAATAGAAGTCGGTTCATCGGGCTAAAATACATAGGCTTTTGAGTAATTTCATTCTGGAAATGGATACGGTTACGTTGTCGGTAGTGCTCCGTTGATGACCAGCTAATAAATAAGTTGGTCCATGACTTGTTTCGTATAGAAGTAAGCCCAAATTCACAGTAAACTAATCCTTAGTACCTATTTGTTGTCTAATTAATAAAATGGATAACTCTGTGAAAACTGACAAACCTGTGCGCTTTATTTTAACGGTTCTTCTGCTGATGACAGCCTTGTCAGCCATACAGGCTCAAACGCTGAAAGGCTATAGCCTGGGTGATGCAGTGGCCGATTTTCGGTTAAAAAACGTGGACAGCCGCCAGGTCACATTAGCCGACTATCGCTCTCAGAAAGGTCTGATTGTTGTTTTTATGAGTAACCACTGTCCTTTTTCGAAGGCTTATGAAGACCGGCTCATTGCTCTGGATCGCAAATTTTCAGCCCAGGGTTATCCTGTGCTGGCTATTATGCCGAATGACCCGAATGCCTACGAAGACGACTCATTTGGAAATATGCAGGTCCGTGCCCGCGACAAAGCCTATCCATTTGTTTATGCGATGGACGAAACGCAGGCAACCGCCCGTGCCTTTGGCGCTACCCGTACGCCGGAAGTGTATGTGCTCAAACAAGTTGGGGGGCAGTTTGTTCTTGAGTATGTAGGTGCCGTTGACGACAGCCCTCAGGACGGTTCCAGCGTGCAGCGTCGGTACATCGACGAAGCCGTTAGCAGTCTGTTGGCTGGTCGACCTGTGCAATCGCCTATCACAAAACCAATTGGTTGTGCTATTAAGTGGAAGTGATGAACAGATAAATAAGTGGAGTAAATAAATAAGCTATTAGTAATAACTCACTTCACTCAGTTATCTACTACACCTCTGCACCGATATGGCACACCACTTAGTAAACTCATTAACAGTAATTTAACAACATAAGACGATCATGAAAAAGTACCCGTTGACGTTAACCCTAACCCAAATCAAACAGATTGCTGGCACCCTGATGCTCGTGTCATCATTAGCAATTTTGCAGGCTTGCGGTTCGGATAATAAGAACGAATCTCGTACTGAAGATGCCCTTGAGAAGACAGGTGATGCCATATCGGCTGATGCTAAAGACGCAAAGGAAAAGGCTAAAGAGAATATGCGTGAAGCGGGTGATAAAGCAGACGCTAAATCGGATGAAATAGCCGCCGACTTTAAACGCGAACGGGATGAAGCTGTGGCTAAAATGAATGTTCAGAAAGATAAACTCGATGCCAAAATCGAAGAGTTGAAAGCAAAAGCTGACAAACAGAGCGACAAAGCTAAAATTGAAACCGAACGTCAGAAAGCCAAACTTGAAGTCGAGCGGAAAGAGCTTCGTGAAGATATTGACCACGCTAAAAACGCAACCGCCGATGCCTGGAAAGATGTTAAGGCGGGATTTAAACAGGCGGGTCATGAGATAGGTGATGCCTTCGATAAAGCAGGCGATAAACTTAAGCGGAACGACGAATAAACCGTACCACTCTTTTTGTGAGTATTGGCAGCGTGCCGACTTTTTCGAAAAAGTCGGCACTTTTTTTGTTAGAAGCTAGTGACGCCTTTTCCTCATTTTTGAGGATAGATATACGGTTACTACTTGTATTCCAGCAGGGAAAATTGTTATTTTGCGGGCTAAATTGACTGTTAAAAAGCGAAATGTCTGTCATTAATAAGATCAGAGAACATTCGGGAGTAGCTGTTGGTGTTATTGCCGTCAGTTTAATTCTGTTCATTGTGGGTGGTGATTTACTAGGCGGCCGCAGTTTGCTGTTCGGAGGAAATCAACAGGAGGTTGGTGAGATTGCAGGGCAATCCATTGATTATCAAGAATTCAATGCAAAAGTAGACGACCTTAGGGCGCAGTTTGAGCAGCAGTCCGGGCGGGCTCCTGTCGACCAGGACCTAGTTCAGATTCGCGAGCAAGCCTGGAACCAGATGCTGTTTGAAATTGCCTACCAGAAAGAGTTTGATAAACTGGGCCTTAAGGTCTCGTCAGAAGAACTTGTTGATATGGTACAGGGCAATAACATAAGCCCGGCCGTTCGTCAGGCATTCACGAATCCGCAGACTGGCGTTTTCGACAAGAGTTCGATCATCAGCTACCTCAAAGGGTTGAAAAACCTGCCTGCTCAACAACAAGCTGCCTGGGCTAGTTTTGAGAAAAACCTGAACTCAGACCGGTTGCGTGCAAAATATGAAGGACTGATGAGTATGTCGGTTTTTGCTACAACCGCCGAAGCGCAAAAAGAAT
>CAXTJJ010000557.1:0-4061 GCA_964244155.1 uncultured Spirosoma sp.
GCACAAAGTGCACAGAGGGCTTTTTTCTCTGTGCACTTTGTGCCTCTGTGGTTAAATCTGTTTTTACTGTAAAGGCAGAAATTCGTTGAATATCAGCCTGTATGAATTCATCAATCATGTTTGTTTATGCAATTCGCTGAATTACAACGCAATTGGTAAGGCAACGACCGTCGTGTCCCAACCGATATACATAGTTGCGGTTTTCGCATCTTTTTTGGCGAACTGAATCGAGAAGTTCTCCAGAGTGCTCTCGGCTTTTTGAACGGGTACGTTTACACGGACAACATCCAGGGCTTCGTTATAGCTGTATGCGCCCCACTGATCCACGTCGGAACTAAGAATGATGGTCCACTCTTTCTCGTTGGGTATGGTCAATAGCGCATAGTTGCCGGCCGGTATTTTTTTGCCGCCGATAGTCACGTCCTGGTAAAATTTGATTTCTGGGGCCTCATTGGCACCCGCCCGCCATACTTTGCCATAAGGTACTAATTTCCCGAAAACCTCCCGACCGTTTTTGATAGGGCGGTTATAGGTAATGCGCACCATGGCTTTATCTGTACCAATCTTGGCGGGAGCAAACTTACGGTCATGCGCATAGTCGTCGGGGTAATAGGCCATGTCCATGGGCGTTTTATCAAGCCCTCTGAACGTTTGTGCGGTAGCCGCGGCACTTGTCAGGCAAAGTAATCCGAACAGGAATAGTAGTTTTTTCATTGTGCTTTTGATGGATGAATTCGTGAATAACCAACTAGAAAAAACTATTCCACCGTTACCGACTTAGCCAGATTCCTTGGCTGGTCCACATTACGGCCGCGCATGACGGCAATGTCGTAGGCCAGAAGTTGTAAGGGGATGACCGAGATTAACGGCATGAGAATGTCATGAACTTTCGGGATTTCAATCGTGAAGTCGACCATAGCGGGTAAGTGCGTGTCACCCTCGGTGGTGATGGCAATAACGCGGCCTTTGCGGGCTTTCACTTCCTGAATGTTCGAGACAACTTTTTCGTAGGAGCTATCTTTCGTAGCGATCACAACCACCGGCATGTCTTCGTCGATGAGAGCGATAGGGCCGTGCTTCATCTCGGCGGCTGGGTAGCCTTCGGCGTGGATGTAGCTGATCTCTTTCAATTTCAGCGCACCTTCCAGCGCAACAGGGAAGTTTAGGCCCCGACCAAGGTAAATAAAGTTGCGGGCGTAGGTGAAGATGTACGCGATTTCCTTGATCTTATCGGCGGCTTGCAACACCCGCTCAACTTTGGCCGGAATGCTCTCCAACTCGGCCAGCAACTGCCGAAATAGGGAGTCAGAAATTGTGCCTTTGCGTTTGGCTGCGGCCAGCGCAATCAGTGTCAGTACCGTTACCTGAGCGGTAAATGCTTTCGTGCTGGCTACGCCAATTTCCGGTCCCGCATGGGTAAATGCCCCCGCGTGAGTTGCCCGCGCAATGGATGAGCCTACGACATTACAAACGCCAAAGATGGTAGCGCCTTTCGACTTTGCCAGCTCGATAGCGGCCAGCGTATCGGCCGTTTCGCCTGATTGTGAAATGGCAATGACAATATCACCTTCCTTAATGATCGGGTTCCGATACCGAAATTCCGAAGCATACTCTACTTCGACCGGAATGCGGGCCAGTTCTTCAAAAATATATTCCGCTACCAGACCCGCGTGCCAGGATGTACCACAACCAATAATGACAATCCGCTTCGATTTAGCCAGTTTGTCCATGTAGTCACGCAGGCCGCCTAATTGCAGGGCACCCTCATCGGCTCGAACGCGGCCGCGCATGGAGTCGGCGATGGAGCGGGGTTGTTCAAAGATTTCCTTGAGCATAAAGTGGTCGAAACCGCCTTTTTCGATGGCTTCCAGCTCCAGTTCTACTTTGTGAACATAAGGCGTTGTGGTAGTATTATCGAGCGTCACAACGGTCAATTCACCGTTTTTGATGACTGCTACCTCATAGTCATTGAGGTAAATAACGTCTTTTGTGTATTCGACGATGGGCGTTGCATCCGATGCCAGGAAAAACTCATTCTCGCCAACACCAATGACCAGTGGTGACCCTTTGCGGGCTGCGATCAATTGGGTTGGGTCGGTTGTGTTCATGACCACGATAGCGTAGGCTCCCACAACTTCCTGCAAAGCTAACCGAACGGCTTCTTCGAGCGTGCCCTCGTGCGACGACCCGGCGTTGTTTTCCCAGATGTCTTCGATAAACTGACCCAGTACTTCCGTATCGGTTTCGCTGCTGAAGGTATGGCCCTTTTTGAGCAATGCCTGCTTGATAGCCGCATAGTTCTCAATAATGCCGTTGTGAATGATGGCCAGCTTTCGGTGAAAGGAGTAGTGTGGATGGGCATTTGCATCGTTAGGCTCGCCGTGGGTAGCCCAGCGGGTATGTCCTATACCAATCGTGGAATGCACATCTTTGCCGGCCAACTCCTGTTCCAGAGCGGCCACTTTGCCTTTTTTCTTGTAAACACTCAGGTCATGCCCATTCATCAAGGCCACACCGGCACTGTCATAGCCCCGATATTCGAGACGCTTCAATCCTTTTATTACCAATGGACATGCTTCCCGATGTCCTACATAAGCCACAATTCCACACATAATCCATTGACATCGGTCCACCGATGCGTTTATCTGTTACGGATAAAAAAGTAATTCTGTTTCGAGGGTAAATTAAAGCTAAAAAGCCGGAAACTTCCGGCTTTTTATAGAGTCTTCATACTAATTAACTTGGCCTGAGGGATTTATACATCAGCTATTGTAACGTACTGTAAGTAAACTACCCGGCTAATTGCGTATAGAGATTGTAATAACGGTCAGTTACGTCTTCGTCTTCTACAGTATCAAATTTATGTTCAGCAAAGTCAGTTAAGATGGCATTCAGGCTCTCGCTTGTCTCTTCTTCGGCCCGAACAACGGCGTCGGCATACGTAGAGCCAATACGGATAAATCCTTCAAAATCAGCTGTTTTTAATTCGGCTAACATCTCATCATCAATATCCATCATGCGTGCTTTTTCGATGATGTCACCCGCGAAGCGGTGTTCGAATGAGTTGTTGTAAACTGTAAAAACTGACTTCGTGTCCTTAAACATTGGGTCGTTTTTGTAGGTTGTTTTAAGATACAGTGGAATCAGGGCCGTCATCCAGTCATTGCAATGGACGATATCGGGTGCCCAGCCTAATTTTTTTACAGTTTCCAGAACACCTTTGCAGAAGAAAATTGCCCGCTCGTCGTTATCGTCGTAGAAGCGGTTTTCCTTGTCGTGAAAAACATATTTCCGCTGGAAGTAGTCTTCGTTATCAATAAAATAAACTTGCAATTTGGCCGTTGGGATCGATGCTACCTTGATAATCAGCGGTTTTTCATCATCTCCCACGGCAATGTTAATCCCCGACAACCGTACCACCTCGTGCAACCGGTTTTTGCGCTCGTTAATAAGTCCAAAGCGAGGCACCAGAATTCTAATTTCCATTCCGCGTTCCTGCATGGCCTGAGGCAATTTGCGGACGAAATCAGCGACGTCAGACGTTTTCAGGAAAGGATTAATTTCACTGGCAACGTAAAGGATGCGGAGTTTGCTCATAAGATAGGGAAAGCGTGTGCTGTCTGAGTGAACCAAAAAAAACTTGCAAAATTATACAAATTTTTCCCGTATTTCAATACATTTTGTGCAAAAAAGATGCGCTTGTCGTATCATTGCACCCCCCAATCAGAATTATCTAGTATGCATCGCTTTGATACGGTTGCCGCACTTCGTCAATACCTGAATTCCATTCGTTCTGAGCAAACAATTGGCCTGGTACCAACCATGGGTGCCCTTCACGAAGGCCATATTACGCTCATCGAAACGGCCCGTCGGGAGAATGACGTTGTGGTGAGCAGCATCTTTGTTAACCCCACTCAGTTCAACAATCCCGACGACTTGGCACGCTACCCGCGCACACTGGAAGACGATTGTGAAAAACTTGAAGCGGCTGGCTGTGATGTGGTTTTTGCGCCTTCGGTACTGGAAATGTATCCCGAATCGCCCACGCTCCGTATGAACTT
>CAXTJJ010000558.1:0-4051 GCA_964244155.1 uncultured Spirosoma sp.
ATAACAGGGAGGCTATATAGATCGATTTCTTCTTCATGGTAAGGCTTATTTTTTGAATCGGGCGTTTAACGTAAATCCAAACGTTCTCGTCGACGGCATTTGCAGGCCTTCGATACCAGCATAACGAACGTCGGACGAAATTCCGGCTTCAGGATCAAAATTATCGGTATGTTTCAACAGCGTAGCCAGGTTTCTGCCAACGAGCGAGAACGAGATCGCTTCGAAGGGAAATTTGGTGTTGCTGAACCAGCGGGCAGGCAGATGGTAGCCCAACACAACCTGACGCAGCTTGATGAAATCAGCACTGAATACATTCAGCTTCGAGATGTTGGTCACCAGAGCCGGATAGTAGGTGTAAGCCGGTACATTTTTGGCGTTCACTTCACCCGTGGCCAGTACGCCATCGGCGACAACCCCACCTTCGCGACCGACCAGCGTCATTTTGTTCAGACCATCCACGATGGAATAATGGTTGGTGGCTGACAATACTTTTGCCCCGAACTTATAGTCGAACAGGAACGAGAATGAGAAATCACCGAAGTTGAAACTGTTGTTCAACCCACCGTACAGATTAGGCAACGCTGAACCCATTGGTTTGAAATCGCCCCGAACCGGCACACCATTGTCGCCAATGATTACTTTGCCGTTTGCATCGTACTTGTAGTCATAGGCGAGAACCTGCGCGGCAGCCATGCCTTTTACGTGGGCAATGTTCCCGTTCAACGGACGGTAGGTGCCCAGGATGAGGGGCGATGGATTGGCAGTACCATCAATATCGACGATGGTATTTTTAACGCTTGTTATGTTGAACGAAACATCCCATTTGAACGCTTTGCTGACCAACGGCGTACCCGTAATCAGTAACTCAACCCCCGAGTTTTTGGTCGATCCCAGATTCAACACCCGCGATGTATAGCCCGAAGCAATGGATAGCGGCCCGTTAACGATTTCGCCATTTGTTTCCCGGTTAAAATACGCCAGGTCGATACCCAGGCGGTTGTTCAGGAATTTCGTTTCAAATCCAATCTCAAACTCTTTCAGTCGGAATGGCTTCAGGTCTACATTCGGCAGGGTCGAGCTAAAGCTGCCTTCCGGTAAGCCATTATACGTATTTCCCAACGAGTAATACTGGCTTGTCAAATAGGCATCGTAGGCTTCTCCACTCGTTTGGGCATATGACGCTCTGAGTTTACCGAAATTCAGCAACGTCGATTTCCACAGCTCCGAGAACACAAAACTGGCCGATACGGAGGGGGCAAAAATACCCCGGTTAGCTGCTGGCAAGGTCGAATAAACGTCGTACCGACCAGTTGTCGACAGGGTCAGGTAGTTTTTGTAATTAAAATCAGCGGTGTAATAGGCCGATTGAACCTGCCGTTCGTTGTACCCATACGACTGGCTTTTCGACAGCGTATTGCTGATTGTATACAGGTACGGAATATTCAACTGGCTACCCGAAATACCAATGCTTTCGATTTTGTTTTTCCGAAGGTTAGCCCCTAACGCTACATTTAGATTAATGTCCTGCGTTATGTTCCGATTGACACCCAACAGTCCGTCGATGTTCAATTCTGTCGTCTGGGACTTAGCCTGACTTATCCCCCCCAGGCGCGAGTAAGCCGTTCCATAGGGTGTGATATTAAATGCCCCATCATTGATGGCGTCATACCCGATACGTCCCTGCAAATAGATCCAGTCGGCAAATTGATATTTACCCGTAATAGCCGAGATCAGCCGTTTCCGGTCGAAGTTGTTCTTATACTGATTAACTACAAACCAGGGATTGGTTTTGTAGGTGTCATCACTAAAGGTCAACTCATCGCCCGTTACGGTGTTGTACCCCGGCTGCAAAGCGGACTGGTTGAAGCTGGTGGCCAATACTTTGATACCATAGTTGGCGTTCATTGGGCCATCCATCAATTGAGCGCGGTTCTGATCCTGCTGATCGACGTAGTTTCCCATAACGCTCACGTCGAACTTGCTCGTAACTTTCTGGTTGATGTTCAGGTTGAACGTTTTCCGTTTCAGGCCGCTGTTGCGCAGTACAGACTGTGCGTCAAGTGACGACAGCGATAGCCGAAAGCTCGTTTGATCATTGCCACCCGACAGCGCAATGGTATTTGTCAATGTCGTTGCGGTGCGGTAAAAATTCTTGAGGTTATCCTTAACGGGCGAATAAGGGTACTGCTTGCCGTCGAACTGCGTGTAAAGCGCACCGTCCATTTTTTCGCCCCAGCTATAAATCCCCGAGTTTTTGGCACTGGCAACATCTGTAGGCCGTTTGCCCTGCGTGCCCTGTCCGTATTCGTACTGATAATCGCTGTAGTCGATAATCTTATCGGCCTGAAGGTTTACATTGTATTCAACCGATAGTCCCGAGTTTTTGCTGCCGCTTTTCGTCGTAATCAGAATAACGCCATTGGCCGCCCGCGTACCATATAGGGCCGCAGCAGAAGCACCTTTCAATACTGTCATGGTTTCAACATCATCGGGGTTGATGTTCGAAATACCATCCCCGTTTGTCGACCCGCCCCACTCACCGGAGTTACCGCGCTGGGTATTGTCCATCGGAATCCCGTTGATAACGAACAGTGGGCTACCACCACTGAAGTTACTGACACCCCGCAAATTGATCCGCGACGATGTACCCGGCCCACCACTCGATGGCGCAATATTCAGACCAGCCACACGCCCTTGCAATGAGTTGATAACGTTCGTTTCGCGCGCTACATTAAGAGCCGACGATTCGATGGTTGTGACCGAGTATCCTAGGGCGCGCGTGTCTTTCTTGATGCCCAGAGCGGTAACAACCACCTCGTCCAGCGCTGCGTCGCCCGGCAGTAATTTCATGTTAATGACAGACCTCGCCCCTACAGCGACTTCCTGCTTCGCATAGCCGATATAGGAAAACACCAATACCGCGTTGGCATCAGGCACCGTAATTCGATAACGTCCATTACCATCGGTGTTGGTGCCACGGGTTGTGCCTTTAATGGTGACGGTGGCCCCTGCCAAATCATTGCCTTTCTCATCGGTGACAGTCCCGGTCACTTCCTTATCGGCAGCGAATGCAGGCAAAGCAGCACCGATGACCCAGATACCCAGGAAGAGCAGAAGTCCAGGAATGGCTCTACGTAATTTTTGTTTCATAATAATTCGACATTTATTTAGGTTAAAAAGAATTTCACTAACAAACCTCAACCCTGTTGTAACATTCCAATGGCTTTTACATTATAATTAGCCTGTTTATCAGATAGTAGCGTATATTTACTAATTGCTTGTTTACTATATTCTCTGTAGATTTCAATAACTCCAAATTATTTATGTACAACGGTTATTATTTCAATATAAGATAGACCAACTAGTTAGTTTGACAAATATATATAATACAATGGCAAGTTTATAATTTTTTTTAAAATTACCCATGGGCGAGAATATATACTCATCTATTCATTCCTAATTTGTACTATTCCGTACTAATACAAATAGATACTGACAACTCTGATCTCTGCGTAAGCAGATAAACTACCCGTAAGAAATAATGATAAACTGATTTTTGAGGGAATAGGCTGTCCACAAAGCCTGGATTTATAATTTTTTTTATTAATATTCTTTGTATATATAAAATTTTTTAATGTGTAGTCCACTTACTTATAAGTAGTTAATGCATGTCAATACCTTTGGAACTTTACTATAATATCACCGTCTTATTGTACTTTCCGTAACTACTATTTCCTATCTATCTAACATGAATACATCTACTATCCTTGATGAAGAGCCACCAACTCAGCAATCAGTTGTTGACTACAAGAAAAATCAGAAACAACGGAACGTGCTGGCTCACCTGTATACGGAAGGCACCTGCACACTGGCTCACTTAACGCGCATACTACATAGTAGTGTACCCTCTGTGACAAGCCTGGTCGAGGAGCTAATCGACAACAACTGGGTTACACCCATCGGTACAGCGACCGGCAGCAATGGTCGCCGACCAGTGCTGTTTGGATTGAACACGAAGCATAATTATGTGGTCGTGCTGGATGTGAGCACA
>CAXTJJ010000559.1:0-4049 GCA_964244155.1 uncultured Spirosoma sp.
GATACATAGCACGGACGTGCAACTGGTATAGTTGTGTATAAGCCTCTTCATCTCCCGATTGGAAAGCGACCCAAAGCTGCTGTTCGTTCACCTGATGTTTCTAAGCAATAAAATATTCTCTCCGGTCTATCACGTATTGTGCTGGCTGCCAGTGAAGCCGGTTTATACCCTGGAAAAACGGACAAAATCGATAAAGATGTTGCCAGTACCAACGACTAAAACCACGCAGAATACAAGATTAAAGCGCAAAAAAATAAAATATTACTGTAGAATTTGTCTCTCCGCCCAGCTTTCGTCAATCCATCCTCCCGACTTGCCCCGCCCGTGGCTCATCCGTACCAGGCTACTGAGCTGTACCCAGTCGTCAGCCCGATTTTCTCTTACTGATGCTGTAAACTGGGCGGTTCAGCTTGAGCATCAAGCCACGTATGACACAATCGCGTCATCACATCCTGAAGTTCCGTCAGGTCCATCGGCTTGTATATGTATGAATTGGCACCCAACTGGTAGGCTGCTTCTGAAAATTTGCTTCCTACCCGACTGCTCATCATGACAACGGGGACGGACTGCCACAGCGGGTATTGTTTTAGTTGCTCCAGCGTTTGAAAACCACTTAGTTTAGGCATGTCCACATCCAGCACAAGTAAGCCGGGTCTGGCCAGCTCTGTTCCTGTCAGATTGGTTGGCGACGAATCGACTGATTGTTCGATGGCATCAATAAGCTCCAGGCCATCGGAGAACAATCGAAGCGTATATTGAGGTAAAAACCGCTTAAACACCTGCTGGACTAAAAACCGATAGTCCATAGCGTCGTCAACGACATAAATCATATTAGTAATGTGTTACTCGACAAAGTTGCTGTTTCATGAGAAAGCACTGACCCCCGTATCGAAAATCTTAACCTACCACCGATTGCCGGCTTGTTCTTATTGAACTCAAACCCAGCCTTATGGGTAGGCTTGAGGGTCTTTATAATGAGGTTCCGGGGTTCGGGGCTGGTCATTGCCTGACCGAATAGAGCATGGGTTTGAGCGAATACGACTCCGAAAAAGCTTCCGGCATCTACAGTCAGTTCACCCAGACACTCAATACAGCAGAAGATGGATAACTTAATAACTTCCCCGTTGTCTAACTATTTAATAGGTAAAGTTTGGTAATCAACCCTTTGGAAGCCTGACTCGATTCGGCGGGCAGACATCACAATCCATGTAGCGAAGGACGAAGCAAAGCATGGACACAGAGCCAGCAACATGAATCTATTCATGATTTACCTGGCGAAACTAATCCAGGCTTGTTTCTCTATCCCAATTCTGATCGGATAGCTTTTGCTATAGACAATCGTTTCCAGGCAACCTATTAGTCTATGAATAGGTTTTACCTTCCAACTGAACGATGCAAATCGATTATTCTTTTACTATATAGTTTACGAATAGGATTAATTTTGTTTTTTAAAGCTTTTCACGCCGGTACTTAATTTGAAAAATTAGATCAATAAAAAACAGCTTTTTCCCTTAGTTAATCTTTGCCATGCGTTATCAACGTTCTGCTAACCAGTACAATCGGACATCCACCGGGTCGTTTACTCGTTTGCTAGCCGACTACCGGGCTCGTGTTTATGAAACCTATTCCCTGGCTATAAGCAGTCCAGCAGCCTTTTTTAAAAAATCGGCCAACCCCCTTATCCTGGTTATTGAAGACAACACCGATCAATGGTTCTTAACCCGCCTGGCTTTGTCGCAGCGATTCCCCAAAGCTCAGATCCAGTGGCTTACAGACGGCAAGGAAGTAATACCTTATCTGGATGCCTGCCGACAACGGGAAGATGACTTACCGCAAATGATTCTGGTGGATTTGTATCTACCCAGTGCCCAGCAGGGTTTGTACGTTTTGAAGGCCATTAAATCGCACCCCTTATACAAGTCATTACCCACGTTTACACTAAGCCAGTCAAATCATGTGGAAGACATTACTCAGGCGTTTGATAACCTGGCAGATGGCTACCTGGTCAAACAAACCGGCTATAACGACTGGCTGGAGGAACTGCGCCTACTGGATCGGTTCTGGAAATGACAGAGTATCTACAAATGGTTTGTGTACAATTAGCATACATGGCATACAGATTACGGATGGTGGCCGCATTTTGACAAAGTCAAGGGAGCGGTTAACAACCACTGCCCTGCTAAAGCTGGCTTTATGGGTCTGCTACGTTAGTCAAAACGCTCAACCTATTCCTGTGTAGGACAGTTAGTGCAATAAATTCCTTCCTGACTAAAGCACCCGGTCAGCCTGCGAAATCATCCGGTACGAAATGGCAATAAACGTAGTCCCTTATAAATTTGATTGTAGTCATATCCAGGTGGGCATTGTCCATATTGGCGTGGGCAACTTCCACCGGGCTCACCAGGCGTTCTATACTAACCTGCTTCTTGAAAACACCCACCAGCAAACCTGGGGCATTTGTGGGATTGCCCTGCTACCGTCTGACGAGGCACTTATACAAAAATTACACCAGCAACAGGGTGAGTATACGCTGACCGTTTGCGGACGGAATGGCTATGATGAGGTATACCGCATCGGGGCGCTTACCGAATTGATCTGGGGAATTGAAACGCCCACCGCCGTAGCCGATAAAATAGCCGATCAGGCAGTAAAAATTATAACCCTAACCATTACAGAAGGCGGTTATAACATAGACAGGGCTTCGGGTACATTTATGCTGGCGAATGAGCGTGTGCAGCATGACCTGACCCATCCTGACCAACCCACGACTGTTTTCGGATTCGTGGCCCAGGGCTTGCGCAAACGGAAAGCGGCTGGTCATGGCGGGCTTACCATTCTGTCCTGCGACAATCTACAGCACAATGGCAACACCGCTAAGTATGCGTTCATGAGTTTTATAAAGGCTCAGGACCCCCAGTTAGCCAAATGGATAAGTAATAACGTAACGTTTCCAAACAGTATGGTGGACAGGATTACCCCCGTAACCAGACCAGAGGATGTAGCCTGGCTTAATCAGAAAAGTGGCCTTTCCGATCAGGTACCGGTATACTGTGAAGATTTTATCCAATGGGTAATCGAAGATAATTTCGTAGCTGGCAGACCCGAATGGGAACGGGTCGGCGTCGAATTTACGGACGATGTAACTGGCTTTGAAAATATGAAGCTGAGTCTGTTGAATGCGTCGCACACGCTTCTGTCCTATCCGGCGCTCCTGATGGGGTTTCGAAAGGTGGATGATGCGCTTCATGACGAGCACTTGGTGCGTTTGCTCCGTAATTTTATGGACATTGATATTACGCCCTATGTACCGGCTCCCGGCGATACGGATCTGGACTTGTACAAGCAGACATTAATCGAACGGTTTGCCAACCGATCGGTCAGCGATCAGCTTAGCCGACTTTGCGCCGACGGCATTTCCAAGTTCCCGGTGTATATCCTCCCCAACTTAGGCAAAATGATCCATGACGGGAAAGACCTGACCCGGATGGCCTTTCTGGTCGCAGCTTACCGGCATTATCTACACGGCAGAATCGACGACGAAGGTGGGAGCTATGAAATAGCCGAACCCTGGATGACTCTGGAAGACAGTGAACGAATTGCCAGCAATGATCCTGTTGATTTTCTGGCGATGTCGGCCTTTAAGGGTATTTCTCTCACCACCGTAAATACGTTTGGTCAGGTATACACAGCCTTCGCTAACCGGATTAAAAGCAACGGCATAAAGTCCGTACTGGCATCCATTCTGGAATAAATCGTTACTCTATTCAGCCTTAACCGGTTAATCTATGAGTGCTAAGCCCGGCAATAGTTTACTGCCTTTTGCGACTATTACATTTATCTACTTTATTGTCGGGTTTTTAACGACCGTAAATGAACAACTACAAGCTCCTTTGCGCTTTACGTTTCTGGCCCACGCCGGAAGTCTGAAAAACACATTCACGACCTTAATTTCTTTTTTCTTCTTCCTGGGCTATCTCATCAACGGAACTTTAGGCAGTCGATGGGTCAATGCCTACGGCTACAAAAACACAATATTACGTGGCCTTTTT
>CAXTJJ010000560.1:0-2497 GCA_964244155.1 uncultured Spirosoma sp.
ATCTGGATTTGATCTCATCCAGGTGCTTCAACTGAATAGATTCCTGTTCTCGCAACTCCATTCGACTGGTTAACCGGATACGATTGATGCGTACTCGAAGAAACAGAACGATTGCACCCAGCAGGAGTAAGGCATAGCCCATATAAGCCCACCAGGTTGCCCAGAGCGGAGGAGAAATTATGATGCGTAACGAATGAGTATGCGGACTCCATATGCTCGACGTATTGGAGGCATTGACAACGAAGGTGTAGGTGTTGGGGGGGAGATTGGTGTAGGTGGCAGTGGACTGATTGCCGCTATAGACCCAATCTCTGTCCAATCCAACCAGTTTATAGCGGTACTGGTTTTTATGACTCTGGTTGAACTCAAGGGCCGCAAAATCAATGGACAGGAAGTTCTGCCGATGATCTAAGTCAATCTCTACCGTTTCGTTAATATCCTGTTGAATGGGTGAGCCAGGCGTAGTGGCATTCACCAATTGGTTGTTGATACGCAATGCCGTAAGTGCTACTGTCGGCTTTATGACGTCTTCGCTCACCTTACGCGGGTCGAACGTGGTATACCCACCCGTACCGCCAAAAATGAGTCGTCCATCTGGCAGGGCTACATCATGAAATTGTTTGAATTCTTCGTCCGGCAAACCATCATCGGCCATGTAGTTCCGGGCTTCGTTGGTGCGGGTATCAAATCGGCAAAGACCGCGGTTGGTACTTAGCCACAAATTACCATTACCATCGGTTCGAATGGCGTAAATTACGTTGTTGGAGAGGACCTGCCCAACGGTAAACCGCTGGATTTTACCCGTCATCTTATCGAGTCGACACAAACCTTCTCCAAAGGTGCCGATCCACAGATAATTATAATGAAGCGGATCCTGAGCCAGACACAAGAGGGCGTCTCCTGGCAGCGTTCGTGCGTCAGTACCGCCACTATGCCAATGAATAAGGCGTTTTATGGATAAGTCGGCGCGCAGCAAGCCATGATTCTTCGTTGCCAGATAAACGCGGCCTCCATCCACAACCATAGCCATTATTTCATACGGGTGGTTTGGTGGCAATGTTAGAGGAAAGGCCGTAAAGGTTTCCTGATCGGGATTATGACGTACGACCGCCCGGTTGTGGGGGCCTAACAGCCCCCAAAGTTCACCCTGCGCTCCAGTCGACATGGCCGTTAAGCGGAATTCGCCGTTCGTCAACCAGCGTGGTTCAATTCCTTTGGGCTTAACCGGGGCAAATGTTTTCCTGGCCGTATTGTATCGGTAAGGAACGGTTTCCGGGGTTGTGATCCAGAGATTTTTACGCCGGTCGAACTGATAGCGCATATTGGCCGACGATTCCTGCCGAACACTGGTCGGGATGGCATCGAATGGAACGCCATATTGTTGAGTTAGCCAGTCTGTCTGAAAATTTTGTCGATAAGGCCAGGTTTGGAACGGACGCTTGTTAAGGTCATATTTAATGACCCCGTCGCCATTCAGGCCAATCCAGAGAACATTTGTGCGATCAACTAAAGTTGATACGGCCGAAAATCGACCTAATTTAGGAGGTTGATACGTTGCTGATGAGAGACTTGTACGGTCACTGGGTTCAAAGAGTAAGGATACTAATCCGGCTTGATCTGTATAGCGGCTCTGGTTGATGTAGTCAACGCCCCGAAAGTCTTTGGTAAAAAGGGGGATGTTAGTTGACGAACCCGGTAATTGAATCACTTGACGAACGCGGCCATTCGGCGAGTCAAAAAGTGCAAAACGCCCCGGAAAACCAAGCATCAATTCGCCGTTGGCCCGTTCATGCAGGCCATATACATCATTCTGCGGTAAGCCCTGCGCCTGACGAAAGCCGGCAAACTGTCCTGATTCCGGATCGAATCTGAAGAGGCCATCCCGCGCTGCCAGCCATACCTGATTATGTCGGTCGAGCAACAGGGCATGCAGGGTACGCTGAACCGTATCGCCTTTCATGGCCCAGTGGTGGTGCGAAATGGTGCCGTTTGCATTCAGCCGAAAAAAGCCGTTCGTTTGTGTGGCGACCCAAACATTGCCTGCATGGTCGGGTTGAATACCAACAAGCTGGTCGCGGGCGAGTGCCTGTCGAAACGAGATTGAATTGGAAATGTGCTTGGCTTGCTCAGTAACCGGATCGAACGAATCAATATTATTATTTTCCGTGCGTAGCCACAGGTTATTCTGCTTATCGTCTTTTATTTCGTAAATGCTGCTGAAAGACAGGGATTTGCTTTGCTGCGGGTCATGTGTATAGATGCGAAAGTGGACACCATCGTATCGGCAAAGGCCATCGCGCGTAGCTAGCCAGATAAAACCACGTTTATCCTGTATCAGGGATTTGACAAATCCCTGAGGCAGGCCATTTCGAACAGTAAGGTATTCAGGATCAGGCACATCTTCGGCCAGTAAAGGGGAGCTGCATAGCCAAATTACAAGCCAGTAAACTGCCCGGCCTTTAAGCCTATACATATGTAAATCTTTCACTTTTTTGCT
>CAXTJJ010000560.1:2507-4039 GCA_964244155.1 uncultured Spirosoma sp.
GCGTAGACGTTGATAAGGTGAATAAGCCCTTTGTAGCCCGTTACTGCTTATGGACGTATAAGGGTTATGCCACCAAAAATTAATGCCTTCTCGTTTATAGTTTTTTCGTTGTTCGCCTACCATGCATATTGTTCTTAAAACCAAAGTCGATCAATCACTCCCAGCCGTTTGGGCTGGTTTCAATCGTACGCTTTTTGAGCGTCTGAGTCCACCTTTTCCACCGGTAAAGGTAGTTCGCTTTGATGGTTGCCTACGGGGCGATATCGTCCATTTGCAATTGAACTTTCTCTTCTTTCGTCAGGATTGGATCAGTCGTATTATTGATCAGCAAACCAGCCGTGAAGAAATCTACTTTGTTGATAAAGGTATAAAACTTCCTTTTTTTCTGACCTACTGGCAGCATCATCATGGGCTTCAACGTTTGGCTGACGGTTCAGCCGAACGAACAATTGTCATTGATGATATTACGTTCAAAACACCATTTTTATTGACAGACTACCTGATATATCCTATTTTGTGGGTACAGTTTGCGTATAGAAAACCTATTTATAGACGTATGTTCCAAAGTTCATAATTTTTGCTATCCGTAAACTTATTCTGTTCATTAAGTTGCATAATGAATTACGACTATCGAATTTACGAATAATAGTTACTCTACAAGTAAGTTTTCATAGAAAGGCTGCTAATCTGATTGTCCGTTCAGGGAATCCCTTTCTAAGCGTACTTTCTGAACTGCTCAGATTCCTTTACATTTGCCTACAAGGGTTCTTCTTTGATCGTACTGCATGAAACTACCTAATCTAACGACGCGTATATTTTTAGGCCTGGTAATTGGTATTGCCATAGGTTATTTTTTTCCGGCAACTACTTCCGGTTTTTCGGGCACTGATTTAAATATCTTATCCAAGGTGTTTCTGAGGCTGATCAAGATGATCATTGGGCCTCTGGTTTTTGCGACGCTGGTTGTAGGCATTGCGAAACTTGGTGATTTTAAAGTAGTGGGCCGTATCGGTCTGAAAACGCTGGGGTACTTTTACTTCGCCACGATCTTATCGCTGTTAGTGGGTTTATTGGTTGTAAACATTATGAAACCCGGCGAGGTAATGCAGTTGAAGTTGCCCGCTAAAGGAACTGACGTAGGTATCGAAACGACTAAATTGTCATTTGAGACCTTTATTACGCATATCTTTCCAACCAGTTTTGCCGACTCACTGGCCAACAATGAGATTCTGCAGATTGTAGTTTTTAGTATCTTCTTTGGTATTGCCGTCGGGTCTATTGGTCCTAAGGGTAAAGTCATGATTACTGCCTTGGATGCCCTCTCACACATCATGTTTAAAGTGACAAGCTATGTTATGGGGTTCGCCCCTTACGGGGTTTTGGGCGCCATTGCAGCCGTGGTTGCCCAGCAGGGTTTAAGCATACTGGCGGGCTATGCGTATCTTATTTTGTGCTTCTTTGTCGGCTTGTTTTTCTTTTTGTTTGTGGTTCTTTGGGTCGTGTGTTTAGTCGCCGGTATTCCCTACTTCAAG
>CAXTJJ010000561.1:0-4038 GCA_964244155.1 uncultured Spirosoma sp.
AAAGGTTAAAATGCATAGGACGATTAATGAATATAGTCTGTGACAACCTGAAAGACTAATTGTAAAATTCTATTATTCGGTTACAAGGCAATCTAATATTTTACTTTTTAAAGAATAGCCAAATTATTGTATTAAAATAACATTAAAATAAAATTTATTATTGATCGGTACATAAAAATAGGGATTTATTGAGTATAAATACTTATAGTGTTATGCTGTAGACTCGATTATGAAGTTTAAGAAAATTGTATTATTTAAATATAGGCGTAAGATAGTACAATGTATATTTTAATAATTAACTAAGCAGTTGTAGCTTATATTAACTATAAAATTCTACATAAAGCAATTAATGGCAGATAAAATAATAATATAGGCTACTAATGCCAATTATACTATTAAAATATTAAAGATTTTAATTCTAAGAAAACTATAATAATTTTAATATTTCAATTTGGAAATGATAGGGTAAAATATACCTTTGTCCAAGTCATCTAAGCTAATCTGTATATGAGGAAAAATTTACTGTTGAGCATCCTGTTGGTATGTTCAACTTGGGCCTTTGCCTGGGCTCAGGATCGGAAAATTACGGGTAAGGTATCTTCTGCCGAAGATGGTGATCCGCTTCCCGGAGTATCGGTAGTTGTTAAGGGAACTACAATAGGAGCGGTTACCGACGCCAATGGAATGTATGCCATTGCGGCTCCCTCTGCAAAAGGCACGTTAATATTCTCCTTCATTGGTATGTCGACGAAGGAGGTTGAACTGGGTGCAAATTCAGTGGTGGATGTGAGGATGGCATCCGACACAAAACAACTGGCTGAAGTGGTCGTAACCGGGGTGGGTGTTGCCACCGACAAGCGGAAGATTGCTATTTCGGTTGAATCAGTTTCTGGAAAAGACCTGCCACAAACGCCTTCCGCTTCTGTCGACCAGGCCCTGATCGGTAAAATCCCGGGTGCTCAAATTACCAGCCGGAGTGGTACACCCGGTGCTGATGTAAACATTCTGCTTCGGGGTATCAATACAATCAACCGGGGTACACAACCGATGATTCTCATCGATGGTATTCAGATGGGTGCCACCAGTCTGCAGACGATTGATCTGAACTCAATTGAACGTGTTGAAGTCGTTCAGGGTGCTGCTGCGGCTACCATCTATGGTGCTCAGGGGGCTAATGGTGTTATCCAGTTGTTTACCAAAAAGGGTAAAAATGGGCAGATGAACATCGACTTTTCGTCGAGCGTTGCGGTAAACACCTATCTAAATAACGGTGGAGTTAGCAAAGCACAGTACCACGCCTTTGCTACCGATGCCAGCAACAATATCATCGGTTCGTCGGGGAAACCGATTGTGTATGATGCAGTAAATGGAATTTATTCAGAGAACGTACAGTATAACTCAACAGATCCAACGGCTACGAACAACAAGCCTTACAATGCTAATCTACAATACCACGATCACTTTGCTTACTTCTTTAAGCCAGCCAATACCATAAACAATAGTGTTGCCATTACCGGCGGTAGTGCGAATGCTGACTTTGGTCTGTCGGCTTCCAACAGCCATCAGGAAAGTAACATTCGGGACAACGGTTACTGGGATCGAAGCAACCTGTCGGCCAACATTGGCGCAAAATTAGCGAGAGGGCTTACACTACGCTCGATCACACAATTGGCCTATACAAAAAGTACACTGAAATCCAGTGACCGAACCATTCTGTACAATTTGTTGAATGCGTATCCATTAGCTGATTTCGACCTGACCACTACGGATGGGTCTATTCCGCTTAACATGAACCAGACGATCGGGATCAATGCATCGAACCCATCGTATCGACAGGCCTATACACGGAACAATGATAACAAGATCGACATCATCCAGAATTTGAATCTTAATTACAAGTTTCCGAAGTATGTGGATCTGGATTTGAAATACGGGCTTAATTTCCAGACCCAGAACCGTGATCTGGAATACGCGAACCAGGCTAACAACGCCAACAACAAGTATTGGTTGACGCAGGGCTCAACGAACTATATCTCTAATTACAATACCACAAATACGGGTGAATTAGACAAGTATGTGAATAGCAAAGTGTTCCAGAACTTCCTGGCTACGGCTACGGCTACTTTTGATTTCAAGGAAGATTTTCACCTGAATATTCCGCTCAAATCAACTACGCAGGCCTTGTTTGACTGGCGTAACAGTCAGGTGAAAGAATACACTACAGCTGCCATTGGGTTACCTGCGGCCTATACGCCTTATAATGCGGCCAACACAACCTCCTGGCGTGTGTATCGTGATTACCAGGAGCCATTTATCACCTACGGCTACCTGGTGAACCAACGGTTTGAAATCGGCGAATTCGCGGGTGTCTCCGGCGGCTTCCGGAGCGATTATTCGTCGGCGTTTGGTCAGGGTTCTAAGCCCTTTACCTTCCCGCGTGGTGATGCTTACCTGCGGTTGTCGGCCCTTAAATTCTGGGAAAACAGCCCTGTAAACAGCTTTTTGCCTGAGTTAAAGCTACGGGCGGCTTATGGGCAGGCGGGTATTCAACCCCAACCGTTTGACCGATATGTGACCATTACGCCAACAACGGTAGGTAACACAACAGCGTTCTACTATGCCAACCAACAGAGCAATCCAGCCCTGGGTGTAGAGGTATCGGAAGAACTGGAAATTGGTACCGACATGGTATTCAGCTTATTCAAAGGAAGCAGTTGGTTAAACGCCATTTCCCTATCGGCTACATACTGGAATCGGAAAACAAAAGATGCCATCTATCAGGTCGATGTGGCTCCTTCTGTCGGGCTGGGAAAACTGACGGACAACGCCTTTACCCTGGGTTCGAATGGACTCCAGATGTCGTTGAACTCGACGGTGTATCAGGGGGCCAACGTTAAATGGAATACAACGATCAATTTTGGCAAACAAAGCTCGCAGATACTGGCCGTTCGGGGTGATGCGCCGATTGTTGTTACATCCAATGCCGGCAGCACAAACTATGTGCTGAAAGCAGGTGAAAAAATTGGTCAGTTGTACGGCTACAAATCATTGCATAGCGTCGATGAACTGAGCCCGAGCGGTACGCCGTTTATTCCCGTGGCAGACCAGGAGCAGTATACCCTGGCCAGCAATGGCTATGTGGTGAATAAAACAACCAAGCAGCCTTACTTTACGGCCGACAAATTCAGTTTTGGTGATCCAAACCCAAAGTTCAATATGTCGTTTATCAACGACGTGACGTTTAAAAACTTTCTCACCTTTGGTGTTCAGTTCGATTGGGTCAACGGCAATCACCTCTACAACCAGACCAAAGAGTGGATGTATCGGGATGGTATCCACAGCGAATACGCGAACCCATTCACCATCGATGGCCAAACGGGTGCCTGGACGGCTTTCTATCGGGGGGTGTATGCACAGCGTACAGCCAACGGTACGAAAGATTATTTCTATGAAGATGCTTCCTTCCTGCGTCTGAGAAACATTTCGATTGGTGTTGATCTGGCTAAGGCGTTCAAGATCCCGGCCGTTAAACGACTCCAATTGGTTCTTTCGGGCCGTAACCTCTGGACGCTCACCAAGTACACCGGTTTCGATCCGGAAATCAGCTCAGGAACGTCGAACTCGGCCTGGGATAGAGGAACAGATCACAGCACGATGCCGAACTTCAAGTCGTACCAGGCTTCTTTAAACTTTGGATTTTAAGGAAACCCATCTCAAAAAAACTGATCGTATGAATAAGTTAAAACTATATGCCTTAACGCTGGTATTCTCCGGATTTATGGCGTCCTGTAAAGAACAATTGGACGTTAAGAATCCGAACCAGCCTTCCTCTCCGGCGCTGAAAACCGAAACAGGTCTGATCTCCTTTGGCGAAGGATTCTACATCACTGGTTTCAAGGATGTAAAATATTACGATGGCGTTCCGGGCTATTTCTGGTCGGGTGCCATTGGTAACCATGAGCTAATGGGCGACGTAATCGGGACTGATATTGCCAACGTCTTTATCAATCAGATTGGCGCGCCCAATCAGGTCACACT
>CAXTJJ010000562.1:0-4024 GCA_964244155.1 uncultured Spirosoma sp.
CTGGCCGTCAGGCTATAAATTGCCGTAACTAGCCAAGTCGAAATGGGGCAAATAGACCATTTTTTGCCTGACGGCCAGACAGCAGGATGCTGTCTGATACAACTATCAAAGCTTCCTTAAATTTATATACCTAAGATTTGTAGGTATATAAATTTCTTTTGTACGTTTGGTACATGAACGCGTCAAACAACTCCTCTTTACTGAAAGGTAGCCTGTCGGTCATGATTTTGCGATTGCTCGAAGATCGCGAAAAGATGTACGGCTACGAGATTACACAAAAGGTGAAAGACCTGACGGCGGGTGAAATGACCATTACGGAGGGTGCCCTTTACCCGGCCCTGCACAAACTCGAAGCCGATGGTCTGCTCACGACCGAAACGCAGGTGGTAGACGGTCGTGCCCGCAAATATTACTCGCTCACCAAAACCGGCCACACCGAAGCCGCCGGGCGCATTGCCGAACTGGCCGCTTTTCTGGAGAACCTGAATCTGGTCCTGAAACTCAAACCGAGCCTTTGATATGGCCCTGACTCCCTTTCAACTGAAAAGCCTGCGCTACGATCTGGTCGAGTTGGCGCATATCAAGTACGATGATGTAGTCGATGAACTCCTCGACCATTACGCCAGCCTAACGGAGCAAAAAATGGAAACCGGCATGTCGTTTGATGAGGCTAGTAAATGGGCGTGGGCTGAGTTGGATTTGGAAACAGGCCTGAAAACGATTCAGACCACTTATGAAAAAAGCATACTGCAAAAACTGAAAAACAGCATTTGGCCATTATAAAGTCCTACCTCTTCATGTATATACCGGCCCACTCCGCTGCCATGACAACTTTCTGCATTGTGTTTGCCTTGTTCGTAGCTAGTCTGGTTCAACTAACCCGCGAACAGTTTCACTACAAACTGACCTAATAACCTCCATGCTCTCCCCCACCCAACTCACCGCCATCAGCCGTTATTTGAAAAAATCCGGAATTATTTACGAGGAAGTTCATGACGAACTCATCGATCACTTTATCAATGCCATTGACGCTAAAATGGCAAATCAGATGCATTTCGATGAGGCACTAATTGACGTAGGTCGACAGTTTGGTGGTCGTAAAGGATTAACTTTTATACAAACACAAAGGAATAAAGCTTCGAACCAACAGTACAATCAGAACCTCCGACAGTATTTATCCCGCAGTGTCCGCTGGCCAAACTTACCCCTAACTTTAACGGTAGTCTGGATGCTCTACACCCTTGTACAACTGGCACCGAATATGCTGGCTATCACGTACACTATTTTGGTCATTACCGCTATCCCGTTTCTGTCCATCATCACGCTAACCGGAAAGCATCTTTGGCAATTTATGCGGCACCAACGCCCAATGGCCTGGTCAATGGAAGGCTTTACTTTAGTATCCAAGTGTTTAGGAACATTGTCGATATCGCTTTACCCAAGCCTGTTCGTTTATTTTGGATGGATGACACCTAAAGATATACCCATGAATTCAACTGAACAGGTTATATTCCTCCTTCTTTCCTGTATTACCCTGTTTCTGAGTTTGGTTCAATTGAATTTGATTATACGTTACGCCAAATCGGCTAACGGAACGCTTACTTATCTATCCTGATGAGCTTAACCCCCACCCAACTTTCCGCCATTGACCAGCACCTACGCAAAGAAAACTGGTTGCTCAATGAAGACCTGATTACCGAACTCACCGACCATTATATCAACGGCATTAGTGACCGGCTGGCGCAGGGTATGCCCTTCGATGTAGCCGTTCGGGAAATTCATGCAGGATTTGGCGGGCGGAAGGGCCTGTTGAAGATGGAAGAGGACTTTCATGTAAGCCAGACAAAAAATAATGGCCGAATCGTAAGAGATTTATTCAAGAGCTATTTCCGGCTACCTCGAATGAAGTTTACGCTATTACTATTCATTACCATTTATACTTTTATCCGCATTAAATCAACTTTCAACTTTGTCTTCTTATGGCACAACTGGCTGATTGTGGGCATCTTGAGTGCTTTAGTTCTAAGTTATATTCTGAACTTCATTCAGTTAACAAATCCTTATCGAGGCCACATTAAACAGAGCTATAATCAGACTATTATTATGTCAATGCAAGGTTTTACGGCCGTTTTAATGGTTGGATTTTACATCAATATGGTTCTACCACTTGACCAACTGATACCAGCGTATCCGTTGCCTACAGCTTTACTTATTACCGCATTTCTCGCATTTGAATTGGCAACAACGGAATTATTATTTGACCAATATAATAAGAAGCGAAACGCCAAAATCGCCTAACCCCCATGCTCACCTCCGCCCAGCAATCCGCACCTCCTTCCCTATCCAGTTCAACCTCTGTTGATTTCGCTATACTTGGTGGCAACAGGTTTGTATCTGCGAACCGGCAACATTATGTATGAGTCGTTGTACGAGGTTTTCCCAAGCCGATGAATTGCTTAACTCATGTTAATTAGGCTTTCTGATACTCCCAATACCATGTTATATGAATAATGTATTGCTTCGATGTAACATCAATTTACGCGTAGCTCTTTTTAAGACTAATCTATCAAAAATTTTCAACCACAGAGGCACAAAGAGCACAGAGGTCTATTAGGGTAGAAAGTGTCCCTAATAGACCTCTGTGCTCTTTGTGCCTCTGTGGTTGAAAATTTTTGATAGACTTTTCGAAAATTCTATTCCTGACTATTGGTCAATCTTCACCACCACTCGCCCCTGCATTTTCCCTTGCAGTATGGTTTGAATGGCATCAGACACTTCCGGTAAGCCTATTTCCTGCACCAGACTTTCCAGTTCGGCCGGTTGCCAATCGGTAGCCAGCAACTGCCAGAGGGCAGCCCGCTGATCAATTGGAAACTCGACCGAGTCAATCCCTAAAAGCTGAACCCCACGCAGAATAAACGGGAACACGGTTGTCGGCAATTCGCCCCCGTTCACCATGCCGCAGCACGTAGCCACGCCACCGTATTGAAGGCTTTTCAGGACCGTAGCCAGAACAAGACCGCCAACGGTGTCGACAGCACCCGCAAAGCGTTGCTTCAGCAAAACCTTGCCCGTATGATCTTCCATATCGGCGCGGGCAATACGTTCGGTGGCCCCTAGTGATGTAAGAAAGTCGGTGGATGACTCTTTCGAACTCACCGCGCTCACCGTATACCCTAAATGGGCTAATATGGCTACGGCCATTGACCCAACACCACCGGTTGCGCCCGTTACCACAATCGGACCCTGATCCGGTGACACCCCACTTTTGAGGAGGGCAGCTACCGATAAGCCCGCCGTAAATCCCGCTGTTCCGTAGATCATACTTTCCCGCAGCGTCATGCCATCGGGACATTTCACGACCCAACTGCCCGGAACCCGTATGTATTGCGAAAAGCCACCACTTGTATTCATCCCCAGATCGAAACCCGTGACGATGACCTGATCGCCGATTTTCCATCTGTTATCCGTCGACGCTTCTACAACACCCGCAGCATCAATGCCGGGCGTGTGCGGATACTGGCGGGTCACACCCCTATTTCCCGAGGCCGACAACGCGTCTTTATAATTCAAAGACGAATAAAGAACCCGAATCAGGACATCGCCCGCGGGCAATTCGTCGATACGCTTTGTGGTAATCGCCAGTTTAAACTGCTTCGGTTCAGCTTCCGAAACCTGGAGGCATTGATAGTCTTTTTCCATATATCTAATCAGCGTAATGTCTCATACAATTTCCAGTATTCCCCCGCCACACTTGGCCAGCTGAATCCGGCAGCCCGTTTGCGTAGTCGTTCCTGACGCAACGGATTCTGACCAAAATCATGGAGCCCATCATGGAGCACTTTGGCCATACTTTCAGGTTCAAAATTCTCGAAATAATACGCTTCTTTCCCACCAACTTCGGGCAGACTTGTCAGGTCGGAGATGAAGACGGGCTTGCCAAACGTCATGGCTTCGGCTACGGGCAAGCCAAAGCCTTCCGTTACTGCAGGGAACAGAAACGCTTCTCAAGTCTCGTCTAACC
>CAXTJJ010000563.1:0-4024 GCA_964244155.1 uncultured Spirosoma sp.
AAAAATGGATCGCGGATGAATCCACTTTTTATAAGAAAACCCTGTCTGGGCTGGACACAATCGAATACTTTAGGCCAAACGTGTGTTACCCAAACAGGCATGTGTATGAGCCGGTCAATAGACGATGCGGAATGACTGAAAGGGCCGGTCTTGACTAGGCAGCACACCAACAAAACCAATGAGAACCGAAACGATTTACGAATTACTGGCAACGGCTGTCAATGAGGTGATAACAGAACCCTGGACCATCGCTGAACTTACTATCCGTTACCTGGCATCGAGCAACGAAGCCGAATGCGAAGGCACCTACCTGGATGCGTCGGGTGAAGCTCAGGTGTTATCGACCGAATTTCCGGATGAAGTGATTGAGGTCCTCCCGGCTTTGTTCACCAACCGGGCCGAAGAAGGAAATCCACCTGCCAACAGCCTACAGATGACTTTATCGGCTCAGGGTCGGTTTGCGGTCGATTACGAATGGGACCAGGAAATTCAGGACGAAGACGATCACTTTACGAAGGGCGGAACCGTTAAGGAATGGATTCAGATCCGCAAGGAGAAATACGGCTATTCGCCGGAAATGGATTAGTTGTCTGTTATACTGATCAAAAAAGAGATTAACCACAGAGGCACAAAGTGCACAGAGGTTGGGGTACACCCTACCTCGTTGGGCACCTCTGTGTACTTTGTGCCTCTGTGGTTAAATAAATTTTGCTAATTACTTACCACTTTGATAAAAAATCCCCTTACACCGACACCCGCTCCAGCCAGCGTTCACCCTGAGTGTATTTCGTTTCCTGTAAATCGGTAAGGGATTTCTGGGCATTGTGTAATACGCCCCACACGTCCATTACGAACCGATTCTCAGACTGCATTTGCCGGAAAAAATTGACCGCTTCGGCATGAGACAGGCCGCCCTTTGTTTTTGCAATGGTCATCAGGACCTCAAACACACTATCAGCCATCTGGGCATCTCCGCAGATGTAATAATGGCAATCAGGCTGAGACAGTACCTCCCATAAGCCATCGCTTCGCTGCCCTATGAGATCCTGCACGTATATCTTCTCCTCATCGAGCCGGGAGAAAGCTACATCCAGATGCGTCAGCACACCGGCTTCGTGCCAGGTTTCCAGCTCCTGCTGATACAGGTAATCGTTTAAATTTCGACAGCCGAAGAACAGCCGTGCATGACCAATATGCGCAGGTAATGGCGTAATGCTCTCGTAACCGGTCACCAGATGATGAGTATCTCTATGCAAGGCCCGGAGCTGGACCTCACGATGATGCAGGAAACCAAGCAATGGCGACAGACCCGTACCCGCTCCAACCATCAGCATTGGCGCGTGTGGATCGACAGGAGGACGGAAAGTAGACGGACGGATGCCGATCCGCACGGTAGCCCCTACCCCTAGCCCGGCCAGATAATTGGAACATAGACCCAAAATTACTTTACCCGCATCGGTCGTTACCTGAACCACGCCCACCATAAGGTGAATTTGCTTCGGGTGTACTAATGAGCTGGATGAAATCGAATAAAAGCGCGGCTTCTGTTTGGGCAATAAATCAATAAGCTGCGCAAACGACAAGCGTGCCGACGGAAAAATGTCTATCAGGTCGACAACGGTAGGAAAGGTATCGGCCAGGTGCTTCTTCAGGGCCATGCAGGCGTCATTACTGCTCTGTCCGTTCAGTATATCCAGCCAAGCCTCCAGTCGTTCTTTTTCAATTGGCGATTCGACCGATTTCAGGAGCGCACCCAGCAACTCGTCGTAGGGTTCCCGAATGGCCAGGTCAAGATCTTCGGCCAGTACCTGCCCTACCCGAACAGGCTCTGGGTAAGCATGGTCGCCCTGAACCGTGCGCCCCTGCCTATCGACCAGCGAGGTCGTGAACCAGGCATCCGGGTCAACGCCCAGGCGGGCGGCCAGACGGTGTACCAGATCGGCCGGGTTATGCGGATAAATCGCTACATGGTCGCCGGTTTCGTAGGCCTGATCGGTGCCGCTAATATCCAGCGAAATAAAGCGCGTCGAGCGGCTTCCGATAATAACCTCTTTCAGCAACTCCCGATTTTCAACAACCGGAACTACAACACCCGGTAACGTTTGCTGACGTACTTTGTCGGCCGTTGCTGGCACCTGCCCCGCAGCTAAAAATGAAACCGTTAGCCGGGCGTTGGCGGTAGTCGATAAATCGGCACTGGTAGGGTCTTCGCCCAATAAGCGGGCCACGAGGTCGAGCCATTGGCGAAATGTATCGGCCTGTCCTTTAATCTCATCGCCCTTGTGTATTGTAATAACCCGGTGACCACCCACACGCGCCAACTCACGGTCCAGCGTTGCTCCTCCGGCGCAGAAATGCGGATAAATGGTACTCCCCAGCGCCATCACCGAAAAATTGAAGCCCCGGAAAGCACCCGGCGGCTGTGCCAGAATCCGGGCCTGAAACTTCTGCGCATTCCCCGGCAAATCGCCATCCCGAAAGGTCGACGTAACCACCAGCAGCAAATCTTCCTGACTTAGGTGCGACACATCATATTCGTCGAGGGCCATCACGCGGGGCTGATACCGGTTTAGCCGTCGCGCTGTTTTTCGGGCATAGCTTTCGGCGGTGCCTGTTTCTGAACCATACAGAATAAGAACACGCCGGGGCCGCTGCTCCGGTGTGATGGTTCGGTCGGGCCGATGCGCTTCAACATGGGTTCGGGTGCCCATCAGTTCACCACCAGCCGCTTCACCTTCGGCCATCAGTTCATCGTAAATCACTACCCACCTATCGGCGGCATAGTGGTAGCTGGGGCTAAGGAAGAAATCGCGCATTTCGTGGTGCCAGACGGGCGTTACACTCCCCCCCGCCGAGGGTACTACCCACGACCATTGGGCCGGACACTCGCGACCGGCTCGCTTCTCGCGCAAGTCGTGCGTAAGAAACTGGCGGGCCGCCGTCTGGTGATCGACCAGTGTCACTCGGGCTTTGGAAAACGAGTGCAATACAGCTGCGTTCAATTCCAGAAACGCCCGGTCGCGCCACAGCGTTTGTTCGCTGGACGTATCCAACCCAATGGCTCCGGCAATGTCTCTGGCTTTCTCGTAGCGGCCATCTTCCCAAAGATTCCGGGCAATTTCGGTTTCCATAAACCAGCCATTGAACGGAATGCAACCATACTGAATACCACCGATCTCCATCTTGAAATTGGCGATGGCTGGTACAGCGCACCACTTCAGGTCAAGTGCTCCAAAAGCCGGGTAAGCCGGATGGTCAATGGGCACTTTCAGTACATCATCGTCGCTGAAGGAGTACATCTTTGGTGCCTGACCGGGCACGTCGATCACCAGCGGCAATGTATCGTAGGCTGTTTTTTGAGCTGGAGGGGTCCATCCCTGCCGAATAAGGGTTTTGGTTAAGGCCAGATTGGCCCTGTCGCCCAGCACCGAACCATCTTCCAGCTCATAAGCCGCAAAGCGAATATATTGTGCGTTCCAGATGCGAGGCCCCCAGCGTTCCATGGGTTTTTTCGGACGAAACACGTTCATGACAATTTGCACATTGCCCCCATTCGTGGCCATGCGCAGGTGTTCAGCACATTCACGAAACATCTCATCCGGATCGGTGACGTGACGTAAATCCCTGACAATCATATTCCGCCAGGAAATTCGCCCAATGCATTTGGCCGAGTTACGCCAGGCTAGCTGAGCGCCGTAAGCCAGTTCCTCGTAGGTATGTGTATAGCATCCGGTGGCCTGAATCTCCCGTTTGATTTCGTCCCAGCGACGGTCGCAATCGACAGCATCCCAGGCTAGCTCCTGTCCAATCTGATCAATGTAGTCTTTCGCCTGCGCCAGTATCCGTTGCTGGTTGATCATAGGCTGGCGGAGTACGTTGGTTACGCGAGTCAGCAGGATTCCCCAGGCATGCTCCTGTTCGGCCGTAAAATCAGGAATGTACTTTTTCAGCACGCTCATCATAGGCCCAACCAGTTTAGGGTAGGCATCGGGTGGCACCGAAAAGTTGGTATGTATCTGCCCCA
>CAXTJJ010000564.1:0-4020 GCA_964244155.1 uncultured Spirosoma sp.
GGTGGCGACTGATGAGTTTATCGCAAACTCCGTTCAATACGTCAGCCATATCGAAGCGGCCGGTCTCCGAGGCAATTTTGGCATAGAAAACCAGGTGTAACTGAATATCGCCCAGCTCCTTACGAATCTCGGGCAAATCCTTTTCCAGGATGGCGTCGGAGAGTTCGTAGGTTTCTTCGATGGTGAGGTGGCGCAGACTTTCCAGAGTTTGTTTGCGATCCCAGGGGCACTGTTCGCGCAACTCATCCATGATGGTCAGGAGTCGGTCAAAGGCCATCAGTTGTTCCTGACGGCGGGGAGATAATTCTTGAAATTGCTTCATTCGTATAAGACCTATAAGCCGGTTCACTATCGCACCGGTACGATTTTAACACCTTATAGGCTTGAGGGGAACTGGATTTTGTGATAAACCTCACGCAGCGGTAAACGCAAATCGCCCGATATGGCCGTGTCATCGAGTGTTTTGCAATCCGTATTCAGCCAAACGTTGGGTTGGGCCGTACGCTCGTAAACGGTCAGGTAGGGATGGCTCTGCGCTACGTAAACAATGTAGTTTAGGCCGGGTAGCTCTTTATAGTATTCAAGTTTGTGTTCTATATCGTATTTCCCGGTAGCGGGCGATAGTATTTCAACAAGGAGGTACGGATTTGTGATAATGCAGTTTGAACCCTGCTTGAAGATGGGTTGATCCTGAATGACCATTAAATCAGGTTGATAGTAGCCGCCATCTCGACGCGGGATTTGAAGACCTGCATTACTACTGGAAACAAGAAAATCTTTGTCGTAATAAAAATTACTCAGAATCCGCCCAATGCTCGTGACCAGCATTTCGTGAATAAAACTCGCTAAATTCATTGCTATAATTTCACCGTTGTGGTATTCTATCTTTCCCGGAAATCCGGGGGCAATATCCAGGTATTCAGCTTCAGAAGCCGGTACACGTACCACATCATGCGTCTTGATTTGCTCTAAAAGGTATTCTGACAGATTTTCGACCGCTACCATCGCCCTTGTCGTTTTTTAGTAAATATACTAAAAAAGCGTTTCGCCGACTCGTTAAGCCAGTCCAGAGCGTGCGGGAAACCCGTTCGGAAATCGAATCCATCCTGAGCTACTAAAAATATTTTTGCTGCTCTTGCCACCAGTGATTCTTTATTTCGTTTACTTTGTCTAACAAAGTACTTTACGCAATGAAAACAATAGCTACCTCTCCTTATCACGCTGGTATGATTTCTCCACGGGATGCGCGCCCTGGCAAAGGCATTCGGGCGTTGGCGCTGCTGACCATGATCGGCCTTAGTCTGGTTACCGCGCGAGGCTTATTGACTGGTAACTGGTGGTTCTTCATTATGCTCACCTGGAACCTGTTTCTGGCCTGGTTTCCGTTAGGTGTCGTACTGGTGCTTCGCGATTTACGACAGTCGGGTTTCAAGAATCAGTGGCTATTGGCAGGTGGCTTGGCAACATGGCTTACATTTCTACCCAACGCTCCGTATATCATTACCGACCTGTTCCACATTCAGCACGTTAGCCAGCCCTTGCTCTGGTTCGACACAATGTCGCTGTTTGTGTTTGCGCTGACAGGTTTGCTGTTGGGCTTATACTCCATTCTTATTGTCCATCGAATGATTCGGCCACTAGCGGGTAACGTACTGACCTGGGTATTGATTTTCAGCAGCCAGTTGCTCTCGGGTTTTGGCATTTACCTGGGGCGGGTTGGCCGATGGAACAGTTGGGATGTGCTCACAAGCCCCTCGGCATTAACACTGGCCATTACCCGCGCCTACCACGACCACCTGAGTCTGAAGTTGACCATTGCTTACGGCCTTGTACTGTTCCTGATGTACGTCGCATTTTACTGGTATATTGAGTATGAGAAAGACGAACCCACTAACCGTTGATTTTCGCAACATGACCGACCAGCTGCGTACCATAAACCTATCGCTAATAGGCCTGCTCTTTTTGCAGCTCAATCAAGTATACCAGTTTTAGCAATAGATTTGCCAGATGATTGATTTCCCTAAAGTCCTGCGTAGTTTTCGGTTTGCCGGACAGGGTATTGTCGATTTGTTTCGGTTTGAGAACAATGCCAAAGTACACCTGCTGGTAGCAATTCTGGTTATTGGAGCCGGTTTCTGGCTGAACCTGAACCGTGTCGAATGGGCTATCATCCTGACACAAATTGGACTGGTCTGGGCAGCCGAAGCGTTCAATACCGCTATCGAAAAACTGTGCGATTTTGTCTCGCCCGGTTTGCACCCCCAAATCAAAGCCATAAAAGATCTTTCGTCGGGTGCTGTCCTGATCCTGACCATTGTAGCCGTTATTGTCGGACTTATACTACTGGGTGGACATTTGCTGGACGTACTGATTCAATAATAATGTTTTACTTTTTTGCCCTTTCTGGGCAAAACGTACCCTTTACCCCTCTTTAGCTTTTTAAACTTTTTTCTTTAATCATGCATGAATCGCGCGAACATCTGCAAACGCTGACGGAAATCCGTAGCCTGATGGAACGTTCTTCCAAATTTCTCTCCCTGAGTGGCCTGTCGGGTGTGTCGGCGGGCGTTATTGCCCTGGCAGGTGCTATTATCGTTTCCATCCGTTTGCAGACAGGCTTTTTTACGGCGCTGTACACCAATTCACAAGGCTCTTACGCTGGCAAGAACCATCAGGACATCAGGCAGTTTTTGGTTACTGTAGCTATACTTGTATTGTTGCTGGCTCTACTATCCGGGAGTTACTTCACCATTCGAAAAACCCGTCGACAAGGGCAAACCGTTTGGAACACATCTTCCCAGCGACTACTTTGGGCGATGACTGTTCCACTCGCCACCGGGGGTGTATTTTGCCTTGCGCTATTGCAGTATAACCTAATTTGGCTGGCCTTTCCGGTAACCCTGATTTTTTACGGACTAGCGCTCCTTAATGGCAGCAAATACACAGTACGTGATGTTGAATCGCTGGCCTATTGCGAAATCGGACTGGGGTTACTATCTCTCTTCTGGCCGGGTTATAACTTGCTGACCTGGTCAATTGGGTTTGGTCTTTTACACATTATATATGGTTTAGCCATGTATTACAAATACGAACGTACTACCGCATGAAGAACGACCTGCTGGCTCAATTTAACAAAGCCTTTGAAAGCAAAGCGCGGCTAAGTATCATGTCGGTATTGATGGTCAATGAGTTAATGAGTTTCAACGCGCTTAAGGAACTACTCGGTCTGACAGATGGTAATCTGGCTACGCACCTGCGTGCGCTGGAGGAGTCGGGCTATGTAGTTGTGCAGAAGCAATTTGTCGGGCGGAAACCCAATACAACCTACTCGGCCACAAGCACCGGCCAGCAGGCGTTTACTGATCACTTGAACGCCCTCGAAGAATTCATAAAGAATCTGTAGCGTTACTGCTCCTGTTTTCGATAGTCACCACGCTCTGTTTTTTATACCTCTCTGTCATTGAGGGCTGCCGGGACTTTGCCTCAACGGCAGCTGACTCACTTAAAATAAATTAAATTTACCCTACCCTATACAACCCGATTGTCAGACGTTTAGCTTTACAATACAAACATCTCTACGTCGTATGAAAACGCTAAACCTTTCCCTGAAAATAGTAATCCTTATCGCTTTATTAAATCCAGCTCTGGCACAGCGATCAGGCTCCCGCTGGAGTAACTACGACGCTGTCACGACCTACCGGCTTGGGATGCAGGGTGTGAGGTTAGGTGAACTGAACCAGGCGTTACAACAGGCTGGTTATACCAATCTGTCCTCGCAGATGCCCGTTTTTAGCGTGGCTTCGCAGTTTTCACGACCCAACAAATCACTGTCATTTCAAAGCGAAGCCGGTATATCACTCGCATCAAGTGTTACGAACGGGACCTATAAGGCCAGAGCGGACTTTTAATATGTTAAACTCGGTGGTTCCTACAGCCTTATTCGGTCCGACAAGTTTCAGTTAGGGCCGCAGCTGAGTTTCATTACATTGCCTTTCCACCTGAATGTTGAGCCAATTGGCA
>CAXTJJ010000565.1:0-4011 GCA_964244155.1 uncultured Spirosoma sp.
GAGAGCAGGCAATCAGCCGGTTGTTGGCCGCTCAGAAAGCTGACATTCAGAATAAAGCTGAACAGCTTCAGGCATCGAACCAGGCCAAAGATAAGCTCTTTGCCATAATTGGCCACGATCTGCGCAGTCCTGTCGCTAGTCTTAAAAGCCAACTTACGGGCGTGCAGGAAGGGTACATTTCGCCCACTCAGCTCATCCAGCGAATTGGCCAACTGGTGCAGTCAGTCGATCGGGTCTATCTTACCTTGGATAACCTGCTCCACTGGGCTATGCTCCAACGCGAAGGTATAAAGAACCGCCCTACCTCATTTAATCTAGCCGATATTGCTCAAGCTGTTCAACTCTTGTTCAAAACCGAGTTAGACGCCAAGCAACTCACCATGGCCACCAATTTTCAGGCGGCACCAGTCAACGCTGATGAACATCAATTACATATTGTTGTGCGTAACCTGCTTCACAATGCCATCAAGTTTACACCTGCCGGAGGCATGATTTGCCTGACTACAGATCACAAAGACGGCAAAAGTGTCCTGACAGTTCAGGATTCGGGGATTGGCATGGACCTGGAATCCCGAAGATTACCCATTGGGCAGTATCTATCAGGTCGTGGTACAGTTGGTGAGAAAGGAACAGGGCTGGGACTAATTATCTGTCGGGAATTGGTTCAGCTTAATCACGGTCAGTTTACCCTTGCCAGTCTCTATGGAAACGGCACCACTGCAACAGTTACATTGTAACAACCGACAGATGGTAGATTATTCTTAGTAGTCCCGACGGGAATCGAACCCATATCAAGCGTTTAGGAAACGCTTATTCTATCCGTTGAACTACGGGACCAAAATGAAAACCTATAAGGTCGCAACGACCTTATAGGTTTAAAACGGTGCAAAATTGCTGAAAAACCATCAATCAGCCAAACCGTCGCCAAACTCCTCTGCCGATTCGGCGAGGGGAATGCTAACCCAGTTGGGATAAATGAAGTAATGTTTCTCTTTTACCAGATCATAAAGCAGTTCGCGTAGTTCGCCGACGTTTTCGCCGGTTTCAGCGGAGATAAATGCCACGTAATCTGCTTTTTGAGCCAGATACGTTTTCTTGAGGTACTCCAGTGCCGTTTTTCGTTGGACGGCAATCGGGATCATTACTTCTTCTCCACCATTGAACACTTCGTCCTCTTCCGGTAGTTCGACTTTTTCGGTCCAGGACGCTTTGGGTGAAAACCGGTCCATCTTGTTAAACACCAGTATCATTGGCTTATCGGCAGCCTTGATATCAGCCAGCGTCGCGTTGACGACTTCGATCTGCTCCTCAAAATTGGGGTGCGATACGTCGACGACGTGAACCAGAATATCAGCTTCCCGAACCTCATCGAGCGTCGACTTAAACGACTCAATCAGCATGGTTGGCAGTTTACGAATAAAGCCAACGGTGTCGGTCAGCAGGAACGGAATGTTGCCGAGTGTCACTTTACGAACCGTTGAATCGACTGTAGCAAATAGTTTATTTTCGGCAAACACGTCCGTTTTGGCTAACGTGCGCATTAGCGTCGACTTGCCAACGTTGGTGTATCCCACCAGCGCTACACGCACCAGACGATCACGTTCTTTCCGGCGGGTCACGCTTTGCTTATCGATCTTGGCGAGCTTTTCCTTCAAAAACGAAATCCGATCTTTTACGATTCGGCGGTCGGTTTCAAGTTCTTTTTCTCCAGGGCCGCGCATCCCGACACCACCTTTCTGACTGGTCAAGTGGCTCCAAAGGCGGGTCAGGCGAGGATACATGTACTGGTATTGCGCCAATTCGACCTGTACCCGCGATTGGGCAGTTTGAGCCCGCATCGAGAAGATATTCAGGATGAGCAAACTACGGTCGAGTACTTTTATATCCTTGAAGCTATCTTCCAGATTCCGCACCTGCGACGGGGTCAGGTCATCATCGAAAATGACACAATCCACCGGGTTGTCAAGAATGAATGTCTGGATCTCTTCCAGCTTACCTTTACCCACAAACGTCCGGTTATCAGGATGCTCGAGTTTCTGGGTGAACGATTTAATCGTTTTAACCCCCGACGTTTCGGCCAGAAAAGCTAGCTCGTCGAGGTAATCTTTCGTTTGGTCGGCCGTTTGTTTTTGTGTAATCAGCGCGACCAATACAGCGGTTTCGGGTGGTTTATGTGTATCGATCATGTAATTTCGTAAGGGATGTCAAAGGCTTATCGTATGCAAATGATAAACTAAATTCTGCGTAAAAAAGCGATAAGCCGGTAAATAATAACGGGTCCTATTCGGTAAAAGTTTCGGCATTGAAGGTGCTGAAACAGACGTAAGATGGGTTCAATTTTTTGGACAGGATTAACAGGATTTTTAACCGAGACATATCCTGTTAATCCGAACGTTGGCCCGGCTGTAATGCTGTCGGAAAATTAAACCTGAATCGCTTTCCATCGTCCCCGGCGGAAAACCAGGACAGTAATTCCTGCGAGTAGCGTTTCGCTGATCGCTACCGACCAGAAGACGCCCGGCGGGCCCCAGTTCAGCACGTGCGCCAGCGTATACGCCAACGGAATTTCAACAATCCAAAAACAGACAATGTTAATGATTGTTGGGGTACGGGTATCGCCCGCGCCGTTGAGCGATTGGCTTAATACCATACCATACGCCATAAACAGGTAACCGAGGCAGAATACCCGCAGGCATTCGACGGCAATAGTTACCACACGGGCGTTGTTGTCGAATAAGCCGACAATAGGCGCGGCTCCCAAAAAGAAACCAATGCCAACGGCCGCTAAAAAGAGCATGTTGCAGAAAGCCGCCCGCCAGGCGGAGGTTTCGGCACGTTCGGGCTGATTGGCCCCCAGGTTCTGCCCAACCAGCGTGGCCGCTGCATTGGCAAGGCCCCAAGAGGGCAGAATCGTAAACACAATAATGCGGATGGCAATGGTATAACCCGCCACCACATCGCTACCAAACGTCGACAGAATGCGCGTCAGGAATATCCAGCTCGCCGACCCTACCAGAAACTGACTGGTGCCTCCAATGGCCAGCGTCAGCAGATTGCGGATCAGACCCGTATCGGCTATTACGTCCGAACGAAGCACATGTATGGCACCCTTCACCCGCGTCAGGGCATTGAGCTGGTACAAAACGCCTATCGTTCGGCCAATGGTCGTCGCCACCGCCGACCCCAAAACGCCAAGTTCGGGGAAAGGGCCCAGTCCGAAAATAAACACTGGACAGAGCACGATGTTAAACCCGTTGGCCAGCCAAAGCGACCGCATGGCTACCGAGGCATCGCCTGAGCCGCGCAGACTGCCACTCAGGGTATAGAGCAGCATGATGGCGGGAGCACTGGCAAAAATCATGCGGGTAAACCCTGCGCCGTTTTGAATCAGCTTCTCATCGCTACCCATGAGCCGCAGGATGTCTTCGGCAAATACAACGCCGACTACGCCCATGAGCAGACCCAGTGTTACAGATACGAGAATGACCTGCCCAACTACGGTCGCTGCTCCGCGGTGGTTATCTTCGCCAATTCGGCGGGATACCAGGGCCGTTGCCGCTGTGCTGAGGCCAATGGCAATGGAATAAACGATGGTCAGGACCGATTCCGTCAGGCCTACAGTAGCGATGGCTTCTGTCCCGATCTTGGCGACAAAAAACACGTCGACAACAGCAAATAGCGACTCCATAACCATCTCCAGAATCATCGGAACCGATAACAGGAAGATAGCCCGGTCGATGCTGCCGGTTGTAAAATTAGTTTCCGAACCACGCAGTGCGGCCAGGAATAACCGAAAGAATTTGGTCATTGACACAAAAGATAAGCCATAGCCCTCAAGCTAGTGACCGCCTACAAATGGTGTAAAAAACAAGGACGACAACCCGGTTCGCCAGGTAAGTCGCAGGCCGGCTATAAATCAGGCGGCAGAAATCAGAGAAGAAATGAAAACCGACGTGTCGGTTTTAAGCGAGGAAAATCATGGGCTTTGTCGAACCGTCCGAGCGGCTACAG
>CAXTJJ010000566.1:0-3980 GCA_964244155.1 uncultured Spirosoma sp.
TGTTCGATGTGCTGGTTATGTATTCGAGCTTCGACCCATCTGGCTTGAACCGAAAAAAGCCCTGCGAAAACTTCACACTGTCGGCACCGATTTTGCCTTTGAAACCCGAGTAACCCACGCTGCCCCAGATCCAGTTGTCGAAACCGTAGTGCAGGTTACTTGGGCCGGCATGTGTGTCATACGTACCAAAACCAGTAAAGACAATTTTCTTCACATCGGCCTTATCATCGCCGTTGGTATCCTGCAAAAACAGCATGTGCGGTGCCTGCGACACATACAGGCCACCATTACCAAAGGCCATTCCGGTTGGAATGCTCAGCCCCTCGGCGAAGTTGGTGAACTTATCGGCCTTCCCATCTTTATCGGTGTCCTCGCAAATGACGATATAGTCAGACCCACCTTCGGGCTTGCGCTCGTTGGGGTAATCTTTTGTGATCAAGGCATAAAGCCGCCCGCGTTCATCCCATGCCATCGCAATGGGGTGCATCACATTCGGTTCATGTGCGAATAGATCGAGCGTGAAATCTACGGGCACCTGAATATGCTTCATTGACTCTTCGGGCGAGAGAGGATTCTGCTCTAGTTGAGGCCCAGGGCGCTTTTCGTAGTTAGGAAGGTTAGCATCGTGGTACGTAAAGGCCTGTGGCTTTAGGTCGTCGTGCCGCTTTTTAACGTCATCACCCACAGCCCACAAAATACCACGCTCCAGCAGCTGTTGAAATCCGGGCTGGCTCCAGGTACGTTCGTCGTGGCCATAGGCCGTATAGAACACCCGTCCTTTGCCATACTGACGAGTCCAGGTGTACGGTTCTTCTTTCTGCCCCGGCTTGTCGGTTGACTGATCGGCTTTGATGTCGCGAACGGCTAACACGTTATTATCAGCCTGTAAATGACTATGCAGATAGGTTTCGTCATAGGCTTTGAACGAAGGTAAACCCGCAACAATTGAATTGTTTGGCTGTGTAAAATGGGTTTGAATGGTATCCATTTTATGCCGCCAGAATTGGCCGCCGACAACCTTATCAACGTATTCGGACGAGTTTCGGAAGCAGTAGGATGCACAGTGAACCGGAATCAGGCCTTTGCCCGACGCCACATAGTCCAGCAAGGCTTTTTCCTGTGGTTTGCCGATACTATCCCAGTTCGCAAAGATCAGTAAACCGTCGTACTTGTTCAGGTTTTCGGCGTTCAGGTCTTCCAGCTTATCCGTATAGGTTATGTTGATGCCCTTGTTGCCTAGTGCGGCCATTAATTGAGGCACGCGTTCAATGGGCCGGTGATGTCCGTTGTCGCCCAGAAACAAAATTTCCGTCCGACGCGGCTTCATCAACTCCTGTCGGCTGGTTGTTTGCGTCGCCGATTGGCGGACACATTGGGCGAGTGCCCCGATTACCGCAATGGCTGTGAGTATTTTTTTCATAAGCTTTATCAAAGCCGACCAAAACGGTCAGCACTATACATTAAAGTCCGGCAGCTTGATTAGCTTCCCACCTTGTAAAGCCGATTCGTGCGCCAGAATACCGACACTCGTCCAGTTAGCCGACTGAGCAGCATTTGGAAACGGATCGCGGTCTTCGACAATGGCTGACACAAATTCATGTACCATGTGCGGGTGTGACCCACCATGACCTCCCCCCTGCGTAAACGATAGGTGTTGCTGCTCATCGGCATCATACACCCCTTTGGTTGTAAATCCAGCGATTTCAGCGGGTAACAGGCGAGCATAATCAGGTACGGTTACTTTTTCCGGAATTTCCGGTTCCGGCTTTTTGGCCGTATGAATAACCGGCTGCTCATCTTCAATCAACTGCCACTCGAAGGATTTTTTATCCCCATACACTTCAAAGCTCTCCCGGTATTGTCGCGCCACATCGAACAGCGACCGATAAACATAAGCCGACAAATCACTGTCTTTGAATTTGATATGCGCCGACTCCACCGCAAACGGCGAGTTATGAATTTTCGCCAACTCCTCCCGAATTGTACCCGAACCAAAACAGGATACATAATCGGCTTCGAGTTTAAGCAAACCCGCTACGGGGCCAACGCAGTGCGTAGCATAATGCATAGGTGGTAAACCCGGCCAGTAGTCAGGCCACCCATCCATGTCCTGTTGGTGGCTGGCTTTCAGAAACTGCACCTTACCCAGTTCACCCGTTTCGTACAACTCCTTCACAAACAGAAACTCGCGGCTGTAGACCACCGTTTCCATCATCATGTACTTCTTGCCCGACTCCTTACAGGCTTTCACAATTTCAAGGCAATCCTCCACGCTTGTCGCCATAGGTACTGTACACGCCACGTGCTTTCCGGCCCGCAGTGCTTTCAGGCTTTGTTCAGCATGGTTCGGAATGGGCGAGTTGATGTGTACCGCATCGACAGCCGGGTCGGCCAGCAGTTCGTCATAATTGCTGTAGCGTTTTTCGATGCCATACGCATCGCCGATTTCATTTAGTTTTTCGACGTTTCGCTGGCAAATCGCATACATGTTTGTAGTCGGGTGCCGCTGATAAATTGGAATAAATTCGGCCCCGAATCCGAGACCTACGATAGCGATGTTAATCATTGTAAAAAGAGCAAAAGAGTAAATGAGTGAAACCGGGCCACCGGAACGGAGTGAAAGCGACAACAAATCGCCTGAAAAGAGCAATGTTACTCGGTAAGTATGCGCTCCGCTATGGTAGCATGATTCGCTTCACCCTTTCGCTCTTTCATTGTTTCACTCTTTATAAAGCTTAGTCCATCAACGGCCAGTTGCTCAGGCGACTCGAACATAGGCCGAAAAATATGTGTAGCGGCTGCCAGTTCAGGCGGGTTCGGGCCAAACGCTTCAATAGCAATCGGGCCTTCATACTTGATTTCCTGCAACACCGTAAATACCTCGTCGAAATTGATGTGCCCCTTTCCGGGTGTAGACCGATCATTTTCCGAAATCTGCACATGAACCAGATAAGGCGCACACTTCCGTAAGGCTTCTCCGACACTTTTCTCCTCCATGTTAGCGTGGAATGTGTCGAAAGCAACGCGGCAATTCGGGTGATTGACGGCCTCAACATAACGCACCACATCATCAGCGCAGGTGAGCAGGTAAATTTCAAACCGATTGAGGTATTCGATGGCTAAGGTTACCCCCCGTGTTTGGGCATATTCCGCCACTTCCCGCATACCCGCCACCGACCAGTTCCACTCTTCGGCGGTTGCGGGTTTGCCTGTAAAATTTTTGAAACCAGCATACAGCGGCCCCATCAGAATCGAAGACCCAGCCGCCCGGGAGCAATCCACGACATATTTGAGATAGGCAACGCTCGCCCGGCGTACGGTCTCATCGGGACTAATCAGACTGTATTCCTTCCCGCAAATTGTGCAGGTCTGTACGCTCAGACCCAGGTCACGAAGCTGCTTGCCTATACGGTCCCACTTGTCAGTTGCCGGGCCTGAATCACTAATCGGTATCTCTACAAAGTCGAAGCCGCTTGTTTTCAAAAATTTGAATGTATCCGTCAAGTCTTCGTCCATAGACATTGTCCAGACGAACATGTTCATTCCTATCTTATTCATATTCTTTCCGCAAAAAGTCAAACAAATATAATTAGGAGTTAACTTTGTATTCTGGCTTTTATTATCGAATACCGACTATATTTTTACTCGTATAATGAAAATTAATCGTTATTTGCGTTAAAAATCAGCAATTGAATGAAACAGCCCCTTCGCAAAGACCTTGAACCAATTGCGGCTTCATTCATCGTAAAAGAGTTAACAGAACCTCACTTTGATCAAAACTGGCACTTCCATCCGCAATACCAGTTATTTCTGGTTGAAGAAGGTACAGGTACTCGTTTTATTGGTGATTCTATCAAGCCGTTTGGGCCTGGTGATCTGGTTTTTCTGGGCCCGAATCTGCCTCACCTCTGGCGCAGCGATCAGGTTTACTTTGATCGACAGTCAAACCTCACTACCCGCGGTATTGTGGTGTACTTTAC
>CAXTJJ010000567.1:0-3959 GCA_964244155.1 uncultured Spirosoma sp.
ATCGCAGTTGGTGGTGGAAGCTATGGCAATACCGTCGTAACAACGGCGGGGGTGGTCAATACTAAAGTTACCATCAACTATAACTTCATGGATTATTGGGATGTGCCCGCCGATGAATCGGTGCTGAATCCATCTACGTCGGGTGTTGCGACCAAAAATCCGAATTATTAGGTTGTTGGTGGCTACTAGGTAGCCACCAACTGCGTGAATGAAAAAGACAAAAACCTTCCGGTTTGTCACTCTTGCCACTACGGTACGAATGATAGATCGGAAGGTTTTTCTGGTTTACGCCTGCAATTCCCGTTGTTGCCTGGCTTTCCGACCGGGCTGGCGTACCAGTGACGACTATAAGGAGGTCGTCCCGCTCGTAGATTGGGACACCCTGCCCCCCAGTGCGATACCGACTTTTTCGCCTTGGGTTTAGCAAAAAAAGCAGGAAGTATCTCTCCCTGCTATTCACCCTGTATTTCTTGTTAATCGCTTTACTCGCCACTAACCGGCACAGAATCGGCCTGTTGTTTCGGCTGAGTGGTGGTGTCGCCATTTACTCCAGCGTCAATTTTTGGCCCGCGCCGACGCTTTTTACGGCGTTTGGGTTTATCTGAAATTTGTCCATCTACACCTGGTCGAACTTGGGCTACTGTATCTGACGTGCTATTCTGAGGGGCTTCCAGAGAAACAGCGTTGCTTTCCGGCCGTGGCAGATGTTCACCCGTTTTTGTTACAGTACGATTCTCTTCACGTCGGCCCTCTCTCCGCTGTCCGTCTTCACGGCGACCGTCTTCACGGCGACCGTCTTCACGGCGACCGTTTCCCCGTTTTCCACCGTCGCGTCCACCCCGGCCTGCGCCACCGGATGCACCTCCCCGAGAGCCGCCTTTGCCCCGAAGTCCGCTAAACCGTTTGGGGTCGAACACGGGCGATTTGCCCATGCCCAGTTCCTCGGTGATCGACTGTTTGTCGACTTCGCGTTCAATGAGTTTTTCGATGTTAACGATTCGGTTCTGATCCTGATCGCTTATGAAAGTAATAGCGGTTCCGGTGGTAGCGGCCCGTGCAGTACGGCCAATCCGGTGAACGTAGTCTTCGGCGTCGCGGGGAATGTCGTAGTTGACAACGTGCGTCAGGTTGTCGATGTCGATACCCCGCGACAGAACGTCAGTAGCGACCAGAATTGGGAATACTTTGTTTTTGAAATCGCGCAGCACCACCTCCCGATCATCCTGCTCCAGATCGGAACTGATCCCTCTGGAATCGTATCCCAGTTTGCTCAACGCCCGAACAATGCTGTTCACTTCCGACTTGCGGGAGGTAAACAGAACCATGCTCTGCACGGGTTTTGTACTGTTCTTGATCAGATGCGCCAATAGCGGCAGTTTCTGATTATCGAAAGCCAGATAAAACTGCTGATCGATACCTGCGGCCGGTTTCGACACCGCCAGTCTGATTTCTTCGGGTTCGGTCAGGATCTTCTTCGAAAACTCCCGGATTTTGTTGGGCATCGTCGCCGAGAAAAGCAGCGTTTGCCGTTTAGCGGGAATCTTCTCCACAATGTTCATGATATCGTCCGAGAAGCCCATGTCGAGCATTTTATCGGCCTCATCGAGCACCAGATAGTCTATCTTATCAAACTTGACGTAACCCAGCTGCATGTGGGCAATGAGTCGGCCTGGGGTGGCAATGATAATGTCGGCACCGGTTTCGAGGGCCTTTCGTTGCTTATCCCAGTCGTCGCCTTTGCCCCCGCCGTAGATGGCGATGCTGTTGGCTTGTACAAAATAGCCGAAGCCTTCTACCTGCTCATCAATCTGTTTGGCCAGCTCGCGGGTTGGCACCAGAATGAGGGTGCTGGTATGATCGTGGTCGGTATGGGAGATTCGGTCGAGAAGCGGAATGAGGTATGCCGCTGTTTTGCCGGTGCCGGTCTGGGCACTGGCGATGAGGTCTTTTCCAGCCAGAATTACGGGAATGGCCATTTCCTGAACAGGGGTGGCTTTTAAGTAATTCATGGCGTCCACGCCGGCCAGCAGGTCGTCGTGAAGATTAAAATCCTGAAATGTCAAGGTATCAGCTAGTGAAGGTGAAAAACCGCTGACCTTAACTTCCGGGCCAGCAAACCGCTTGATTTGAAACAAATATAACGAAAAACCGCGAAAATTGGTACCTGAATCCCAACCAACGGTACAGGACAAGTTTATTTTTTCAGACAGAATGACAACCTGTGCCGATGCGTAGTCAACCAGGACTAGTTCGGTAGAATGCCTTTCACATTCGTTTTTATTCGACACAAAAACATGCTCGATGCCAGATACAGTGTAGTTCCATCCTCGCCCCAGGCCAGATTTGAAATGACCTCACCTGTGTCGATGCGACCAAGCAGCTTACCCGCTGGCGATATGATCAGTACACCGCCCGGCCCGGCCACCCAGCAGTTGCCTCCGCTGTCTACCTTGATACCATCCAGCACTTCCTTCGGACGAAACTTTGGCAGCGACGTCGCATCGAAAAACAGGCGCCCTTTTTCTACCGTTCCATCGGCTTTCATTGGATAGGCCATGATCTTCTGGTTTAGCGAATCTGATTGCACGACATACAGCAGATTGGCCTTATCTGGCGAGAAAGCCAGTCCGTTAGGATAGGTTATATCGCTGATGAGCAGGGCCACAGTTCCGTCAGGATCCAGCCGGTAGACTCCATTGACGGCTGTCTCCCGGGTTGGATCCTTGTCCTTGAGCGGAAGTCCGTAAGGTGGGTCGGTAAAATACAAACTCCCATTTGAGTGGGCCACTACGTCATTGGGGCTGTTGTATCGTTTGCCCTGATACGTGTCGGTCAGTGTTCGTTTGCCGCCCTTTCCACCTATCGGCAAAGCAGCAATACGCCGATCTCCATGATCGCACACGATCAGCCGCCCCTGTTGGTCAATGGTCATGCCATTACTGCCGGGTTCTTCGCTGTACGGCAACTGACCCGTATAGCCAGTATGCTCAATGTACTTTGATAAACCCTTCTGAGGTGACCATTTGTACGTGGTTTGCGCTTTCGTATCGTTCACCAGCAGGTAACTGCTTGAGTCGGCAACGCGGCTTTTCACCCAGACAGGGCCTTCCAGATGCCCGAAACCGGCAGCAATGATCTCAATTTTAGCGTCGGGAGGAATCAACTGATTAAGGTTGGGATCGGTACGAACAACCTCGCCGATGGTAGCGTATATCTGTCCTGACTGAGCAACTGCCGATCCCGTCAACAGCCATCCGAGACAAAGTAATTTAAAACTGATTCGTTGATGCATATTCTACCGTTTACGTGATCAGTGCAGTGGTGGATGAAGACTATGTTCTTCAGAAGAATTTTGGGCTGATGGTCATTTGCGTACTCACCTGTTTACCTTCACCCCTATGCACCAATACCTGATACCGCCGTTTCCAACCGGCGGGTTTACGTAAAGGTTATTAAAATGATAGATGTTTAGCGAATGGTCTTCCCCAAAACCTTCGCCCCTTACCACCGTTACACCTATAAATTGACTAACGAATCCAGGAATGAAAGCCGCTATGTTAGCAGGAATCATGACACTCATGAATCTGCCGTTGAACGCCCAGTCGGGCCAGTCACCCGCTCTGGAAACAGTAGCTGAGTTTGGTAAACACCAGCCCATTGGTGTAGGCGTATCGCAGGATCGACCAGCCAGCCCGATGCGTATTTTTATCACCTTCCCGAAGAACAGGGAAAATTATGATTACGGCCTGGCCGAGATCGTTGCCGGAAAACGAGTGCCGTATCCAACGGCAGAGTGGAACAAATGGGATTCCCTGAATCCACAAAACCGGTTCATCAATGTACAAGCCCTCTTTGTTGACCAGACCAACGCGCTCTGGGTACTAGACCCGGCAAATCCCGCCGATGAGCCGCCTATTTCAGCGGGCATCAAGCTTCTGAAAATCAATCTGGCAACCAAC
>CAXTJJ010000568.1:0-3958 GCA_964244155.1 uncultured Spirosoma sp.
TGTTAGACAAGGTGAGTCGCATTGCCACATCGCGTTCCCTGCAATTCACGGTAAGTGTGCCGCTGATCAAACGCGAGTGAAGACTCGGTATGCGTTATGTTTTTGTGCCAAGGTGTATTAGGTACGTCAATTTTAGCCGTATCTTTAGCAAGTCAACAACCCGATACTCCTTATAAAATTTGGCATTATCCATGAAAAACTGTACAAATCTATTATTTGGGCTTGTTCTGCTTCCTGTCCTTCTATTTGGGCAAAGTAAAAAAGCGCCAAAGGGCGGAGATAAAATTGAAAAACTCAAAGCCGAAGCCGTAGCCGCCGTTGAAGCAAATAAGGTGCAGGCACAGCAGATTAACGACATGCTGTTTAGTTTCGCTGAACTTGGCTTTCAGGAAGAAGAGTCGTACAAATACCTGACAACCCTGCTCGAAAAAGAAGGATTTACCATCAAGAAAGGTATTTCCGGCATTCCCACCGCCTGGATTGCTACCTGGGGATCGGGTAAGCCGCTCATTGCTATCGGTTCCGATATCGACTGTATTCCTAAAGCAAGTCAGAAACCCGGCGTGGCTTACAAAGACCCTATCGTAGAGGGGGCTCCCGGTCACGGTGAAGGCCATAATTCGGGTCAGGCGCTGAACATCGTAGCGGTGCTGGCGGTGAAGAAGCTGATGGAGCGGGAGAAAATTCCCGGTACGCTTATGCTCTGGCCTGGTGTTGCCGAAGAACTGGTGGGTACTAAAGCGTTCTATGTGCGGGATGGCTATTTTAAAGATGTAGACGCTTGTATCTTTACCCACGTGGGCAACAACCTTGGTGTATCCTGGGGCGATAATGGCTATAACGGCCTGGTGTCGGTTCGGTTCAACTTCGAAGGGCAGGCGGCCCACGCAGCAGGAGCACCCTGGCGCGGCCGCTCGGCGCTGGATGCTGTGGAGTTAATGAATATTGGCTGGAACTTCCGGCGCGAACACCTCGAACTGACCCAACGCTCGCACTACGTCATTTCTGACGGGGGCGACCAACCCAACGTGGTTCCGTCGAAAGCGGCTGTTTGGTATTACTTCCGCGAACGGACGTATCCCAAAATCAAGAAGCTATTCGAGACGGGGGTGAAAATGGCTGAAGGGGCTGCCATGATGACCGATACCAAATTTACGTATGATATTCTGGGATCGGCCTGGCCCGTGCATACCAACCGCCCAATAGCGTCGGCCATGTACGATAATATCAAGAAGGTGGGCCTACCGACCTGGTCAGACGAAGACCAATTGCTGGCACGAGCTTCCCAGATTGAGTTACAGGCACCTAAAGTTGACGGCCTTGCTACGAAACTGGATTCGACGGGAATGCCTACGTCTTCTGCCCCCGTCGTGATGATGGGCGGACAGGCCATGACACCTATGGGTGGCGGCTCCGACGATATTGCTGATATTTCCTGGTCGTTGCCAACCATCGTATTGCGTTACCCAAGCAATATTCCGGGTCTACCGGGTCACCATTGGGCCAACGCGATTTCGATGGCGACGCCGATTGCCCACAAGGGAATTGTATACGGTGCCAAAGCGGAAGCCATGACATTGCTGGATTTATTGCTCAAGCCTGAACTCATCAAAGATGCCTGGGCCTATTACAAGGATGAGCAGACTAAAGATATTAAGTATGAACCACTGATTTCGCCCAAGGAGCAACCAGCCATCTATCTAAACAAGAAGATCATGGCTGAGTTTAAGCCCAAAATGGAGAAATTCTACTACGATCCCGGCAAATACAAAACGTATCTGGAGCAGCTAAACATCACGTATCCAACCGTACGTGACGATCAGCGGGAAGCAGTGAAAAAAGTAATGGAGAAATCCGCTGCGGCTAAAGTTTCGTCGTCATCTTCACGATAGATTTCAAGATCATATAACTACAAAAAGCGATGAGGGATCTCATCGCTTTTTGTAGTTATGGCTCTCAAGCCAGGTTTGAGGACCTATCTGCACATACGCTCACTTCAACACTACTTTCACCATTACAGGCTGGTGATCAGATGGGTAGCGTTGCTGGTTGGCGTCGGTCAGGACGCCATATTTCAACACGTCAAATTGCTTGCTTACAAAGATGTAGTCGATACGTTTGTCCATTGGCGCATCGAATTTGAAGCTGTTAAAGGTGCCTTCAGGTCCGTAAGGCGGCATTTTTGTGACGTTATGGGCGTCGCTCAGCAGGGTTTGAATGGTTTTGACTTGCTCCGTTTCGGGCGTTGAGTTCAAATCGCCAACAAGGATTACAGGGGTACCTTTGGCAATTTCCTTAATCTTCTCGACCATCAATTTGCCCGATTGCCGACGTGCTTCGACACCCTGGTGGTCGAAGTGAACGCTGAAAAAATAGAACTCTTTCTTTGTTATCTGGTCGGTAAATTTCGCCCAGGAGCAAATGCGGTTGCAGCAGGTGGCGTCCCAGCCTTTGCCTGGCTTATCGGGCGTTTCACTCAGCCAGAAATTACCGGATTGCAAGGGCTTGAACCGATCTTTTTTATAGAAAATTGCCGAATGTTCACCTGCTTCTTTCCCATCATCGCGCCCAGCTCCCAGGAAGGCGAATTCGGTTAGTTCGGCAACATCGTTCAATTGATTTCGCAGTGCTTCCTGTGTTCCGAATAGATCGAACTCGTGAAATTTAATCAAGCCTTTCACATTCTCCTTGCGGTTTGGCCAGGCGTTGATGCCATCGCCTTTGTTATCATAACGAAGGTTGTACGTGGCAACTGTGATCGGGCTATCTTTTTGGGCCAAAGTAGATTGTGCAAATAGAATACCGTTGAGCAAAAGAAAAAACAGTACGCGCATTTTTAATAAGTTTAAAGATTAACAGTTGTAGTTTGTAGCCTGGAATGGGACTGGCCCTGCCAGACTACAAACCATAGACGCCTTAAATTCTACCACCCTGGGTTCTGACCAATTTTTGGGTTTAAAAGTCGGTCGTTTTCCGGAATGGGATAGAGGTAGAATTTCTCGTCCCATTTTCTGGGAATGTTGTTCAGCCAGGTCAACTCTCCCGCGGTATCATTTTTTAACCGTTGTGGGTTCGGTACGCCATTGACTGTTTCGGCAACGTTGACGTAGGTTACGCCCGCTAGCTGGGTGGCTGGTTTAACTTTATAGAAGACTACATCGTTTTTGCCATCTTCATTCAAATCAAGCGGAGTATCCAGAGCCGGTACATAAAAACCGTTCCAGGTTTGTTCCATAAGCGGGCCACGATTCCAGCGGATAATATCGGAAAACCGGAAGCCTTCAAACACCAACTCGATGCCCCGCTCACGTCGAACTTCCAGCAAGGCAGGGTCAGAAATGTCCGGGAAGTAGTTGGCTTTCAGGTAAGGATCAGCAACCGTTGGTTTGACTGATAAACCCGCTGTAATGCCCGCCCGTTTCCGCAAAGCTCCCACAGTTTTGGCCCAGTCGTCATTGGTTAATGTTCCTAATTCGGTTTTTGCTTCCGCATAATTCAGCAGGATTTCGGCGTAGCGCATGGTCGAAATGGAGTTGATATTGCGGGTGCCACCATCGTAATACGTATCGTCCAGCGACCACTTTATAGGCATATAGCCCGTGTAGGTATAAGAGAAAACAGGAGGGGCAGGCTCTACTGCACCGGCATTGGTACGGGTGTAGTTACCCATCCGAATTGTCTGTTGCAGTCGCTTGTCGCGTCCCTTTACTTCGTCCATGAACGTCAGCGTCTGGTAATTCGGTTTGTTGGTAAAGGGCGTACCGTCGATATTCAGATAGGTATTTACAAACGTTCTGATAAGGCTTACCCGCGAGCCATAAGTGGCACTGGTCCACCACCAGTTGGCATCGTTATACACGCTCAGGGTAGCATCCGAAACGGCCGACAGCATAATTTCATTAGTAACTGGCGTGGTGTTGATGAACAACTGCCGATAGGACTTGTCTGTTCCGCCGGT
>CAXTJJ010000569.1:0-3948 GCA_964244155.1 uncultured Spirosoma sp.
TGGACCCCTATGTTTTACACCGCTTATGTGGTCGACTTCGCCATAAAGGCCCGTTTTTCGCTCATCAATTAAACAATACTCACAGCAAAAACTGGCTCTCAATGCAACGATGTCCCGTAATTTTACTGATATATAATTACCCTCTCGCGCCATCCTGACTGGCGCGGGCTTTTGCCATACGCATTAGGTGTTCGAACTGTTCAAACTCGTTTAATTCGGTAATTTCATCGGCTGAAATCGATCCGGATTTTTCCGCTGTTAGTAAGTAGCGGACCCTTTCGCGGGTTTCATCCGATGGACGAAATGCCAGGATTTGTTGCGGACTTATGCCCTTTACAATGAAATCAACAAATTCGGTGTAAGCTTTCATAGGAAAATTGTATCGAGCTGTGCAACAAAATCGGCCATGGTCGGATGATTAATATCCGGCGCAAGCATTCTGAAAATGTTCAGTTGGGCAAGATGCATAGTTGATGTAGGATATATTATGTATGATATAGGGTGTTTGTCTACTTATTGGTAATATATCATACATCCTATATCATACATACATGTCTATCCTTCTACCGGAATCTGAACGCCCTGAGCGTCTTTTTCCGTAATCTGGCGGTTTTCGCAGGCGTCGCGGGCGCAGGAGCCGTAGAAGATCAGTGAGTGGTGCATGACGTTGAACTTCAGCATATCACCCACCATGTTCTGGATATTCTGGACACGCGGGTCGCAGAATTCCATAACCTTATGGCAATCCGTACAGATCAGGTGGTCGTGCTGACGATAGCCATATGATTTTTCATATTGAGCCAGGTTACGGCCAAACTGATGTTTGGTGACCAGATCGCAGTCGACCAGCACGTCCAGCGTATTATAGACGGTTGCCCGACTGACCCGGTACTTTTTGTTCTTCATCGAGATATACAACTCGTCCACGTCGAAGTGGTCTTGCCGATTATAGATCTCTTCGAGTATGGCAAACCGCTCAGGTGTTTTTCGGAGTCCCTTCCGTTCCAGGTAGGCTCGAAAAATCAGCTGAGCAGACTCTAAATTTGTTTGCGTCGGAGCAGGCATATCCAGTTCCAATTAATTGAAAGTACAAAGGTAAGGAAGGTATTCGGTTTTTGGTATTTGGTTGGCTGACGCATAGCCGGCTGACGCGTCTGCTAACAGTAACGGCGAACCGCAGTAAACCAAAAACCGTAAACCCATCAAGAGTCAAACCGTACCACCTCAAACACGCCCTGAACGCGTTCGAGTTTCTGCATCAGGGTTTCGAGGTGGCTGGTGTCATGAACGTAAAGCCGAATATTTCCCTCAAAGATACCGTCTTTCGAGTCAATCGCCACAGAACGCATGTTAATGTGCAGTTCGTTGCTGATAACCCGCGTCACATCGTTGATCAAACCAACGCGATCCGTTCCCGTAATTCGCAGCCCGGCCAGGAAGGCCAGCTCTTTCTGGGAGGTCCATTTCGCTTTGATAATCCGGTTGCCATGATTCGACATCAGTTCAACGGCGTTCGGGCAGGTAACCCGGTGAATCTTGATACCGTCGTTGATAGTAACGAAGCCAAATACATCATCGCCCGAAATTGGGTTACAGCACTTGGAGAGCGTGTAATCAATCTTATCCATATCCTCGCCAATGAGGAGCATGTCGGCATCGGCCCGTTCGCCGTGAATTTTCTTCAGTTCCTTAACAAACGCCTTGGCGTCAGGCAGGGCATCGGTGTTGAGCTTGTTGGCCCGGTTTTCTTTGGCCTCTTTGTCCGATTTGAATTTCTTCAGTTCGCCAACGTCGATGTGCCCTTTGCCAACCCGATAGAAAAAGTCATCGGTGGTTTTCGAGCCGAAATAAGCGCGTAGCTGGTTGATAACTTCGTTGGTCATCTCCATTCGAAGCACCCGTAGTTTCTTATTGACCAACTCGCGACCGTCGGTCACGAACCGTTTATTCTCTTCCTTAATTAAATCCTTGATCTTGGTTCTCGCCTTCGACGTAACCACAAACCGGAGCCAGTCTTCACTGGGTTTCTGCCGGTTTGAGGTGATGACCTCTACCTGATCGCCATTTTGGAGCACATAACTCAGCGGCACAAGCGTGTTGTTGACCTTAGCCGCCATACAACGTGCGCCAATCTGGGTGTGAATGTCGAAGGCGAAGTCGAGTGCCGTAGCGCCCCGTTGTAATACCTGAAGGTCGCCTTTAGGCGTAAAGACGAACACCTCTTCGCTATATAGATTACTTCGAAAATCATCGACGAATTCGATGGCCGCTTTCTTGTCGCCCTTGCCCGCCGACTCGATCATGTCGCGGACCTGGCTAATCCAGGCTTCAATACCTGCACCAGTCTGGGTGTCGTTACCCTTATATTTCCAGTGAGCCGCGTACCCTTTTTCGGCAATTTCATTCATCCGCTCGGTGCGAATCTGAACTTCCACCCACTGACCTAATCGACTCATTACCGTGGTGTGAAGCGATTCGTAGCCGTTGGTCCGGGGGGTACTTATCCAGTCTTTCAGACGGTCGGGGTTCGGTTTGTAGTGATCCGTTACGATGGAGTAAGCGCGCCAGCAGGCTGCTTTTTCCTCGTCCTGCGGCACATCAAGAATGATACGAACAGCAAACAAATCATAAATTTCCTCGAACGGTTTTTTTGATTTGTTCAGTTTAGTCCAGATCGAATAAATGGACTTCGGTCGACCTTTAATAACGTATTTGATGCCAGTTTCGGCAAGGTCTTTTTCGATTGGCTCGATAAAACGACTAATAAAGCGGTCGCGGGCCAGCCGGGTATCCCGTAATTTCTTGGAAATATCTTTATATGCTTCCGGCTCAACGTGTTTCAGGTATAAATCTTCCAGCTCCGATTTAATACTGTACAAGCCTAATCGGTGGGCTAGTGGCGCATAAATATATATGGTCTCAGAAGCAATTTTCAACTGCTTATCGCGGGGCATGGAGTCCAGCGTACGCATGTTGTGCAGCCGATCAGCGAGTTTGATCAGGATCACCCGAACATCGTCTGACAGCGTCAGAAGCATTTTACGGAAGTTCTCAGCCTGTTGCGAGGTTCCGTATTCAAAATAACCCGAGATTTTGGTCAGGCCATCAATGATTTTGGCCACCTTTGGCCCAAACGCCCGGTCAATATCGGCAATGGTGGTGTCTGTATCTTCTACGACATCGTGGAGTAGGGCGGCCACGATACTGGTTGTACCCAGACCTATTTCTTCAACGGCAATCTGAGCAACGGCAAGTGGATGATAAATATAAGGCTCTCCCGACCGCCGACGCATATTTTTGTGCGCTTCGGCCGAAGTGTTAAACGCTTTCTTTATCAATTTGGCGTCATTGCCCTTCAACATTGGTTTGGCCGCTCGCAATAAACGCCGGTAGCGTTTCAGGATTTCCTGTCGCTCTAACTCCAGGTCAATAACCGGTTCATCAACGTCGGCAGATTGTTTGGCTTGATGCTCGATGGCATTCATCATATTAGCTTCTTGGCAGTAATGGCCTGTAGGTTGTACTCTTACTACAAGTTAACAAATTATTAAGCGAAAATGAATGGAATAATCACTAAAAATAAAAGCTTGTGAAGATATGCTTGCAATGAATAAATCTTTTTGTACTTTTGCACCCTGAATTGTCTGAAACGCTTCGGCAAATAGCCAAAAGAGGGTTAGCATTCAGCGAACAGTTCTACCTGTTCGAGCCATCAATTGCGGGCGTGGCGAAATTGGTAGACGTGCCAGACTTAGGATCTGGTGCCGTGAGGCATGGGGGTTCGAGTCCCTCCGCCCGTACAGAAGTTTAGAATGAGTGAATAAGTGAATGAGTGAATTGTATTTTGTCGCATTGACTAACATTCGCTCAATCACTCATTCGCTCATTCATCATTTTAAACCGATACAAACGTGGATATTACGCTAGAAAAAGCCAGCGATACCAATG
>CAXTJJ010000570.1:0-3927 GCA_964244155.1 uncultured Spirosoma sp.
TAATCACTGAGTCGGATACGCTCGTCGGCTGTCAGGTTTTTGCCATATCGTTCGAGCAAAAGTGATAAGGCCCGCACGGTGAGCCCGTTTGTCCGGCTATTAGTAGCTTCTGTTGTTACTCGTTGTGTAGCGTAGCTCGCAAAGCGATTCATTGCCGAGGCACGAGCCGCCGTGAGTATTAGATCGTTGGCGGGGCGGAGCGAATCTGTCAGCGTAGCAGGAATCTTCTCACCTTCAAAGGTTGCTTTATCATACAAAAAAGCAGCTGCGTTATAGTGATTGCTGGCCATGATCCAACGAGATACCAGGGGAAAGATTTTTTCTCTGGGAGCGAATTTCGCGAAAGGAGCACGATAAGCGGCTAGCAATACATCGAAGGCTCGTTCGGCAGACAAACTAGCTATTTGTGTTGTCAACTTTTTGCCGTCGGGCTTTTCGGGGAAGGTCGCTTCAAAGGCCTTATAGCGAGCAAATTGGCTATTTACCTGAGCATTAACGCCCCCGAAACGGAAAGGTACGGCCGCTGTAAACAACGAATCGGCATCGAGGTCAATGCTTAACGTTCCGGGTGCGGCCAGAAATGCGGTTGATATGCGGCCATAGTTGAAATACATCTCTTCCTGCGGGTAAATAAGCGGCAGCGACACGCGAAACGTACCATCAACATTGAGGGGTGCCGGTCGCACCAGTTCACGATTCGCTTGCAGGATGTTGTTGCGACTTACGAGAACCGTAGGCGACTCCCGGTACAGCCGGGCAGACAGATGCCGAATGCGTCCCGTTACGATCACCGAGTCAGTTTGAGCGTGACTTGGTGTGGGAGCTAGAAAAAAGGCACTAAGCAGTAAGCAATAGAGGAGCCGGTAAAAATTTTTCATTGGTTCAGGAAAACACATAAAGCAATAACAAACGAAATTAACAAACTGTCAATAAGGGACTCAAAATGTCGACAGCTTATTTCGTTTTTATGCCGTGATAGTGCTCTTCCTCCTGATAATCGGCGCGGAGTGGATGGCCTACCCAATCGGTGGGTAATAGGATTCGGCGAAGGTCGGGGTGACCATCGAAATGAATTCCCACAAGATCGAAAGCTTCGCGCTCATGCCAGTCGGCCGTCCGCCAGATAGGAGCCAGGCTCGGAACCGATGGTAACGCTGCCCCTTTACGTGGCACTACAACTTTCAGCATCAAATTGTGTTCGTAAGGAATAGAGGTGACATTATACACAACTTCCATGGTGTTTACTTCTAAGCCATTGTCAATGGCTGTAACGCAGGCCAGCAGGTCAAAAAATAGCCGCTCGTCATCGCGCAAAAACCGGCAGACGTCGACCAATGTTCCAACGGGAACGGTTAAGTACGGTTGCAGTGCCTGCGAAGTTGATTGTATCTCTGGGCCGAATTGAGCTGCCAGAAGGTCGTTAATTTCAGAGAAAGTCATTAATAGCTTAGAAAGCAAACGGGTTTTTGTCCGGCCCAGAGCGAGTAGCCACAATGTTTAACAGGCGAATCTCATCGTCTCCAATCAGGTAATATAGATAGTGGGTTTTTGCAATGAGCCGTTTCCTTAGCAATGGCTTTCAGTATGGCCCATGCCAATGTATGGCTGACTATCAATAATATCTAGCTGATGGTAAAATTCATTGACAAAGCGAATAGCAACTTCAATCAATCTGTTTTTAACAAGATAGTCACGCAATGAATTAAATTCCTTTACAGTCGTTTCTGACCAAATTATTTGTTTAGCCATTCACAATGTCTTTGTTTCATTTCTTCATGAGAGACAGTTTTACCTTCTTCATGGTCTTTTATAGCTCGGTCAAGTTGTTGTTGTACGGTCAAATCAGCCAGTGTGGCGAATTGAGCTGATTAGTCAGCTATTATCTGTTTTGCCGAATCTAATACCTGTTCCAACACGGGTTCATCCACACTGTCGATTAGTTGATGCAACTGGCTTTTCATTTCCTGAATGCTCATCGTCGTATTCGCTTATTTACCGAAAGATACGAAAAAGTCTCTCCCCTTATGCCAGCCAGGCCAGCCACTGCATCCAGTTTTCGATCCAGAATAAGAATTTCGCAGCAAACTTGGCAGCTGGTGCCGATGATGGTTCCAGGGTTAAGCTATTGTTGTTCAGGTTCGTATCCATATAAATTTTTTGTTTTGGATCGACGCTTGCCCAAACAGCTTTAGCATTTTCAGTAACTGTAAACTGGCGCTGACGGTCTTTGCCATCCCAGAACAACATAGCCTCATGGCCATTGTCAAAATGAACGAGTACATCGACCGGCATGGTTCCGTCGCCGTTGCGTTGTACGGTGATAACGCTTTGTTGCTGGCCCGCTTGTTTTCGATTCTTCAATGAAAGAAGTTCGTAGTCAATTACGTTGTCGCCGTAAAGCACCTGAGCGAAAAACCAGTTCATGTTGGGACCGTATTTCGTGCCAAGCCGCTTTGGTACGATTTCGTTTACGATGTCGATGAAGTTCTGGCCATCAGGGTGTTTGAATTTCCAGCGGGTAAAATACATCTGCATGATTTCATCCATCACACGTCTGCTAACCAGACCTTCCAGCGTTCGTAGCCAGGTGGCGGTTTTGTAGTAAGTCAACACGCCATACTGGCCCTGGGGCAATTGCCACGTATTACCAAACGATGACCCGATAGCGGGGTTGTCCTGATGTGTGTAGCTATCACGTGAGCTTTCCAGATCGCCCATGCCAAAGCCAAACAGGTCGATTTTTGATGAACGGGCACCATAGGTTTCGTCCATAATCCGGCCTTCATAATACTGGTTGAATCCTTCATCGAGCCAGGCTTCTTCGAATTCATTGCTCGCCAGCAACTGCATGAAATACTGGTGTCCAAATTCATGAATGGTCACTTCCTCCGGAAATCGCGCTCCTTCGGGTAAGAACCAGGCAGTTCCGGCAGTAATAAAGGTCGGATATTCCATACCAAACGAACCCTGCGCATGAAATGGCGGATCGACTATAGTGAGGTTTGGAAAAGGATATTTGCCAAGGTGTTTGTCAAAATAGGCCAACGCGGCTTTGATAGCGTCTATGTGCCGTTGTGCCTGATGCGCATGTTCCGGCTGCATAGCCAGTTCGAGGCTAACGAACCCCCCGCCGGGGCGTTTCCATTTATCATTTATTACCTTAAAATGAGGTGACGCAGTCCACGCAAAATCAACGACATCTTCGGCGTGGTAAAGAATGGTTTTGGTGCCGTTGCTATGCACTTTTTCGGACTGATAAAGCCCTGTAGCACTTACCCAATATTCTTTGGGCGTAGTGATCTTTACATCATACACACCATAATCGGCGTAAAACTCGGAATCCGCATGAAACTGGTGGCAGTTCCATTGGCCCGCCCTAGCGTAACGAGTGCCGGCTGGTTCATATACACCAATTTTAGGGAACCACTGACCCACCAGGAAGAAGTCCCGGCTGAATCCTGTTCGGGCAAATATTTTAGGCAGCTTGGCCCGGAAGGCTATGTCGAGAATAATGGTCTCGCCTGGTCCAACGGGTCTGCTTAACGGCACACGAATAACCGTATGATCGTCTGGGTTAAGCGTTCCGGCAGCCCGATCGTCAGGTTGAAAGAACTGGTATGCTAGAGTCTCCCCCCCACGAACTTTCATGGATACGATATCGACAGAGCCATACGGATTTTCTTTAGCATTTCGGTCAATGCCTGCGCCCCGCAATTGTCCCCCCGACTCACGCATAAAGGTCGATTTGTCGTTGCGGAATGCGTTCAGATACAGATGGAATTGTAGTTCCCGGATAACATCAGTTGATGGGTTGCGCCAGGTGAGCGTTTCGCGTCCGGCTAATTTCTTCGTAACGGGATCTAACGTAACATCAATCTGGTAATTCGCCAATCTCGGGCTTAATGGCGTTGCAAAAATGGGTTTTAC
>CAXTJJ010000571.1:0-3926 GCA_964244155.1 uncultured Spirosoma sp.
ATCCCCGGCCGCTTCAGCAACGAGCCGTTGCCAGCCCGACCGGGAGGCACCCCCCTGATAACCAAAGCCACGCAGATACTCCCGCTTGTCAGTACCGATATTTCGATAGCGGGGAATGTAAATACCATTGGCCCGGCGACCGTAGTAATATTTTTCATCGAATCCCAGCCCGTCGGCCTCTGCATTGGCTCCCGCCTGAAAATGGTGGTCCATGATGTATTTGCCCAACGTACCGCTGTCATTGCCAAATCCGTTCGGGAACCGATTGGACACGGAGTTGAGCAAAATAAAGTTGGTGGCCATCGCCGACGCATTGAGGAAGATGATCCGGGCATAATACTCCGTCGTTTGATGCGTTCGGGCATCAATAACCCGAACGCCGAGTGCCCGTTTGCTTTTCTCATCGTACAAAACCTCCGAGACAATACTATCGGGACGGACGGTGAGTCGGTTGGTTTGGCGGGCGGCTGGCAATGTAGCGGATAATGTACTGAAATAGCCGCCGTACGGACAACCCTGAGCGCATTTGTTTCGGTATTGACACGGGGCTCGCCCCACGGCTGTATGCACTGGATTGGCTTTTGACAGATTTGCTGTTCGGCCAATGGTGAGCACGCGGTTCATCCTGGTTTTCAATCGCTCGCGAACATGTTGTTCCACACAATTTAGCTCCATAGGCGGCAAAAATTCACCGTCGGGCAATTGCGAAAGCCCTTCTTTATTACCCGAAATTCCCGCAAAACGCTCGACGTAACTGTACCAGGGAGCCAGGTCTTTATACCGTATCGGCCAATCGGTGCCGAAGCCATCCCGAGCGTTGGATTCAAAATCCATCTCACTGAACCGGTAGCTCTGCCGCCCCCACATGATTGACTTACCACCCAGTATATCAGGGCGATACCAGGCAAACGGGTGAATTTCTTTGTAAGGCGCGTTCCGATCGTCAAATGAAAAATCGCCGTTTTGTTCGTTATATGGGCGAACACGAAAATCAGGCACCTCTTTATCTGTAGGCAGAATGTTGCGTCCCCGATGAGCAAACTCCCAGGGGTCTTTCAGGGCAGTTGTGTAGCCCGTTACATGCTGAAGGTCACGGCCTCGCTCAAGCATCAGTACGCGGAGACCTTTTTGGGTGAGTTCTTTAGCGGCCCAGCCACCACTAACGCCCGACCCTACGACAATGGCATCGAACGTGTTGGTCGCCTGTGCTTTTAAATTGAGATTCATAAAGGTAAGGAGCAGGGATTGCCGGTTTCGATCCGTCGAATGAGTGGTCAGTGAAGGCCGGTTCTTTAAGCTGACCCATTCAAAAAAGTCTTAACACTGTCGATTTTACCTATGTGGTCTTTCACTTAATCAACGGATGAGAGATAGCCCATCAGCGTTTTAAAAAGGTAGCCAATCAAATTCAAACAAGTCATGTAATAAAAGAGTATATTTAGAATAGCCTTCAACCCTACATCATGGAAGACCAGCCCAAGTTTCCGGATCTGACCGACGCCGAACGAAAGGTCCTTGAAGAGCTGATGCCCGGTGAAATGAGTGAAATCATTACCTCAGGGTTGAAGCGACGGCATTTCTTAAAACTCATCACCTTTACCGGCACCAGCCTGCTGGCTACCCATTTTGTCGGTATCGAGCAGTTGATGGCCCGAACTACCACCGGAGCACCTCCTCCCCCGATTGGGATAGAGAACGGCGTCAACGTATCGGTCGCCATAAATGGACATAGACAGAACCTGTTGGTAGATTCACGCATGACGCTACTGGATGCCTTGCGGGAGCGCCTGGCACTGACGGGCTCTAAAAAGGGGTGCGATCATGGTCAGTGTGGTGCCTGCACGGTACTGGTAGATGGTCGGCGCGTCCTGTCCTGTTTAACATTGGCCGCCACCTGCGAAGATAAGGTCGTGACCACCATCGAAGGGCTAGCCAATGGCGACACGCTTCACCCCATGCAAGCTGCATTTATTAAGCATGACGGATTCCAATGTGGTTACTGTACGCCCGGACAGATCTGTTCGGCAGTAGCCTTGCTGAGTGAAGCCAAGGACGGCGAAGCGAGCTATGTCACCCAGAATGCGCGTCAGACGGGTAAGCCAGTGACGCTTTCTGATGAAGAAATCCGGGAACGGATGTCGGGAAATATCTGCCGCTGCGGGACTTACCCCAATATTGTGGATGCTATTCGTGAAGTGCATGGCGACAAGGCCGTGGCCCAGGTTTGGCAATTTGCCGATGGCACTATTTGATCTTTTTCAGCAATCGTCAATCATGAGACCATTCAAATATTCAAAGGCCGGCGATGCGGGTACAGCTATCACCCTGGTGTCATCGAATCCCGGTGCAAAATTCTTAGGCGGTGGAACCAACCTGGTCGACCTGATGAAAGAGGATGTGATGCATCCTTTGGAGCTGGTGGATGTTACCCGGATCAAATACGCCAATATTGAAAAGACGGCCAATGGCGTAACCATCGGCGGCACGGCGACCAATGCGATCACTGCCAATCATGAGCTTATTCGTACGAACTACCCGCTGCTCTCAATGGCAATCCTGGCGGGGGCCAGTGCGCAGATTCGCAACATGGCCACCAACGGAGGCAATCTTAATCAACGCACTCGCTGCACGTATTTTTATGATGTAAACATGCCCTGCAACAAGCGTCAACCGGGTTCGGGTTGTGGAGCTTTGAAAGGTATCAATCGCAATCACGCTATTTTCGGATGGTCGGAGAAATGTGTTGCGGTTTATCCGTCAGACATGGCCGTGGCCCTGTCCGCGCTGAATGCAGTGGTGCATGTGGAAGGCAAAAACAATGCCATACGCACCATCGAATTTGCCGATTACCATCGCCTGCCGGGCGATACGCCTGAAAAAGACAACAGCCTCAAACCCGGAGAATTAATCACCTCGATTGAATTGCCGAAAAATGAATTTGCTGACCATTCGTATTATTTGAAGATCCGGGAACGATCGTCGTATGCGTTTGCGCTGGTATCCGTTGCGGCAGCACTGTCGCTGGAAGGGAATCGGATCAAACAGGTTCGGATCGCCCTGGGGGGCGTTGCACACAAGCCCTGGCGGGCTGCGGTCGCTGAAAAATGGCTGACTGGCAAGGAAGCTACGGAGGCTAACTTTCGGGCAGCCGCTGAAGCCGAACTCAAAAACGCCAGACCTCTGGAGCATAATAAATTCAAGGTGGCTATGGCGAGGAAAGCCATTACACGGGCTTTACAAGGGGCCATGCAGGGCGGGGTGTACGGGCTGGAAGGCGGAGCCGAAAATGGAGCACAGAAGTAATATCCTCAACAGACAACCGAACAGACCATGAGTGAAACCGGTAAACCAATCAGCCGCATTGATGGCCGTATGAAGGTAACGGGAAAGGCAACCTATGCTGCGGAATTTAACCAACCCAACATGGCATATGCATTCCCCGTTAGGGCAACGATTGCAAAAGGACGAATCACTGCACTTAATGACGCTGCCGTTAAAAAAGAGCCTGGCGTACTCAACGTCATCAGCTACAAGAATGCCCTGAAGCTAAAACCCCTTGATATGTCGGCGCAAGCGAAAGCCGGGGCCGCGTTCTTGGGAGAAAATCTACCGCCTTTACAGACTAACCAGGTCCATTATCCCGGCCAGTTCATTGCTGTGGTCGTAGCCGAGAGTTATGAACAAGCCCGAGCAGCCGCATATAAACTAAACGTGCGGTATGCAGCTGAGAAAGCGGCCACCGATTTAAAGACAGAGCTGCCCAATAGTAAGAAACCAAAAATGTTTATGGGCGAGGAAGCTCAAGTAAGTGAGGGTAAGGCAGCTGCCCCACTCGCTGCGTCGGCTCATCGCGTGGATCATGCGTATTCTACCCCGGTCGAGCATCACCACCCGATGGAGCCACATGCCATGGTAGCCGTTTGGGA
>CAXTJJ010000572.1:0-3902 GCA_964244155.1 uncultured Spirosoma sp.
CTATAGGTATCGAAAATACCACCGCTTGAAGCACAGGCACCAATTGCAATAACCCAGCGAGGCTCGGCCATTTGAAGGTAAACCTGTTTTACAATCGGCCCCATTTTCTTGGCAATTGTTCCGGCTACCAGCAGCATATCGGCCTGACGAGGGGAGAAACTCGGCCGCTCAGATCCAAAACGCGCCAGGTCGTAATGCGAAGCCATGGTCGACATGAACTCAATACCACAGCAGGAAGTGGCGAATGGAAGCGGCCAGAGCGAATTGGCACGAGCTAATCCAATTATTTTATCGAACGAAGTAGCCGAAAATCCCGGGCCATCGTAACTCGCGGGAGCCTCAGCCAGCTTAATATCTGTTGCCATAAAAAACACGGTCCGCCATTGCGGTTGTAGTTGCTTACTTTAACAACGAATAAATATGTTCTAAAATTCATTAAAAAACCCTTATTCCCAATTCAATACGCCCTTTCGGATAACATAATAGAAGCCGGCAAGAAGAAGTCCCATAAACAGAACCATCTCAATAAACCCGGTCATGCCTAATCCTTTAAAATTGACGGCCCAGGGATATAAAAAGATGACTTCCACATCAAATAGAACAAACAGGATAGCAATCAAAAAATATTTGATAGAAATCGGTGTGCGGGCATCTCCCTGAACAGGGATACCGCATTCGAACGGATCATCCTTTTTCTGACTGTGGCGTTTGGGTCCAATATTGTGAGTAACAAGCATTGTTGTTACAATAAAACCAAGCGCCAAACCTAATTGGATTAGGACCGGCAAGTAATCGACCGGAAGGTAGGTTGCGTTCATAGAGTTAATTGATAAGATCGGCGCAAAGGTAACGATAAAACCAATAAGCCCATTTGCTTACGTTGAATCGTTGCACCGGCCAGCCTTCAAATATACGCGACAACAGTCGTTTTATCAACCCGCATACGTAGGCTAAAGGGGCTAAAACGACAGAAGCCCCTTTTCCACCAGGGGCTTCCGCTAATAAGTAGAGTAGAAAGGCCTATCGATTGATAACGACACGGCGTGATATATCAAAACCGGCCGAACGTACCCGAATCAGGTAAACACCCTGAGCTAAACCTGACACGTCAATTGCTTTCCGTTCATTCAGTAAAGGAACCTGTGTGGTGAACAATTGTTGGCCACTCAGCGTGAATACGCTGACATCAGCATTTTTTAGGTCCTCTATGGTTTCAATCGTCACCAGGCCAGTAGCCGATGGGTTTGGATAAATACTGAGCCCTCCATTCGATCTGTCGAATGTAAATGCTTTCGGCACGCTATAGTCCGATGAGCAAGTTATGGAGCTACCAGCAAGCGTGTAGGTCGAATTTGTACGAGCCGAGTAATTAGCTGAAACAATTACTTTCACTACGGCACTAGTTTGTGGAATCACTTCAGAACCCCGACGCCAGTCGAATAAATCAGGCTGGCCACCTGTTGGTGTTGGTAAAACCGCTTGTAAGCTATAGGCACCAATTTGTTCAATACTTGGCACCGGCACTTTAGGCCGAACAGTCAAAGCTATAGTGGCAGGTTGAACAGATTTACAACCATACACATTTATGGCCTGTAGCGAATAATTACCCCCTTTATTCAGTGTAATGGCTTTGCTGATTGTTGTTGTGGTACTTAAGCTCCATAAGCCCGTGCTGTTGGCCGCTGTATTGGCAATCAGCGATAAACTGGAGTCGGCGCAGACCTGTTGCTGATTGGCAACTACTTTGCCGGGCTGGCTAGCCAATGAGATTGTGGGTGTTGCTGGCTGAAGAGGCCCTTGTAACTCCAGAACAGGGGATAGAAATGTGTTGCCGTTCTTGTCTTTTAGCTTCGCACGATACGTGCTAGGCTGGGAAACAGTAATATTCTGGGTAGACTGGCCTGAACTCCACGAGTAGGAATTATAAAGACCAGGCAAACTGAGTGTTACATTGGCACTTGATGTGGCACAGGCAACCGTAACGGTTGGTTGCGGGTTAGGGGCTAGGGGACGTGAGCTAGAAAAGAAAACAGCATTTAAACTGTTGAACCACGCTTGCCCCAGGTCATTTAGCCCCTTGTCGCCCGGATTGTTCGTTGTCCGGTTGCCAAAGTGAACATTATCGAAGCGGGGAATCATGAGGTTATCCAGGAACGGACCGGCGAAAACGTTATTGTTATAGGTGTTAATGACATCGTTCTGAGCCTGAATGATATCCTGGCTTACTTCACCGTTAAAATATGACGAACGGGCTAATACCCAGGCCGGGTAACGGTCTGTGTCAAGACGTGTCTTGTTAACCAGATACTGCATATTTTCGGCATAGTCTTTTCGGGTAGAGTGTAGTGGGAAGTTATCGAACTCTCCCTGTTGCCATAATACCGCACGTAATCCCTGTAGTGAGCAATAATAATGCAGAGCAATGACCAGATTACCATAAGGCATGCCCTTTGGGAAGTTTTCGTCGGGCGTACCTATGGCGAATAAGTTTTTTGTTGTCTTGCCATCAGCACTCTCCCGCCAATTTTGAATGGTCGTTCCTTCCCAGGCTGTATTGATAAACAAGACCGGAACATTATATTGTTTTACGAGCAGATCACCCAGATAACCCCAACACCAGGCACTTTGCCCACGGGGACCAATGAGAGAGGTGGCAGTTATCTGCTGAAACGTTGGTACTGGCGGATCGCTTAACGAACTGAGCTTGCTATTATCATACGTCAGACAATTGACCCGGTCATCTGTAGCTCCTACGGCCCCAAATCCCTGAAAGCCCTGTGCGTTTGATTGGCCTGTAATGATAAATACTTCACCAATCCCTACTTTACGAATTACGTCGCTATTGACTACTGTACCCCCAACGAAAGCCTGAACCTCTAAGCGATACCAGCCTCCTTTACCCCGTAACGAGCCTTGGAAGATGCCGCCCAGCAAATTCTTCTGAATAGTCACCCAGTTGGTATTTGTCCCCTGCCCGGCCTCCTCAGCTTGCAAACGGGCTTGAACACTATCAACGGGTTGATATAAACTTCCTGAAAAATAAATGGTACTGGTATTGTCATTTTCACGCTGGAAAATCGCTCGACTTTCTGGATAGGTAATTTTTAACACCGGATTGGCCGTCTGTGCGGATGTCCGTATACTAACGGCCACCAAACTGAGTGCTAATAGGTGTACTAGAAAATAACGATTGTTCATCTTTTGTTTTTCAATAACCTTTTAATAGTATCCTACTGTATAGGTCACGCAGTAGTTAAAAATACATCCAAAAATCAGACTGCTCTTCTATGTTATTGAGCTATCTGAAAAAGTCAGAACGCTTTCCCGATAAAGTGCAAAAATAAAGCTTATTTCTATGAATAAACGGCCATCTTGAGATTAATATTACAATCCCACTATAATTCGCTTAGAAACGTCAAAATCAGCAGATTGAACCCGCAGGACATAATAGCCTGAGGGCATCCCGGTCAGAACAAGTTGTTTACGTTCATCAAATGAAGGGACTATTGTTGTAAATGTTATCTGACCGCTTAGTGTATAGATCGTAACAACAGCGTTTGTCAGATTCGACTGTGTTTCCAGGGTTAAGATTTTATCCGGATTAGGATTTGGATATACGCTTAGCCCGTTCATACTTACATCGACTGTAAACGTTATTGGTGCCGACGGTACTGAAAAACAGGTTAATGTTTGGTTATAAATGATTGACGAACGGGCTGTGTAAACACCCGATTGACTGGCTTTAATAATAGCTGTTTGAGCCGCCAGCGAATCACTGCCTACCCGCCAACGAAACTGAGTGCCGTTGGTAGAACTTACAGCCTCCAGTGTATAGGTACCAATAATATTAATCGTAGGGGGTGGGGGTAAAGGTCTTAGTTCGACAGCAATTGACCCTGCCT
>CAXTJJ010000573.1:0-3880 GCA_964244155.1 uncultured Spirosoma sp.
TCACCAGCAAATCGCTGACGCCTGCCGGGAAGGTCGATTTTCAGCAGCCCTACACAGGCATTTTTCCAGGGCCAAAGTTTCATGCGGGTGTGCCTGAAATCACAACATTCGTTCGGTATCAGGAAAATTACAAAGACATGAAGCAAGGCAATGACGTAAAAAGCCAGGAAGTGTTTTTTGCTGATACCAGCTTCTTTTCGGTCTTTACATTTCCGCTCATAAACGGCAACCCCAAAACAGCTTTACAAGACCCGAAGTCGGTGGTGATTTCGGAGGAGTTGGCCGAAAAAAGCTTCGGCACGACAAACGCATTGGGGAAAACATTACTGTTTAAAGATGACGACAAATTTGAGCCGTATACCGTAACCGGAGTCGCAAAAAAATCTCCGCAAAACTCGTCTATCAAATTCGATGTGCTCATGCCCATGGTGATCAAAGATGAAGACATGGCGAATAATGAGAACTGGTTCAGTGTCTTCATGAACACGTTTGTGCTGGTCAGTCCGGGTGCGAATCTGAAGGCGGTAGAAGCCAAAATGAACCGGGTATATGTAGCCGATGCCCAGGCAAGTATTATTTCCGTCGCGAAAAAGTTCGGCATTCAGGGCAAAACGGTGTATGCCCTTCAGCCGTTTACCGATATGCACCTGAGCAAAGAGCTACCCGCCAGCAACGGGCTTGTGGACGAAAGCAATCCTACCTTTTCCTATATTTTATCGGGCATTGCGCTGTTCATTCTGCTGATTGCCTGCATCAATTTTATCAATCTGACCGTAGCCCGCTCCCTGAAACGGGCCAAAGAAATAGGCGTCAGGAAAGCGGTGGGCGGAGCCAGAACGCAGCTGATCATTCAGTTTTTAGGCGAGTCATTCCTCCTTTGTTTTGCCGCTTTCCTGCTGGCCATCGCCCTGATTGAAGCCGCCTTACCGACCTTTAACCAACTGTCCAACAAAGCGCTGGCACTCTCGTATCTGTTCGATGCGAAGCTGGTGGCGGGCTATTTCATTCTGTTCATTGTCACAAGCCTATTGTCCGGATTTTACCCGGCGCTTGTTTTGTCGGGCTACAACCCGGTTCAAACTCTGTATAGCCGGTTCAATTTGTCCGGCAAAAACTACCTGCAAAAATCACTGGTAGTGCTCCAGTTTACGCTGGCTTCGTTTCTGATCATTGCGTCGCTAACGATCTATTCACAGTTCAATTTTCTGACCAGTAAGGACCTGGGCTACGACGATAAAAATCTGGTCATTGTCGACAAATCGAATCTGAAACGCAGCGAAGAAAAACTGCTGAAAGAAGAATTACTGAAAAATCAGAATATTGTGGATGTCGCGCCCAAAAATGGCGGTTTTTGGGGCACAGTGGCTAAAATCAACGGAGAAACGCAGGTGAATTTTGCCTATGAAACCGTCAACGAAGCGTATCTTCCGCTCTTTAAAATACCGATTACAAAAGGGCGAAATTTCTCCACTGCCTACCCCTCCGATTCGTCGCATTCGGTGCTGGTTAACGAAACGTTCGTGAAAGAAGCGGGTTGGAAAAACCCCATTGGCCAGGTTGTCGACTTCTGGTTTAGGAACGATAAATACACTGTCATCGGCGTGGTGAAAGACTATCACTACCAGTCACTAAGCGAGAAAATAAAGCCGCAGCTGTTTACCATGAAACAAAGTAACGAGTATGGTAAAGCCTTTATTAAAATCAAACCGGGCACCGAAACGGCCAGCCTTCGGCATATCGAGAAAGTCTTTAAAAAGCTATTTCCGCTCAGCCCGTATTCATATAAGTTTTTAGATCAGGAAAACCTCAAACGGTACGAGTCGGAGGCTAAATGGAAGCAGATGATGCTGTTCGGGGCTATCCTCACCATCTTTATTTCCTGCATCGGCCTCTTCGGTCTGGCAACCCTTTCGGCCGAGCGACGAACCAAAGAGATTGGTATTCGCAAAGTGCTGGGCGCGTCAATAGGAAGTGTTGTTCAGCTGCTGTCGACCGACTTCCTGAAGCTGGTTTCGCTCTCGTTCATATTTGCCTTTCCGGCGGCCTGGTATGCCATGAATGAATGGCTCAACAACTACCCTTACCGGATTAGCATCAGCGCGTGGATGTTCATCGCGACGGCCGTCATCGCCATTTCCATCGCCTTCCTGACCGTTGGCTGGCAGTCGGTACGGGCCGCCATGATCGACCCGGTGAAGAGTTTGAAAACGGAGTAGTCCCAATGATGAAACCACCCCGCCTGGCCGACCAACTCCTCGAATGGTTCTGCGCTCCGCATCTAGTAGAGGAAGTGCAGGGCGACTTGTACGAGCGATTTACCCGTGATGTACACCAGGTTGGTCTTGCCAAAGCCAACCGTCGCTATTGGCTCAACGTAATTCGGTTTATACGTCCCTATGCCCTGAAACGACAACCCAGTCAGTATTCATCAACCTTCTTTCTAAGCCCTGTCATGTTTCGCAACTACCTCAAAACATCACTCCGTAACCTGAGCAGGCATAAAGTCAGTACGCTCATTAACCTGTTCGGGCTGACACTGGGCATAACGGCCTGTCTGGTCATTTACCTCATCACCAATTACGAACTGAGTTACGACACGTTCCACCCCGACAGCAACCGAATTTACCGGCTGGTGGGCGAGTCGCAATATGGTAAATCGGGCGAGAAGCACCCGGTGGGCTTTGTCCCCAATGCGGTCCCCAACGCGATTCGAGAGGAGATTACCGGCCTGGAAACGGTAGCGGCTTTTCATAACATCTCATCCGATGTGCTCATCCCGACGGGTAGCGAAAAACCGCAGCGATTTGAGGGGAGTCGACATAACGAGATAGTGGTTGTTGAGCCGCAATATTTTGCTATTTTTAAATATAAATGGCTGGCGGGCAATCCAAAGACAGCCCTGAACGAGCCGTTTAAAGTAGTCCTCTCCGAGCCGAAAGCCCGGACCTATTTCGGGAATATACCCCTCGCTCAGATGCTGGGGAAAGAAATCATTTATGAAGATTCGGTGCGGGTGAGCGTGGCAGGCATTGTGAACGCGTGGACGCAGCCAAGCGATTTTAACTTCACAGACTTCATCTCATTCACCACCATCCGGGCCAGTCAACTCAAACGCAGTATCGACCTCGACCAGTGGAACGACATCTGGTCGGCCTCCCAGGCGTTTGTCAAACTTCCCGAAGGCGCTACACCTGCCCAGTTCACCGCGCAACTCCAGCGGTTTGGCAAGGTTCATTATTCGAAGAGTATGGAATTGACATTTACACCGGCCCTGCAACCCCTGTCCGACCTTCATTTCAACGACGATTATGACGATAATTATTCCCGGAAAGCGCATTTACCCACGCTCTACGGACTGATGGCCATTGCCGCTTTTATTCTGCTCATTGCCGCAATCAACTTTATCAATCTGGCCACGGCCCAATCAGCACAGCGAGCGAAGGAGACCGGCATTCGCAAAGTGATGGGCAGTAGCCGAGCCAATTTAGTATTTCAGTTTCTGAGCGAAACAGCCGCGCTTACGCTTATTGCAGTCCTCATTTCATTACTACTTGTTAACCCAATACTCAATGCGTTTCAATCGTTGACACCCGAAGGACTTACGGTCGATCTGTTTAGCTGGAAAACGCTCGGATTCCTGCTTTTTGTCACCGTAACTACCTCACTATTAGCGGGCTTTTATCCCTCCTGGATGCTGTCGTCGTATATACCAGTGCTGACGCTGAAAGGCCAGACGACCACCAAAAGCGGTGAGAAAGGCAACCTGCGAAAGGGGCTAATTGTGTTTCAGTTCACGGTATCGCTGGTGTTTGTTATCGGCACGCTTATGGTTAGCCGACAGCTCAACTTCATGCGCAGCAAGGATCTGGGTTTTTCGACA
>CAXTJJ010000574.1:0-3879 GCA_964244155.1 uncultured Spirosoma sp.
CATAATGAAGTAATTCGTTCGCTCAAGAGTTGTAAGATAAGCGAAACGAGCAGACTTTTGCAACGTAGTCGAAGCAAGACTATCACCTTATGAAACAAGCTGTCCAGAAAAATTTCCTGCTCGTTGTCCTGATTCTCGCTGTTGGATTCGCGTTTGCCATGAAGGTGACAATTTTCCAAAAGCCCGCGACTACACCGCCACCCTCGTTCACTCCTTTATCTACTGCATTTACCAGTTACTGGTTAGCCGGAAAAGCCGAAGTAAATACATACAGACTCGAACAGGCTCAGAATGGCGTACTTAATCCGGGCCAGGCCACATTGATTTTCGGAACAGAAGGCTTTCTAACGGACAAACAGGTGACGTCAACAACCGAAGCCACTCGTGTGAACACCATTCCGGTATTGAAAGCGAACATCTCGAAAACGTTTGTAACGGGTATGTCCGACAATGCGCTTTCGACATCGATATTCACACCAATCAATAACCCACTGTTTCCAAACACCCTGAAAGTCAGCACGTCGGAGCAGAGCTGGTCGGGAAACAGCTACTTACAGATCAATTATCGAAATAATGCGTATCAGGTTAGCGGCAAGTCGTATGTGGAGAATGAGGTGGAGGAAGCTTATGAGGTGGCCAAAGTGATGCTTGAAGATGAACTCTGGAACCGCATTCGGCTTAACCCTGACAAACTGCCAACTGATGAAATCCAACTTATTCCGGGCACGATGACCGCCCGGCTTCGCCACAAACGACCCGATCCACTAGCCGCGAAACTGACCCTAACGCCCTACGAAGGCGTCCTGTATCCGGGTAAACTTCTGAAGGCCTACACCATCCAATACCCCACCGACGACCGGACGCTCGTTATTATTTTTGAGAGTCAGTTTCCGCACAAAATCGTTGGCTGGGAAGAAACCTACAAAAGCAAAGACAACCTTCTGACCTCCAGAGCCGTTTTAAAAAAGACGATCCAAACTGATTACCAGCATTACAACGCCCCTGCCGACAGCACCTTACGGGCAGCGGCTATGAACTAAGCAACATGCAACATCAATTTTTTTTTCCACAGAGATACGCTGAGACACACCGAACCGGCAAACCGAGAGATACACAGAGTTATTTTCGCTGTACGCCGTATTTTTTCCTGGGGATATGCCTTAATCTTTTATTTGCCTGCTCGTCTTCATCGGATAAACCCGTTAAGACCGACGAACCAACGTTTACGCTGATTTTCCTGGACAAAACCCGGAGTGTCAACGTTAATAATACCTATGTAAGACAGAAATATCAACAGGCGATCAACGAGATCATTGAACAGAACATCCGGCAAAAAGGCGATAAAGTAGAAGTTTATTTCATTCACGAAAACACCTCCAAAGCCCGTGCCCTGAATCTGACCGTTCGCTCCGAAATGGAAGACGTTTCAGCCGCCAGCCCCACCGACCGTGAAGCCGCCGAAACGGAATTTACGATGATGCTGTCGCGTGAAAAAGCGCAGATACGTCAGCGGGTACTACAACAATTAGTGGCGCAAAATGTCGGCAAATCGAACCAGGAAACCGATATATGGGCAAGCCTGCCCGTTATTGCCAAAGCCAACGAGTCGGGGGCGACGGTGAAAGTATATTACCTCAGCGATATGGTTGAGAGTGTGAAAGGAAGTAGCCGGCGGGATTTCCAGGTAACTCCCCCAAAAAATAACACCCAAGCCGATGAATGGGCCAAAGCCGATGCCGAACAACTCAAACGCTATACCATTGGCAGTCCTGACATCACGATGGTCTTGCCGTTCGAGCCAAATGCATCGATCAAGGAAAATAACCCCGCCGTAACGCAGTATTGGCAAACGCTGTTTTCAGAACTAGGTGCCGGAACCGTAGAAGAACAATAGAGTAATTCGTCAATAAAAAACATATTTAACCACAGAGGCACAAAGAGCACAGAGGTCATAATGGGGAATAATGTAACCTACTGAACCTCTGTGCTCTTTGTGCCTCTGTGGTTAAATTCTTTTTTTGCGAATAGCCGATCAAACCAGTATTCACGTTCAACCAGGCTTGGCAGCATAGGCCTCCTGACCCGGAATATCGAACTGATAGCCTTCCGAAAAGCCCGAAAAGTCTTTTTTCAGACAGTAAGACGTTAATGCCAGCCCGTCATCCTCACGTCTGACAGAAAGATAGTGGAACAAAGGCTTATACTCGGTGGCCAAATCGGGCAATCGCGTTGGGGATACATTCAGGGGTTGACGTAATCCGCCACCACCGCCAATAACCAAAAACGTTTTGCCCTCAAACTGATACCGCTCGAACGCGTGCGAGTGCCCCGTAATGAACAACCGTCCTTTCTGCGACCGAACGTAGGCTGGCACAAATCGCTGCTGAACCAGTTTGGATGAACCCACGAGCTTGCTATTTGAGTAAGGTGCGTGATGGCAAGTCACAATAACCACTTTCACGTTCGGGTCTTCGTCCAGATCCTTTAGCGTCTGTTCATACCAGGTTTGCTGCTTCACTAAATCAGCAACAGACATAATACTGAAGTTAGAATTGAGCATAACGACTGCAATGGCATCCGTTATTTTTACGTAGCCGGTAGGACTATGTTCAGGGAAACGCTGCTGGAAATTCTTCGCGCCTTTTCGAGGTCGCCCCATCACATCGTGATTGCCCATTATAGCATAAACAGCCGTACCAACAGCCGTACAGTTCGCCAGAAACTGGTCAATAATCCGCCATTTAGTAGTCCGATACCCCAACGAGACAATATCTCCCAGCCAATACAGCACAGCGGGTTTCAGTCGGACAATCTCGTTAAAAATGGTTGTAGTCGCTTTTGTGTTCTGATGCGTTCTAAGCACTAACCGCTCAACCCACATGGGAGCCTGCGTATCGCTTAAAAACAGAATTTCCCGTTTGTTCTCTTCCTTTTCCATAACGTAACGCTTTACTTGCAAACGCTCAGTGGCCTTTTTACCATGAAAAGGCTCGCCAAACGAGTTGAATTTCGGCCGTAAATGCGGCATTTTCTGATGCCACGGCATCAAACCACTTCAGTTCACCGGCCACTCTAAAACGACGCCCTATCGGGTATGTGTATGAGGCTGCTGCCATCCAGCCCGGACTAGTGGTATAAGCCTCAACAAGGCCTGCGTAATCCAGACGGGAATAATTTATGTAAATCCCAGTGCCGGCAGTTATGGCGAGCCGTCGGGTCAGGCTGCGGTCGGTACCGCGCAACCAGGCCAGCGGCATTGAAAAGACCAGCAAAACCGGTACCGCCGATACATACACATGAGCCGATTCGTTCGCTACCAGACCCCGATAGCTGTACATGGTTGTCCAGCCCGTTTCCAGACCCATACGCAGACGGTGATCGGGATACCACATTAACCGAAGCGATGCCGGCACGCCAAACCGGCTCAGATGCGCCTGCTCCAGCGTATTTGGCACGCCAAGGTGGGTTGAATAATACGATAAGCCACCTCCCGCCGACACCACAAACGTATAAGGACCTCGCTTCGTATTGATTGAATCAACACGAATACCTTGTTGTCCCTGTGCCGTCAGGCTATTTATTAACAGGCATACGAACCAGACTATGATGTATAAATAACGGCGCATATACTTATTGTTGTTCAACATAGTGATAGTAAGCCACAACGGGCGAGTAATTGGACAGAATTCCATCAAAATTATTCTGGCTAATAAACTCACGGATAAACTCAGGCTCATCGAGCGTCCAGACAAATACGGTTAGACCCTCAGCTTTCATCGCCAGCACCTCTTCCGTTTGCGGGCCGAGCGTCCAACGGGGTGCCCAGATACGGGCCCCTAAACTACGGGTGATGGCTGTATCTAGTTCACATAAAATGGG
>CAXTJJ010000575.1:0-3862 GCA_964244155.1 uncultured Spirosoma sp.
ACGCTCCCGTGACGTGTGTTGGGGAAGTGGATTTTTTGCCTGTGTAGACTGTGCCAGCCCCCGAAAGGGCGGCAAACAGACTAAAGCAGAAAAAAGAAAGCCGAATCGTTTCATCTGAATTTTCTAACCCTGAACAATTCGACAAGTTTTGGCACAAAATCCTCCTGCGAATCGAGCGCGAGGTAACTGGCATTATACTGTTTACATAGCCGTTCAAGCTGCGTCTGGTTCTGGCGGAATATGTCATAAAGCCCATTTCGGAACGAAATCGAAGACGTATTGACCCATACCGTTCGGTTCGTTTCGGTATCATGAACCGGAATGATACCCAATTTAGGCAATTTCACTTCACGCTGATCGTAGAGGTGGATGACGACCAAATCGTGCTTTTTGGCCAGCGCTTTGAGGTTATGCTCATAGTTCAGGTCAATAAAATCGGACAGCAGAATTACAACACTCCGGCGTTTGAGGGCGTTAAGCGTAAACAGCAGGGCATCGGCTATACTTGTTCGGGTTGATTCGGGCTGTAGTTTATACAAGCTCATAATCAGCTGATAACCTGTTTTTAGTCCATTGCCCGGTTTAATATACTTCTCTTTCTGATCCGAAAAACAGTACATACCCACATGACTGGCTTCCCGAATGGCCGACATAGCCAGCACCCCGCACACTTCTTTGGTCGCCTTTAGTTTGTCGCGGTGACGGGGCCCCACCTGCTGTGAAGCACTCACATCGACAACAAAAAACACGGTCTGATCTTTCTCTTCCCGAAAAACCTTGACAAACGTACCGTGCCCTTTCGACGATACGTTCCAGTCGATGGCCCGCACATCGTCGCCATACTGATAGGTCCGTAAATCACTGAATTCCAGCCCGGTCCCTTTAAACACCGACCGAAAGCTACCCCGCATCTGCGAGTTAACGGCCTTTCGGATGCGGATATCGAAATTGCGGAGCCTGGCTAAGAACTCGTCCATATAAAACAGGCGTTATACTATTTTAACAATCAATCCCGAACTTTGCCGGACAGGATTAACTTACAAAGCTATTGATTTAAGCGTATGCATCGAAACCTATTTCAACGGCATCTGTGGAGTCTGCTGCTTAGCGGTTGGTTAATGGGAGCCTGCACCGCGCCCGAAGATAAACGCCCGGACAACCTGATTGACGAAAACAGGATGGCCGATATTCTGACAGAAGTTCACATGGCCGAAGCTCGTGTTGCCCGTCTGAATTTGCGTTCCATTGATTCGTCAAACATTGCCTACAAGCACCTGGAAAGCGGTATTTTCAAAAAGTTTGGCGTTGATACAGCCACCTATCGAACGAGCTATATTTTTTATTCAGCTCATCCTGCCGATATGGAAGCTATATACCAGCGGGTTACGGAGCAATTGAAGAAAAAGATCGAATCAAAAAGCAAAAAGCCTTCCTGACGGTTAGCCGCCTGAGAAGGTGCTTATGAATTAGCTGATAAACTGGTAATTAAGCCGTTTATTAAGAATTTTTAATGATTTTTTTAGACAAAAAGGGAGTACTTTGCTGTTGTAGAGGTAACTCCTTACTAACTCACTCGAAAGCCCGTGAAAGAGCGCCTGGTCGTTATTCCAACCTATAATGAAATTGAGAACATCGAAGCGATTATTCGAAAGGTGTTCAGCTTGCCGGAGCCTTTCGATGTTCTTATCGTAGACGATGGTTCGCCCGACGGTACCGCTCAGCGCGTTCGCGATATACAGGAGGAGTTTTTGGCTACCGGCACCTCACAGCGTGGTTCTACGGCGCGACTTCATCTACTCGAACGGCGCGGTAAACTCGGCTTGGGTACAGCTTATATCGACGGCTTTAAATGGGCATTATCACGCGGCTACCAATATCTTTTCGAGATGGATGCCGACTTTTCTCACAATCCCGAAGACCTGATCAAATTGTACCACGCCTGCGCTGAAGATGGTCCCAACCGAGCCGATGTGGCGGTAGGGTCGCGCTATATTCGGGGGGTCAATGTGGTGAACTGGCCAATGGGCCGGGTGCTGATGTCGTACTTTGCGGGGGTATATGTTCGCTTTGTAACGGGTATGTCGATCATGGACCCGACAGCCGGATTCGTTTGCTATCGGGCCGAGGTGCTGGAAGTTATTCTGCACAATCCTATCAAGTTCGTGGGTTATGCGTTCCAGATCGAGATGAAATTTACGTGCTGGAAATACGGCTTCCGCCTTCAGGAAGTGCCTATTATTTTCACTGACCGCACACGGGGCGTCTCTAAAATGTCGTCCAAAATTTTCAAGGAAGCTGTTTTTGGTGTGCTCCAAATGAAGATCAGCAGTTTCTTCCGACACTATATTCCCCGCCGTGAATCTGCCAAAAAGGTGGAAGAGCCGGTTAGCGCCGTATAAGCGCATTAAGGAGTTACTCTGTAGGCAAACGAATCACCGGGTTAAAACCCGGCGCAATACACAAGAATTGTTGACTATGCGCCGGGTTTTAACCCGGTGATTCGTATAAGACAAAAAATCCCAACAGGCTCAACCTCTCGGTTATCGAGCGCAGCTTAGATAGCATCCCCTACCTGCCACCAATCCAGAACTGCCGAAGTTATCTGGAAAAGCACATTGAATCTGCGTCATAACCAGTTAAATGAAGCACAGTCATGTCTGATACAACCGATGTAAAGAAGTTGTTTTGGCCTTTATGCAAGCCCTCAATGAAGAGGCATTTGATACAGCCCGTGGTCTCGTTGCCGATACGATGACGTTCGACGGGGTTCTGGGTTCTCGCAAAGGAGGTGATGTCTACATTGGAGACATGCGGAAAATGCGCTTCAAATACGACATTCACAAAGTCTTTGTTGACGGCCCCGATGTCTGCCTGTGGTATGACATAGATATGTCTGGCGTAACCGTATTAAGTGCGGGCTGGTATCATGTTAAGGCTGGCATGATTAGTACATTTAAGGTTCTGTTCGACCCACGGCCTGTTCTGGAAGCGTCTGCTAAAAAGAAACCCTGAATGTTTAGTAAGGTGTTTGATTGATTTATTAATGAGAAAAACCATTCTTTACTGGCTCATATATTAACAGATTGCCACTTATACAACAGCAAGAAATGAGTTGATTTACTCCAGAACTATGCGTTTCCGTTCATCGGCAGTAGGCAACTGGCAAACCTGACGTACTCCAAAAATATACCGGTACTTAGCGAAAACATCATACAAACCATCTCGTATAGGTCTGGGCACGATGCGCAGCCAGGAACAGTACGGCCAAAGGCCACTGAGATGATTGCATATTCGTAAGACAGCATCTGATTTGATCCATATTTTACCTTCTTCCACTAGAACAATACTATCAACAGGCTTATCACCCATGGCTTCTAGAAGGGCTCGACCTACTTTAGATTGCGAAGAAGCAAACGAGAAATACGCTTTGGAGTCTCGCTGAATAACGAACTGTACGAACGAGTTGCAGAAACCACAGACGCCATCAAAAACAATGATTGTTTTCATTCTGTCAACGGGCTAGTTTGCCTTTATCAAATAAACGGTATGCATTCTTTGAAAATTCATCTAACATAAAACTAGTTAGGCAATCCCTGTAAGAAAAAGTCTATTTTTAGGCGTTATTCATTTAGTATTTATTTGAGGTTCTGCGAAGTAAAACCGACGTATAAATTAATAAGAAGATAAGACGAAAATAATAGTTGTCGCCCAGTACCAAGCCCAAGCTTCCTCACGAAGAGCAGGCCGATCAAGATATAACCACAATGGAAAAGCGGCCGCTATAAATAGACAGCCAAGTCGATAAATAATTTTCATCCTGCTATAGATCAAGTTGCCGGAAAATATGAATAGACTATTTCTT
>CAXTJJ010000576.1:0-3859 GCA_964244155.1 uncultured Spirosoma sp.
GTGTCCTTAGGCGTGGTAGTGGCGGGTATTCTGATTACTTATACTGGCTGGTCCTGGCTCGACCCACTTATTGGTATACTGGTTGCCGTTATCATCATGGGTTCAACCTGGCGGTTGTTGACCGACAGTTTACGGCTGTCGATGGACGGCGTTCCGGTAGGCATCGATCTCCCCGATGTTTTGGCCGACTTGCGGGCAGTAACGGGTGTGCAAGACGTCCACCACGTGCATGTATGGGCCATGAGCACAACGGAAAACGCCCTGACAGCTCACCTGGTCCTGACTCCAAATCTCTCCGCGAATGCGGTCAATACCCTTAAAGCCGACGCCCGCCACCGCCTGGAACATCACAAAATAAGTCATGCAACCCTCGAAACGGAGGTTGGCGCCGGAGAAACTCAGGGCGTAGAAGTTTGTTAAAGGGATGTAAAGGGGGCTTATTTATCAGCCATTTAGCAAAAATTTAGACGCTTTCAATTAATAAATTGTACAAAATAACCATAATCACGCTTAGCGTGCAGCAAGTACCGGGAAGTGCTTATTTTAGTAGGCGTTGACAACCTGCTAACGTTATGCTTCCTTACTTTCCATTCGGAAACGAATTCGATCATCGCATGGGTACGGCCCCGCTTCAGGCACACGAATCGCTTGTCGAGGTAGATGCTGAGTATCTGCATGAAATTATCCACAAGCGCGAATTGTTGGCTCACGATCATCGCTACTATTTCCAGGCTCAGCCCGACACTGAACTCGCCCAATGGGATGTACTGGAACGTTTATTGACCGAAGCCGCTGAGCGTTACCCACATTATTTTTCGCTTACTAAATCGGGAGATACCTGGCACTGGCAAAACTTTAGATTGGCAGAAGGGCAACATTTCACCTTCGGCGATGCAGCCACGCTCCCACTGGCTCCGCTCGACTGGGTTGGTCGGCAGGTGCAGGAAGATTTGATTGTTTTGAGTGCCGACGGAACGGCAACGCTCGTTGCAGGGCAATTGTGTTTCCCAAACGGCTGGTGTCTGGACGATAAGTTTGGCCACACGTTCCTGGGCATTCACCAACCGGCTCCTACAATGGTTCAACCCACCATGCAGGCGGCCCATAAGCTTCTGGAACGCATTCCCCTGCATCGCCCCATCTGGCGGGCAAGCTGGAACGTTAAGATTACCGATCAACTGGATTTATCTACCCGTTACTCGGCAGGATACGCCAACGATTTAGCTCGATTAGCACCTACTCTCGCGCCAGACACGATTGGCGATCAGGTTTTTATTCGAATCGAACGCCAGACATTCACCCGGCTTGCTCGATCCGGAGCTATTCTGTTTGGCATTCATACGTACCAAAACACGCTGGGTAATGAAGCCACCGATCCAGACCGCGCCCGACGCATGCTCGGCACCCTGCAAACAACGCCCAGGGAAATGCTTGATTATAAAGCCATAGCCCCCTTTCAGGACGCGCTCATTGGTTTTCTGAAAACAAAGGCAACCGTTGCCAGCTAGATTTCAGCGATGGCTGAATACATCATAACTCAAACCCATAGTCCCGCTCTACTTTGCAGACACGGACTTTATAGCTTTCATACCAGCGTTCGCGGCCTATTTGCTGCGCAATCAGGTGATCATACTCTTCTTTCCACGCCCGAATCGACTCCGGGCTTTCCCAATAAGACACGGTGATGCCTATCTCTGTTCTAGCTGATTCTACACCCAGAAAGCCCGGTTGTTGATGAGCCATCTCAACCATACGCGTAGCCATATCGCTGTAGCCATCGTTGTAATCAGTACGAATAGACGTGAAGATTACAGCATAGTAAGGTGGTATTGGGGTTGTCGCAATCATACGGGTAAGGTACAGAATTTGTGTAATGTACCACTCGTATTCATGCCTTTTTTTCGACTTTTTACGAAGTTCAGCGCCTGGTAAACACCCGTTTACTTACGTTTGAGCACCGCATAGGCCGCAGCCGTTACCAACCCGCCTACCAGATACCAGCCAATGGTCATGGCTGCGGTGGCGGTCGTACGACTACTTGGGGCTGTACCCAAACCCATTGGACCCGGCAGACCAACAGCACCAACGCCTGCTGCGAGTCCCAAGGCCGCCCCGGTTAGCAGTGCATCTTTAGGTTTCGCTAGACCAATCAGGCTATAATACAGCGCATTGGATACAATGTCACCCCCCAGTGCCCAGTCGTGCAGTTCGTCGTCGGCGGGTGGCTCCTCATCCACAGCTTCCATTACTTTTTCAATGGCCCGCATACCCAGAATATCGGCGTGGGGCGCGTCAGGAATGAACTGGCGGGCCGTTTCGTGTAGTACAGTCAACGCACAGGCACCGGCTAATCCACTGCCCAGCGATTGCAGTATAGTCTTGTTTATATCAGTCATAGGTGCTTAACTTGTGAGCTGGGCTAAATGTTAAGCACGCTACATACGCCCCGGCATCACTTACAGACCATACCCCCTACGCATGACCTTTACTTTTCGAAACGACCAGCCCGATACAGCCCTTACATTATTGCGTGAAGTAGGCCAATGGCTTGTCGACACCAATCAGGAACTCTGGAACGTCGACACCCTCACGCACGAAAACCTTATTGATAACTACACCCGGGATAATCTCTTTGTCATGTATGCCGACCGGGGCGAGGGCACCGGGCCTGAGCCGGCCGCCGTTTTTATTCTTCAATGGGAAGACCCGCTGTACTGGCCCGACGTTCCGGCCAATATGTCAGGCTTCATTCACAAATTAGCCATTCGACGGGCTTTTGGCGGGCAAAATCTATTCGCGGCCATAATTGACTTCAGCCGTGATGCGTGTTTGAAACGGGGCATAAAAACGCTGCAACTCGAAACAGATGCAACCCGGCCTAAACTTATGCAGTTTTATGAACGATACGGCTTCCAACCGACTTATCAACGAGACATGCAGGAATTCGGGCGGTCGTTTACCTGTCAGTTTTATGTGATGACATTTTAACTGCTAACGGTGGATGAAATGGCTCGAAGCACCCGCCATCTTTATTACTTCATTCATGCCAATTCATCAGCCAGCCCGCGATTATCGGTTATACCAGATTTATGCCATCATTTTCATTGATGTCATCGTTGGCTCAGTGGTGGGGCCAATTTTACCGGAATTTGTGAAGGGGTTACAGCGGCCTCAACTTTGGCTGGCTATAGGCACAGCCCTGTTTTTGGGCATGCAGTTGTTTTCGGCTCCGTTGCTGGGAAAACTCTCCGATGGTTATGGACGTCGACCTATTTTCATCATCTCGGCCATTGGTACGTTTCTGGCTGATTGCCTGCTGCTACCCGTACGGGTTGGATTTTATTTCGGCAACCGAATAAGCGATGGCACCACAAATGGCATGTACGCCACAGTTCGATCGGCGATTACAGATATTTCGCCAAAAGAAAATCTATTCAAAAACCTGGGTATCGAAGGGGCCATCATTTCACTCGGTTTTGTCATTGGCCCGGCAGCATCGGGTCTATTATTGACAACCTTCGACGTCGTGCAGGGCGATCAGGCAAGGGTCGTGGCGATTATGGCCGTTTCATTGTCAAGCATAAACATGATTTTGAGCTGGACACTCCGCGAAACGCACCCTAACCCGCCGGGTGTCGAACCGGCAGCATTAAAGACAGAGCTGGCGCAATCACTGGATGTGCATACACTCTGGAGACGCCTGCTTGTCAAAGACCGGCAGTATAAGGGCTTGAAGAAGCTGGTATTGATGCAACTGGCATTGACACTCGGCCTTGGCTACTATTTCTATTTTGTTACCTTCATCAGCTTTGGGGCATTGCAACTGGATGCCAAAGGCATTTCTTATTTCTTCATGTAT
>CAXTJJ010000577.1:0-3855 GCA_964244155.1 uncultured Spirosoma sp.
GAATTCATGAAAAGCTCGCTCTCGTTAATGAAAAAGCAGGAAAAGACGAGGACTATTGACCCCGTCAATCTAGCTTTTCTGTCAGACCGAATTGCCATGTATCAGAATCATCCCCAATCCTTTGGGACTCAGTTTGTGACCGACGAACAAGACCGCCTGGCTCCTTATCTGCTTGCCGATTCAATCGACCATATTAACCAACGTCGCCGGACATTAGGCCTAAACACCATTGAAGAACGATTGGTTGAATTGACAGCTCAGATGCAAGTTGAGCAGAGACAACAACTGACAGCCAATGAAAAGCTATTGGCGCAGGACGAGTATGAAGCCTGGCGCAGAAAAGTTGGGTGGATTTCTACCTAACTCCATATCCTGAGCCTACAGGCTCCGGCTTTACGATCTAATTTCCGGCGAATGGCGTCCCGAAAATACCGACTGCTAGTTCTATCCAGATGAGAGCAAACGCTAGCAGTATAACTCCACAAATAATAATCCGGTCCTTGGTTTTCGGTATCTTTCTCATGACGAACTCAATTGCGAGACCCGTGCTAAGCAACAGGACACCAGCAACAACAAAATCAGCTAACGACCAGGCTACTTCGTTAGTGAACTGCATGGCTACCAGTGGAACCAGCAACAGAAGTGCTACGGTCGTTACAATACCGATAAGTCTTTGGCTGTGCGTAATCATAATCAGGGTAGTTAATGAGTTAGACTAATTTGAAAAGTACTTTGTATTGCAAAGTTAAACGAGATAGTTTATCCTGCAAATTATTTGGGTAAAAAATAGTTTCGTGGCTGGTCTTTTACCCAATCGGCTAGCGTGGGGTTCTGCCTTCGACCGGACTCAGCCTGAACAGTGCAGTTGGACGAAACAAACGAATCGAAGTGCCAGGACGTTAAAGTGGCGCGGGTTTAGCCAATCCTGAGTATCTGGTAGAGATTGAAGCGATTGTATTCTAACGGGAAAACTGCTCAGGGTAAGTTGACAAACCGCATAAGCTGAAATGTAGTCCGTTTTACATAATCGGCGGCATTTGCCAGGGCGTCGTCTAAACTGACCGGGCCGGGCATTATGGAAAAAGCACTGGTTAGTCCAAGGGTCATCCATTCATCTGGTGCCAGATGCAGGGAGCCACATAAAGCAACCACGGTGATGTGCTGTTCATTCGCCAGGCGGGTGATACCCGCAATTAGCTTGCCTTGCAGGGTCTGGTTGTCAATTCGTCCTTCGCCCGTCAACACAAGATCAATACCCGCCATTTTTTCGGCGAGTCGGGTATGCTTAATGAGCAGGTTCACACCTTCGGTCAGTTGACCCGTTAAGAATAAAACGGCTCCGGCACCCAACCCTCCGGCAGCCCCCGCTCCGGGCATTGTGGCCAGTTCCAGACCAAACTGTATACGAACCAACTCAGCCAGGTGCATCATGCCAGCATCCAGAACAGGCAGATCATCAGGCGTTGCCCCTTTCTGAGGCCCGTAGATAAACGTTGCGCCCTGTGGACCAACAAGCGGATTTGTGACATCACAGGCAACTTCAACTTCGCCATTCCAGCGATTCACCGGCGGAATTATGGATTGAATCTGCCCCAGATTTCCTCCACAAGGTCGTAATACCCGGCCTGATTTATCCAGAAAACGCCAGCCTAGTGCAGCCGCCATTCCAGTCCCGGCATCATTGGTGGCACTGCCGCCAATACCCAGCACAATTCGTCCAACGCCCTGATTGATTGCCTGCTGGATTAGTTCGCCAGTACCGAATGTGTTGGTCCGGAACGGGTTGTAGTCTGACGATTGAAGTAGCCGTAAACCCGACGCCTGCGCCATCTCGATATAGGCCGTCGTTCCATCACCGGAAAGGCCATAGCCCGCGATAACGGGTCGGCCAAGCGGGTCCTGAACGGTTCTTGTGTGCCAGGTACCCGCCGTAACCTGTGTTAATACCTCGGCGGTACCTTCTCCCCCATCAGCCATGGGCACCGCAATTATTTCTGCCGATGGATGAGCCAATCGGACGCCCTCTGCCATAGCGGCACACACTGCAGAAGCCGTTAGTGAACCTTTAAATTTGTCGGGGGCCAGTAAAATCTTCATTGGTATTGATTGTGTCTCCTATAGTAAGTGAGTAAGTTGGCAGTGAAATAGATTTACTGACTTCTTTCTTCCTATGACCTTACTGAAAGCAGCCATCATTGGCGGAGGCAATATTGCCGATAATAACCATATTCCCGCACTTGTGCAGCTATCGGAGCGTGTAGAGCTTGTGGCGGTATGCGGTCGGGACTTGAGGAAAGCCCGTGCGCTGGCCGACAAACACGGTATTGCCCATGCGTTTGACAGCACCGACGAACTGTACCGTCAATGCACGCCCGATCTGGTTGTCGTCTGCACACCCAACAATCTGCATTATCCGCAAACGATGGAAGCCCTGAATCACAACTGCCATGTTTTCTGCGAAAAACCCCCAGCTATATCCGCCCAAAACGCCCGGGATATGGCAACCCTGGCCGCCAAAAAAGGGTTGACGTTAGCCTATAATTTCCAACTCAGGCAAACGAGTGAATGGAGCTTACTGATGCGTTGCCAGGCGGAGGGCCTGATAGGCACTGTTTACCACATAAAGGCTCACTTTCTCCGTCGGCGGGGTATTCCGGGATGGGGTTACTTTACGGATAAAGCCATGCAGGGGGGTGGGGCCTTGATGGATCTTGGTGTTCACGTACTCGATTTGGCCCTATGTGCATTAGGTTACCCCACACCCGATCAGGTGCTTGGCAATACATACGATTTTATCGGTAAAACCGGTGGTAAAGGGCTGTTGGGTGCGTGGAATCCCGAAACGTTTGGGGTTGAGGATGCTGCCATGGCTTATTTGACCTTCCCTAACAAAGCATCTATAATGCTGTCGGCATCTTTTGCGCTGAATACGCAGGCTGACAAAGACCGGAATCTGGAAATATTTGGCAGCAAAGGAGGTGTTAAACTCTTCCCTTTTACTTTACACACCGAACTGGCGGGCGAATTAGCAGACGTTCAGTTTCCATATCTGGAGGAAGTAGACAGTCAACTAAAAAACACCTCGGCTTTTCTGGATGCCTGTGAGGGCAAACCATCGAATGTATGCACCGCCGAGCAGGGGGCTATAGTCCAGGCGATCGTTGAGCGAATTTATCAGTCAGCAGCAACGTAATTGACGGTTCGACCCGGGTTGGGAAACCATACCACAAAAAAACAGCCCACGGTTTAAACCGTGGGCCAAAAACCGGCTGATCTTAACGATTTGACTGCTTTCCAAATGCCTGCTTAACTAGGCCAGAATTTTTGCCGACCGCAACCACTCGGGCTTGGTTGTTACGATTTTGGCTTTCAATTCATTCAGCATGGCATAGAGGCCGTAATAGGTGCGGTTTACATATAAACCATCCTGCGAACCCCGTGCCACTTTCGAGTTTTTCAGCTCCTGAACATTCGCTAAGCCTTCGGCAAAGGCATAGACCCGATTAAAGTAGGCATCATCGCCAAAGTCAAATGACTCAACGGCAAAAGGTTCTGCCAGCATCCGGGTCATGTCGATGAATAGATCGGAGAAAAACTTGCGTTCTTTGGGCGAATCGGCATCGGTCAGGAACTCCAGGTTCTCGAAGATTTCTTCGGTCAGGGCTGCGTCTTCCAAGGTATCCGGGTTAACGAGCCGGAAGTAGTTATCGTAATAAAAATCAGGAATGACCTTCACGCATCCAAAGTCAATTACGCCCATTGTGCCATCGGCCCGCATCAGGAAATTACCCGGATGTGGATCAGCATGAACCTGCCGCAGTGTATGAATCTGAAAATCGTAAAAGTCCCACAAGG
>CAXTJJ010000578.1:0-3848 GCA_964244155.1 uncultured Spirosoma sp.
CTTTTTCGGTTGCAAATGAAAGAATCAATATTACTTGATGGCGATAAGCCGTGTTGGCTGAATTTCCTCCACAGATGGTGTAGTTAATTTAAATGAACGTTCTTCCTTTTGCGTACCCGCCATGATACGGAACGTATAAGTGCCGTCGCTCAACGCACTCATATCGAATTGCTGGCGGTAGGCATTTTGTTTGCTATTCTTTCCACATACCGTTTCCTGAAACAGAATTTCACCCCGTTCGTTGACCAGCATTAGATCAATTCGGCTTTCCGATTTATATTTTTCCAGGCATAACCAGAGTTTGGAATTTTTAGCTGCCGGAAACATAGCGGCTGCAAAAACTTTGTCCTGCGATTTATGGTCGTCGGCTAAAACAGGCGATGACACTGAAGCTGTTAGAGCCAGAAGGAGGGTGCTGGCGAGTAGTTTGATGGACGTTTTCATGGGGTTGATACTAGTTAAGTGATTACCTTTAGCTGTCAACCCAATGATGTTGTAATGTCCCCTCAAACGCTGTCGTTTTGGAGCAACGGCTTAGAAAAATGATGAGCGGTCAAGGTTCATTCCACGAAGTCCAGATCTCTCCCAAACGTCTCGTCCATGCGACTGAGCGACCAGAACGACAAGCCGTAAACTACAAAGCCCAATAACCCGGCCGCAACTAAAGCACCCAGAGAAGGCTTCAGAGCCTGGAATAACAGCGTCATAGGAATAAGCGTACCCCGCACTACGCTGGGGACCGAGGTGGTGGCTGTATTGCGTAGATTGGTACCATATAATTCGGCTACCATAGTCAGGAACATAGCAATATAACCTGTGCAAAAGCCCGCAAATAAACAGACAGTATACAGCCCGCTTGCAGTATGAATACCGCCAAACAGATAGATGCCACTCAACAGGGCACTAAAGATTAACAGCCCTGTAATGGCTTTTAGCCGCGACTTCAGCCAGTGACTTAGAGGACCGCTCAATAAATCGCCACCAGCCAGCCCAACATAAATCATCATGACGCATCGGCCCGGCTTGACGACTTCCTCAATGTTCAGCGCCTGCCCGAATTCGTTGGCAAAGGTGGCTAGAATACCCACTATGAACCAGGTTGGAACGCCGATCGACACACAGCGCAGATACCGGATTGCTTGTGGCCAACTGCTGAAAAAGTAAAGAAAATTTCCCCGGCTAACTTCCTTGTGTTGATCTTTCATCCGGCTGAAAACGCCCGATTCAAACACGCTCACCCGTAATAAAAGCAGGGCAATCCCCATGCCGCCCCCAACCCAGAAAGCTGTTCGCCAGTTGAAATACTCGACCGTAAGGTAAGCCGCTCCTGCACCGAGATAGCCAATACCAGCCACAATCGACGAGCCGTAACTTCGAATGTTCTTGGGTAGGATCTCCGACACCAGCACGATGGCCGCACCAATTTCGCCGGATAGGCCAACGCCCGCTATAAAACGGAGCAACGCATACGTGTTCACATCCTGCACAAAACCGCAGGCAATGTTGGTTAAAGAATACGTGATGATACTGCCGAAAAGCACCGACATCCGCCCACGCTTGTCGCCCAGGGCGCCCCATAAAAAACCACCTACTACCAGACCCGCTTGCTGGCAGTTCAGAATGAACGTCCCCGCCTGCGACACTTCCAATTCCGATAATCCCAGTGATTGTAGACTCGGCACCCGCACAATGCTAAAAATCAACATGTCATACACATCGACAAAGAAACCCAGCGCCGACACGATGACGGGTAAGGCAAATAACGGGCGGTAGGAAACGCGCGGGGGAGTGAGGGTTTGCATGAAAAGGGGGAGGAGGAGAGGGAGGGAGGAGGAAAGGGAGGAAGGAGGAAAGGGAGGGAGGAAGGAGGAGAGGGAGGAAAAATAGGTATGGTTCTTTTCCTCTCGTCCCTTTCCTCCCTCTCCTCCTTCCTCCCCTTTTTTTATTCTTCTAAATAATTCAAATCCTTGCCATGCGTTTCGGGGATGGTGAGGATGGAATAAAAACCGATGATGAAACAAACAAGGCCGACAACGGCTCCGGCATTAATAACAGCCAGCGTTGGCTTTAACGCCTGATAGCCGAGCGTCATTGGGATAACCAGACCGCGTACCATATTGGGCACCGTAGTGGCCGCCGTAGCGCGGAGATTAGTGCCAAATTGCTCGGCTCCAATAGTCACAAACATAGCCCAGTACCCAATACCAAAGCCCATTGCCAGACATAACCCATACAGCGTCGTAGCCGATTTGATGCCGGTGAAGAGGTAGATCAAGCTAAACAATAGGGCAATTGCCATTAACAGGGCCACCCCCTTTTTTCGGGATGCCAGCGCATGGCTGATAAAACCACTGGCTAAGTCGCCGGTAGCCAGACCAACGTAACACCACATAATGGACAGACCTGGCTGAATTTCTTCCGTAATGCCGAATGCCTTACCAAATTCATTGCTGAACGTAGCCAGAATGCCAATGACAAACCAGGTAGGCAGACCAATGCCAATGCATTTAAGGTAACGGCTGAGCCGGTTGGCATTGGTGAAAAAGGAAAGAAAATCGCCCCGGTTAACGTGTTTTTGATCGCTGACATCTTTAAACATCCCCGACTCAACAACGCCTACCCGTAGCAGCAATAGCCCAAATCCCAAGCCACCACCTACGAAAAAAGCAGTTTGCCAATCGAATAGCTTTACTGTAAAATAAGCGACTACAGCACCAAACAGCCCGACTCCGGCTACAAGTGAGGTGCCGATAGCCCGCTTCTCTTTTGGCAGGACTTCGCTTACGAGTGTGATACCGGCACCCAATTCACCGGCCAGCCCGATACCCGCCACAAAGCGCATCAGCGCGTAGTAGGTAGTTGGGTCCATAAAGGTGATGTGCTTTACAAAGCCGCAGGCAATGTTGGCAATCGAGTAGGTGATAATACTGCCGAACAATACGGACAAACGGCCGCGTTTATCGCCGATAATCCCCCACAGAATCCCCCCAAGCAGTAAGCCTCCCATTTGCCAGTTTATAATACTGGCGCCAACGGTCGAAATTTGATCGGGTGTGAGGCCAAGATCTTTGAGGCTGGGTACTCTAACAATACCGAAAAGCAGTAAATCATAAATATCGACAAAGTAACCCAGGGCGGCTACAATGACGGGTAAGCCAAATAGACCAGTTGATGGTGCTTTTGGTTTAGATGAAACGGTAGGAATAGCCATGCGGCAAAATCAAGGGTTAAAAAGCGAAATAGTTTTGCAAGTATACGAAATGGCCAAAGAAGATTGTGCAGAAAGACGAATCCAGCCTAAATCATTAACTAGTCTGTCCGGCCAACCACGTAGCATGTTCATGTGTCAGTAAGCATAGACAACTTATGATCAGACAGGCGGGGTATTTAGACAGCGGCAATGCTTCACTGTGTCGATTAGCGGGTAATCTATTAAATTTGACCAATTTAAATTTTAAGTAGCTTAATGAAACTATCGACGGCACAATCTAATTTATCCGACGTTTCCAGAACAACAAACCAGAACAGGGTCTATAATTGGTATTTCGCAGCCATTTGCATGGCTTATTTAATCATTGCCGTTGTCCTCGCCATACGGGTCAAATGGGGCGTTATGGATGAGGATTTTCATCTGGAATCCAGTAAGCCCTTTGCTCAGTTCGGTGTCAATCTCACTACCTTATATAATCACGTACCACCTACTGGCGTATCCAGCCACTTTTGGTTTGCTTTCTGGCTCTGGTTATTTCCTGGTATTGATTACATCGGTCTTCGTCTTATTACCTGTGCAGGGCTGGCATTGATAATGAGTATGGTCTTTTTTTACCTGAAAACAGTTTCCGCTGACT
>CAXTJJ010000579.1:0-3847 GCA_964244155.1 uncultured Spirosoma sp.
AAACGGCTGTTTATTTTCGACACCATTCGGGAAACCTTCAAACGCTTCGGCTTTCAGCCACTCGAAACCCCATCCATGGAAAACCTGTCGACGCTGACGGGTAAGTATGGGGATGAAGGCGATCAACTTCTGTTTAAAATTCTGAACTCCGGCGATTTTGCGGCCAATATTACCGAGCTTGATCTGGCATCGGGTTCTAAAAAGTTAACCCCAAAAATTTCGGAGAAAGGACTGCGTTACGACCTGACCGTACCGTTTGCCCGCTATGTGGTTATGAACCGCAACGCGCTAACGATGCCCTTTAAACGCTACCAGATGCAACCCGTCTGGCGGGCCGACCGTCCGCAGCGGGGTCGATACCGGGAGTTTTACCAGTGTGATGCCGATGTGGTGGGTACAGATTCGCTCTTATGCGAAGCGGAAATTGTGCTGATGATCCACGAGGTATTCCAAAATCTGAACATCCAGGATTTTACCCTGAAAATTAACAATCGTAAAATTCTGGCGGGTATTGCCGAAGTGATTGGCGCACCGGGGCAGGAGGGAACCTTATCCGTCGCGATCGATAAACTGGATAAGATTGGTAAGGACAAAGTACTGGCTGAACTTGGAGAGCGCGGCTTCTCCGCTGATACCATTAGCAACCTTGACCCCCTGTTTTCGTTTGATACGATGGATACTCCAGGCGTACTAAACCGATTAAAATCCTGGCTTTCGTCCTCTGATTTGGCGAGTAAAGGGATTACTGAACTTCAAGAGACACTTTTGTTGGTGAATCAATACGGGCTGGCAAATGCTCGGGTAGAAATTGACCCGACCTTAGCGCGGGGATTGTCTTATTACACCGGTGCCATATTTGAAGTAAAAGCAAATGGAGTTAGTATTGGCAGCGTGAGCGGGGGAGGGCGTTACGACAATTTGACCGGAGCCTTTGGTATGCCGGGTTTATCGGGCGTGGGTATCTCGTTTGGTGTGGATCGCATTTACGATGTCATGGAGGAGCTAACCCTGTTTCCGGCCAGCGCGGGTCAGGGAACACAGGTGCTCATTGTACCCTTTGATGCCGAAGCCCGTTCGATGGCACTGCCGTTGTTGAGTCGGCTTCGCACGGCCAATGTTGCCGCCGAAATGTATCCTGACCTGACCAAAGTGAAAAAGATGCTCGATTATGCCAATGCAAGGGCCATCCCGTTTGTCGTCCTGATCGGTTCCGAAGAGGTGCAAACGAGCGTGTTGTCACTGAAGAACATGCTTACCGGCGAACAGCACAAAGTAACCGCTGAAGAATTAGTACAACGGTTGGGGTAGGTTATTGGTTATTTATTATTTCCTGAAAATCAGTTTGTTAAATAGTAATAAATGACTTAATAACGGTTAACCAATAGTAAATTCATCCACAAAAAGGCTCAGCGCGTCGAACCCGTTGGGCCTTTTTCGCTGATTGATCGTTGCAACTTTTCCAATGCTTAATGCATCCTGAAAATGTTTCTGTAAATATTGGCTGGTCAGCAGTTGAATGGGTAATGGAAAATGCCTGAGTAATTCAACCGGAGCATGCAAAGGTTTTATTCGTTCATCCGGCCGACGCGAATTCGGTGGATAGAGCAGGGTGATAGTATGTAGTGGAACAGGTGTTTGTGGGAAATCAGTTAATGAAGGGTTAACTAAAAACTTAGTTGACCCTTCAAAGGATGGCTTCAGTTTCGATTCGTCTATGTTTAAGCCATCTACCGTATTCTTCCAGATTTTGTATTCCCCAAATGCGGGAACGACATAGGGCTTGCCATTCATAAGTTGGATAGCGACCAAGTCATCCGTCAAGACGGTGTGACCTGCCTTTCCAAAAGCAGCTGCTGTTGTCGATTTTCCTGCGCCGGGAATTCCCAGAAAAACGGCTGCGTTGTCTTCGATCTTCACCGCACTTCCGTGCAACAAAAACAGGCCGCGTTGGTACAGGATTAGGCCAATGACTTCACTAAGAAGAAATAAAAGCAATGTTCCTTCATCGGCTCCCGTGTTTTGGTAGACAATCCTTTCACCATCCGAGACCTTGAAGCAACCAACTCCTTCCCAATCTAATAGAACATCTGAGGCTGTTATACCTAGCTTAGCGCGGATACCCCGACGCTGGATCCGGGTAGGGCGACTGGCTTTCTGGTGGATGGGTCCCTCGTTTATAAAAACATCCGTTTCGGCTGTTGAGCCGGGTAAGACACCGGTAAAATCAAGGGCAGTTTCAAGCGTCAAACCAAAGGCAGCGTATTTGTTCATGGGTGGCGGTGAGCAAGTCTAATCGCCAAAAATAACCATTATGTGAGATGCCTTCGTTATTGGCTATTTCGGTCCTTTGGTTGACCAGCTTGTTTTTTTGACGGAATAGCCTGGCTGTGCGTTTTCATACCCGTCGATGACTTTGACTTACTGGGTGTTGATCCGCCCGACCCATCAGGAGAAGCCGATCTGTTTTTTGTGTTGGTTGGTGGAACGTACATATAATCACGCGAAGCCCCTTCATCGGCAATCGTCATGCTCGCAGGACTGCCTGCGGAAGCACGTTTCCCTTCGGTCAGATAACCCGTTCCCGTCGAGGCAGTCGATCCGCCACTGCGTCCACCCGTGGTCGACTGGGCATGGGCGGGTAGTGTGAAGGCAACTGTTATTATCAGCGAAGCTATTTTGATAATCGTTTTCATTGGTTGAGCGTTTATTAAGTTATTGGGTTATTACGCATTGAATTAATCGCCTAAAGCAAATAACCCAATAACTTAACAACCATAGACTACTTCATTTTCTTATCGATCGCATTAATGGCATCCATATGCTTTTGTAGCGTAGGAAGCGTTTTGGTGGCGAAGTCTTTAACCGCAGGGTTTGTCTTGTCGTCTTGGGCGGCCTTTTTAAATTCGTCGATATCTTCTTTGTGATCATCGACCATCATACTCACGTACTTCTTGTCGAATTCCGCTCCCGACAGCTTCGTCATGTCGTTTACATGCTTCTGCTCATCCTCACCCAGTGTACTGGGCAGGGTAATATTTTGCGTAGCCGCGATCGTCTTTAGTTCTTCGTTCGCTTTCGAGTGATCTTTTACCATCATCGCGCCGAACTGCTTGACATCGCTGCTTTGCGCTTTTTCCTGAGCCAAACGGCCTAACTCCACTTCCAGCATGCCACCATTGGCCGCTTTCACCGCAAACTCATTGGTGTCGTCGGTTTGGCCGGTTCCTGCATCTTCTTTAGCGTCATTGGCCTTCTCTGCATTCTCAACGCTGTCATCACTTTCTTTCTTCTTTTCGCTGCAAGCCTGAAAACTTAGGGTACTGACAACCAGTAGTAGAAGCAAACTTATCTTTTTCATAACGTTATTAATGTTTAATGAATTTCTACTAGAAACGATTTTTAACTCAATAGGTTTTGGCGGGGCAAGGAGGAGAGGAATTTTTAGACAAAATTCTTAGTTTTTCAGACAAAAGTCTTATGTTTGTTCCATGATTGTTCCGGACCGTATAGCTCTCGTTTTTTTGGCACTGAAAGGTGTTCCAGCCACACGCTTCTTTGAGATTGCCGATCTCACTGGCTACAAGCGCGAACACCTGGCGGAGGTATTCGACACATCGCTCAAAACGTTTCAGCGATATGAGCGCGAGAAAAAAAGTCTCAATCCACAGGATAGTGAGAAAGTCCTCAAAATCATGGCCTTGTTCCAGACCGGCGAATCCGTATTTGGAACGGCTGACTCCTTTCGGCGGTGGATGGATAAACCCGCCTATGGCCTGGGGAAGCAGGTTCCCTTCGAACTGCCCCATCCCTCCCGGGGAATTGACGTAGTAATGTCTGAGCTTACCCG
>CAXTJJ010000580.1:0-3841 GCA_964244155.1 uncultured Spirosoma sp.
AGCAATTGTAACTTACCGGCCAGAGGCCGGAGAATAAAAGGCACAAGGCCAGAGCCTTGCGCCATCAACCCCATGGGTTTGTAAACCTTGCTGGCGAGGAAGCCGTGATTGACACCCCAGGTCAGTACCCGTACCAGCGCGGTTACCACCCAGTCATTGCCCCGCGACCGGTAACAGTCTTTACCATTCGGTTCTTTGTAGGGTGGCACGAAATCTTTATCCCGCCATCACAACCCGTCTTTCGGATTGTACAGACCGTTACCGCCGTGTCTGGTTTTCGAGTGCATGTCAATCTGGTACATCTTCTCGAAGTAAGGAGACGCTCCCTCGCTTCGATCTTTCTCCAGAACGCCCGACTTTGCAAATACGAGCATAACCATTTGCAGCGCGTCGACCCAGCTCCAGTCGTCAACTTTATCGCTGTTCACCATGGACTCGGCTGGGTGCCTAACGTACATACAACAGGAAATACACAAAGACGGCCTGCCAACGATTTAGTTATCATTGTGTTACGGTGAATAGTAGCGATCTATCAGGCAATGACAGAAGCCGTATATTTTTTAAGTTCAACACAGTCGCCCGGTAAGGGATGCGAATTCCAGTGCTGGTGCGTGGCCAGGGCCGCCCCCAATGCTGACGCCTGCGCCACCGATGCAGCGTAGACTTCGATGTCGGGAAAAGCTCTGGCCAATAGGTTCATGTAAATAGGGTTCTTGCCAAAGCCCCCATCCACAAAAATCCGTTTTACCTCGGCGCGACTGGCCGAAGTGTCAGCCAATACCAGATTAGTCGAAATCAACTGCTGGGCGACAATGTCAAGAATCAACTGGTGGTAAGCTTCTTCATAGGTAGCGAAATCCGAGAGGGAACGCTGCCCGAACAATGATCCCTGCATCGACAGCAGTTGCTTGCCTTTTGCATCATTCCCGGTCGTTACCTGACCAGCATGCAACCTCAATTGATCAATGAGTTCAGGATTATAGGTAACCCGAACATATTGATCGACGGGTACTTGAAAGTGATCAGCCAGCCGCTTGATCTGTTGCTCATGTTCATAGCCCGCAAACAACCGGGACGATTTGACCGACTGACCTTTGTAATGCATGAAGTTCAGACAATCGTACTGCAACTCTTCGGCTGTCAGGGGACTGCTATTGAAGGGATTCATACTAAGACACCAGGTACCGGTCGAGATCAAAATAAACGGTTCCGTAAACGAAGCCAGATAGGGAATTAAAGCGGCCGAGCTATCATGCAGGCCAACGCCCACCTGAACATGGGCATTGGCAACCGAAACCTGCCGGGCTGAATCGGACGGGACAATGGTCCCCAAACAAGTATCAAGCCCTTCCTGCCTAACCCAGTCATGGTAAGTTTGCCGGTCAAAATCCCATAACATGGTATGGCACCCGATGCTGGTCAGTTCGGAAACCGGCCAGCCGCTGATCAACTGGCTCACATACTGGGGTAGATGCAGCGCAAACGCCAGTTTCGCGAAAGCTTCGGGTTGCTCGTGTTTGAACCGGTACAACTGAAGCCCAGAATTCAAACTACTGAGCGAAGGCGATGCCGTTTGTCGCGTAATCGCCGACTCCGGGCCGTAGGTATTGAAAAATTGAGTTAATAAGGCTGGCGGGTAGGCCTTAAGGTAATTGTAGAGATGACTGAGCGGTTGCCGAGCCTGATCAAGAAACACCATGCTGGCCCCGTAGGTCGAAAAGTTTACCGCCTGAACAGCGAATTCCGGCAATGCAATCACCTCCGCCAGTGATGATTGTACCCAGTCGGTGAGCCGGTTCAGATCTTCACAGGCATCGCCGTCTTCATCCGTGATTTCGGCAAACTGCTCCGATTTCTCCCAAACAATGCGATAATGTTTATTGAAGAGAAACAGCTTTTTATTGGTCTTGCCAATGTCGAAGATGGCAATAACGGGAAGTTTTTTCATGTAGTTAAAGAGCAAAAGAGCGAAAGAATGAAAGCGCGAAAGAGCGGTTCACCGGGCAGTTTTCGCTCTTTCGCTCTTTCCTTCTTTCGCTCTTTAATTTTACAGTCCTGTTGCTACCGTTTTTGCGCCCCGCTCACCAATGAGCTGTTGACGCACGTCGAGTTGACGGTACAGGCCGAGCGGATTCAACGACGCACCTGCCCGACGACGGGCTTCAGCAACCAGCGGACGTACATCGGTTCGAAAGGCGTCCTGTAAAATCTCCTGTGCCCGAACGGGGTCGTTGGCCTCACGTGCGTCTTCCAGTGCTTCCCGATCTACCAGCAGTGCCTGAGCATACGCCAGTTGAATAGCTTCTACCGATTGGAGCAAATCTTCCAATGGGTCTTTTACATTATGGCTGGCATCAATCATCCAGCCGAGGTCTTTTGCATGGTTCATGCCCTTTGCATCCAGTCCGTCAACCAGTTCCGTAAAAATCAGGAATAGTTGATAAGGCTTGATGCTTCCGGCGGTCAGGTCATCGTCGCCGTACTTGGAATCGTTGAAGTGGAAACCTCCCAACTTACCCTGATGCAGCAAAATTGCGACGATCTGCTCGATGTTGGCGTTAGGCAGGTGGTGACCTAAATCGACAAGCGTATACGCTTTTGGTCCGAGTTTATTGGCATACAGGAAACTGCTGCCCCAGTCGCCAACGGTCATCGAATAGAAATTAGGCTCAAAGGCTTTGTATTCGACGAACAGCTTCCAGTCGGCTGGCAGAGCCGCATAAATCTCCTCCAGACTAGCTAGTGTCCGGTCGAAGGCTTTACGGAAGTTAAGCTGACCAGGAAAACACGAACCATCGGACAACCAGACCGTGAGTGCATCAGACCCCAACGCAACCCCATGCCGGATCACGTCAATGTTGTGGTCAATGGCCTGCTGGCGAACGGCGGGGTCGGTATGTTGCAGTGACCCGAATTTATAACTCTGTTCGGCATCGGGCTGGTCTTGAAACGTATTGGAGTTGACAGCGTCGAAGCGCAACCCATGTTGCGCGGCCAGTTGTTTGATCGCTTCCGGATCGGTTGGAATATCCCAGGGAATGTGCAGCGAAATAGCACCACTCGCGCGGTTCAGGGCATGGAGCAGTCCCACATCGGCAATTTTTTCCTCCAGACTGCGGGGTTCTCCCCCACCCGGAAAGCGGCCGAAGCGAGTTCCCCCCGTCCCAAGCGCCCAACTTGGAATGGCAATATGAAAATCAATAAGTTTCTGGATAACCGGTTCGGCTTTTGCTACCTCCTGCGTCCAGTATGACAGTTTACGCTGATGGTTTTCTAGCAGTTTCTGGTTATAGTCAGCGATGTGTTCGGGTTTGAGTTGCATAAGGGTTTATGATTTTCGGTTTACGGTTTTCGGTTTATGGCGTATAAAACCGTCAACCGAAAACCATAAACCGGATACTTATTCTACCGGACAAAGGCCATCGCCACACCGCCATCCACGTTCAGGACGTTTCCGGTCGATTTGGACAGTAACCCGTTAACGAACGCCAGACAGGCATTGGCAATGTCGTCGGGTAAAATAATCTCGTTTAGTAATGTACGCTTGGCGTAATAAGCGGGTAGCTCAGCCACCGTGATTCCATAGGCTTTCGCGCGACCTTCGGCCCAGGCACCCGCCCAGATTTTCGAATCGGAGATGACCGCGTCGGGGTTCACGACGTTGACCCGGATGTGGTCTTTGCCTAATTCGGCGGCATTCAGGCGGCTCAAGTGCAGCTGGGCCGCTTTGGCCGAACCGTAACCAGCGTTATTAGGTCCTGAAACCAGGGCGTTTTTGCTGACAATATTCAATACATCGCCACCTAGTTTCTGTTTTCGCATGACCTCAACCGCTTTTTGA
>CAXTJJ010000581.1:0-3840 GCA_964244155.1 uncultured Spirosoma sp.
GGTTGATCGCGGATACAAAAAGCCGGTTCTGGAAGTGAAGGATATTGTGGAATTGGCGAAGAGACAGTGTCTGAACCGCACGGACGTCCCGTGCGGTTCAGATTAATAGCGCACCACCTTAAACTTTGAGATACCCCCGTTATACCGGATGGTCATTTTCTTTTTAGCCGCATCGTAGCCGGGGCTCACAAACTCGCCACCGCCTACATCAGTAAAATCGTCCAGTTGTTCGATGTTGAGGGCACCGTCTTTCTTGACCCGGCAACCTACTTCTTTGGGAACCCGAACCGTAACGGAAGCAGCACCCACGTCCAGTTTTACATCGGTCTGGTCGACTTTGTCACCCAGTTTTAGGTCGAGATCGGCGGCACCGGCACCGAGTTTCAGGCTCCTCACGGCGTAGGCGCTCAAGTCTAGGTCGCCCTGACCCGCGCCGAGGGCAACATCCATCGACCAAACCGGCGTTGCGTTCAGATGAACATCCACCCGGTTTTGGTAATTTCCGTCTTTGAGGTCAATATGACTTTCCTCCTCCGTTGGCTTTAACTCGATAGTAGGAATGTGAGTTGTTTCATCGCGGTCAACCGACATGGAATAATTCCCAACCGTTTGTTTCGTTTCGGCTTTGATGAGTTCACTGGTGGGTTCGCTGATAATGAACCGACCTGCCCCACCCGATAATTTCAGCACAGCCTCACGCGTATCACCCTGCATGGCTTCGGCAAAGGTGTTGCTATGCGTCTGTGTATTATCGGAATCCCGGTTCTCACGTTCCGACCGATACTCCTCTTCGTTATCGTTGTCGTCATCATTGCCGTTATCATCATCGTCCGAATCGCTTTCGTTGTTATTATCGTTATCATCGTCGTCATAATTCCAGCGCATATTGTATCCATCACGGTCTCGATTGTGCGATAAAAAGCCGAAAAGCGTTGTTGGCACCGCAACGGCCAGCATCACGGTCGTGATAAACGCAGCTGGGTTACCGCGTCGCTCCAGAATCAGATTCACGCCCGCCAGAATCAGCAGAACCGGCCACAAATTCACCAGTGAATGCCAGTTCACATCCAACCATCCTGCTCGCCGGGCCAGGAAAAGGACGCCCAGCGTGAGCAGGAAAATACCCCAGAATAATCCGTTACTTCGTTTCATAAGAGTGATTTGATAGATGATGTATGATATATGAAGTAGTTTAACCCATAGGGGCTGGTATACATCTTATATCATACATCCTATATCATTTACAGTGTTCCGCTGGTAGGATCGTTTTGAGTTGGGTCGTTTTTATAGGGATCGTTCTTATAGGGATCATTTTGATTCTGATCGTACGGGGTTCTGATGCGATCCCTGAAAATCAACCATAGACCGATGGCAATTAGAATGAACGGCCACAGATCGCGGAAATTTATGTCGAAATAGCGGTCAATCAGGAACATCACGCCAAGTAAAATCAGGACAGCTCCGCCAACGAGGCTACGGTCGGGCGATGCGGGCTTATTGGGATTGTAAGGATTCATGGAAAAAACAGGGTTTGCGTAAACAGTTGATTGAGCCACAGAACCCGTAAAACGTCGTTCGGGTAATGCGATCCACAAGATAACATAAATGATGAAGGCCGGGAAATGAGGCAGAAAAATCCCGACCACAAAAAGTACCCGCACCAACGTGCGATCAATCCCAAAATAGTCGGCTAATCCAGCGCAGACGCCCCCGATCTGGGCCTGGTCTGCTATACGTTCTAATCGCTTGTTCATGGCTTCTAGTGTCTAAAACCGATGTAAACCTAGCAGGTGAACACATGCCGCGAAAACAGAATAGGAAGAATGGACGCGCTTGTGGATGGATGTATGTTTTCAATGATAGTAGGTATTGCATAGTACTGAAGAGAGTCGGTAAGTCAGTAAGTGGCTTCGCCTAAGTTGGTAAGTGGCTTGCGCTTAAGTGTTGATTTCGCGGTAAACACTTACTGACTTACCAACTTACTGACTTACCGACTTACCGACTTACCAACTTACCGACTTACCAACTTACCGACTTAGGCGAAGCCGCTTACCAACTCCCTTTACTCTTCCTCTATCGATTCCAGAATATCCATCAACTCCCCAAACTCCTTATTGCCGGGTTGCTCCTCAAGACCTCCGCTCAGGGCAATGCCGCGTACGGGTAGCTTATCTAACAATTCATGAACGTTTTCAGACGAAATTCCAATGCCCAATAAGATTGGGTAACGGGCTGCCTGCCGCTGAAGGAGCATTTTCAGATCATCGTCCAGATGAACCGGCCCATTGCTTTCGAGCAATATGTAATCGGCGTTGGCAGCCCCCGTTTGTAAAAGCGTGTCGAGTTGGGCAAGGGTTACACGCGCGATATCTACCCGCAGAATAAAGCGCAGTTCATTCCCAGACTTGTTAAGGGTGCTCAGGTACGGGAGTAAAGCCGCTTCGTCGACTTGTAGCAGGTCAGGCTGGTACGATTCCAGCAACTGCTCGATCACTTCCGGGTCTGTTGACGTGGTTTCGCCAACGATCTGCACACCCGCTACCCAACCCCGTATTTCGGCGAACTTCCTGGGGTCAATATAGTCCGGCGAGTCGGCATCCATCGAGAAGCCAAGCATATCGACGCCCATACCCGCGCAGTAGCGGGCATCGCTCAGGTTCGTAACGTTCGAGATTTTAACCAGCGTTTTGAGGGCCATAAGAGTAGGTAGTTGTAAGAATTTTTTTGACAATACGTATCGGCAAAGGTACTTACAGACCCGCATTGTATTACCGCACCGCCGTCCGTAATGTTCAACAGCGGACAGCGGTGTACGAAATCGGACACGCCAAAAACACTGAACACACGTCTGCTGGCAGGAAAAGCGGATTTTACGAGTTGGCAAAGCATTTGTTCTACAAAAGTTGATCTTATTCTTTTGGCATGAAACGGACATATCTGGGTGAGTTTGAAGAACTGGTTTTATTGACGGTCGCGGTGCTTCACGAAGGAGCTTATGGCGTTGCCATCACCGATGAGCTGGATCGGCAAACGGGTCGATCCGTGAGCATCAGTGCCGTACACGCGGCCCTGCACCGGCTGGAAGAGAAAGGCATGCTCAAATCGCAGATGGGCGAAGCCACCGCCGAACGGGGCGGCCGACGAAAACGCCTGTTTACCGTTACAGCACTGGGTAGTCGTGCGCTTCACGACATTCGAGCCATGCGCGAACAACTCTGGGAATCCATTTCTCCGCAATCGTTACCCGTCATCAGTTTAACTTAATAATGAATAATGTAAAATGAAGAAGGCAAAATGTGCATAATGGCCTTACTGTTTTGATTATCAAGACTTGTTGTTCATTATCCATTTTACATTATTCATTATCTATTATCCATTGTATAACCACTGTTATGAAACCACCCCGCTCTGCCGACCGGCTCCTCGAATGGTTCTGTGCTCCTCATCTGCTGGAGGAAGTGCAGGGCGATTTGTACGAGCGTTTTACGCGTGATGTGCGACAGGCTGGTCTTGCCAAAGCCAACCGTCGCTACTGGCTCAATGCACTCCGATTTATACGCCCCCCGGCTGGATGGCCCTTCGCGCTAAAACGAAAACCAGACATATATCCTTCAGTCTCCTTACTCAGCCCGGCTATGTTACAGAACTATCTTAAAATCGCCTTCCGAAATCTGGCCCGCAACAAAGCGTACTCGGCCATTAATATCATCGGCCTGAGCATTGGCCTGGCAGCCGCCATGCTGATCATGCTGTACACCAAAGACGAAGTCAGCTACGATCAATTCCACGCGAACAATCCCTCTATTTACCGCATCACCAGCAAACCGCTGACGCCTGCGG
>CAXTJJ010000582.1:0-3801 GCA_964244155.1 uncultured Spirosoma sp.
GTGCTGTAACATTTGACGGCGAATCGGCAAAGAAAATAGCCATTGACGTTCCCCCATCGGGCGATGTTACAGTGACCTTTGAGGAACTAGTTCCTGGACGTTATGCCGTACGGATTTACCAGGACTTGAACGACAACAAGAAAATGGACTTCTCCGGACAGATGCCTACCGAACCATTTGGCTTCTCGAACGTAACCATGCTCATGGGCCCACCTACGTTCGACCAGTGTGCATTTGATTTGGCGGAAAACAAAAGCATCCAGGTTGGCATGATGAGCTTGTAAGAGCGCTACCGGTATTTAAGACCAGAGAGCCTTCCGATAATGCGGAGGCTCTTTTTTTATGACTTAACAAAACCGTTGAACGGCAGTTTATCTCAACATAGTGGATGAATGACAGGTTGTTTTTTTGACAGGATTGACAGGATTTCATATCAATAAAAAATCTTGTCAATTCTGTAATCCTGTCAAAAAAACAACCTGTGCCATACCTCAATATACCTTAATCAGAAATAAGTTAGATTAAGGTATCGTACTCAACGAACATATGGAAACAACTGAATTCCGCCCAAAAGCGGAGGAAATTCCAGGGCAGAAACTCCCCTACCCGGCGCGCCAGTCGGATATGGACCCGGCCCCCGACAGCGATTTATCCAATTATAAACCTGCCGGGAAACTCACCGACAAAATTGCCATCATCACCGGTGCCGACTCTGGAATCGGACGGGCCGTGGCGATTGCCTTTGCGCTGGAAGGTGCCGATATAGCCATCGTATACAACGAAAACACTGACGACGCGAAATACACGAAGCGCATCGTCGAGAGTAAAGGACGCTCTTGCCTGGTCATACAGGCTGATGTTCGCAGTTCGGCCGCCTGTAAAGATGCTGTTCAACAAACCGTCGATCACTACGGGAAACTGAATATTCTGGTCAACAACGCGGCCTATCAAATGGCGCAGTCGACACTGGAAGACATTACCGAAGAGCAGCTTCGGCGCACATTTGACACTAATATTCTGGCTTATTTCTTTATGGCCCAGGCCGCATTGCCACACTTGCACGAGGGCGATGCGATTGTCAACACGGGCAGTATTGTCGGCATCGTAGGAAACCCTATTCTGGTTGACTACACGGCCACTAAAGGCGCTATCCATGCCTTTACCAAATCGCTGGCAATCCAGTTGGGCAAGCGAAACATTCGGGTAAATTGCGTGGCACCCGGCCCCGTCTGGACGCCCAATATCCCCGCCACCATGCCCGAAGATGAAGTCAAAAACTTTGGTCATGAAGTAGCGCTAGCCCGCCCCGGTCAACCCGAAGAACTGGCCCCCGCCTATGTGCTGCTAGCCTCAAGCGAAGGCAGCTTCATGACTGGCAGCATTGTTGAAGTAACCGGCGGAAAGCTGGGATAAGTTTTTATGTATGATATATGATGTAGGATGTATGTGTCCACAAACCATAGCTAAATCCAGCCCGCAGGCATATCATATATCATACATCACATATCATACATACAACTCCATGCCTCACTACCCGCACAACACAGTTCGCAACCTACTCAAAACCAATCAGGTAACTGAAGCAACGCGGCAGGCGCTGACCGAGCGATTAAACGACCCACCCCGCCAGCCAACCTTCTTTTCGGCGAGTGAATTTGCGCTTTTACAGGCTGTTTGCAACCGCTTGGTTCCGCAGGACGAGCATGACAAACGCATTGATATAGCGGGTAGTATTGACAAACGATTGAGCCAAAACAAATCGGATGGCTGGCGGTACGACGTTATGCCCGCCGATGGAGATGCCTACAAACTTGGATTAGTTGGCATTGATGAAAGTGCTCTGTTAACATTTAAACAACTATTTCTAAACATTTCGGCTGAACAACAGGACTTTATTTTAAAGGCAGTTCAGCATCAGGAAGCGCCCGGCGACAGTTGGGAACAACTCCCCGCTGACCGATTTTTTGAAGAGTTACTAACCGAAGCAGTCGAGAACTATTACAGCAACCCGCTGGCGCAGGAAGAAATTGGCTATGTCGGTATGGCCGATGTACCAACTTGGCAGCGCATCGGGCTAAATCAGTTGGAAGACCGCGAACCAAGAGCATTGGACTAGGCGCATAGGTGTCGGGGCACAGGGTAGTGAGTCGCTTTTAAAGCCACCATATTCCTGAAAGCCTTTCATACGCTATACCCTATGCCCCAACCAGTATGCAAACGTACTCAACTACAGAAACCGTTGACGCCGTCGTGATCGGCACCGGCGCGGGTGGCGCACCTCTCTTAGCCCGGCTGGCAAAAGCGGGCTTACAGGTGGTTGCCCTTGAAGCGGGTAAACACTGGAACCCGGCCAAGGACTTCGCAACCGACGAGAAAGCACAGGAAAAACTGTTCTGGAACGACGAGCGGCTAAGCGCAGGTCAAGACCCATTACCCTTTGGCAGTAACAATTCCGGGACAGGTGTCGGCGGTTCTACGTTGCACTACACGGCCTATACGCCCCGCGCTCAACCTGATGATTTCCATCTCCATACCGATTTCGGAGTGGGGTATGACTGGCCATTCGGCTTTGACCAGATTGAGCCGTATTACGAAGAAGTCGAGCAGTTTCTGGGCGTTTCCGGCCCAGCAGCTTATCCCTGGGGACCAATCCGGAACCGTTCCTATGCCTTAGCTCCGTTGCCAATCAACGGAGCCGGGCAATTGATGGAACGAGGTTGTAAAGCAGTTGGCATCAGAACATCTCCGGCAGCCAATGCGGCCTTGTCGGCAGGATATTATCAGGAAGGTGTTGGTCATCGACCCGCCTGTGCCAACCGGGGATTTTGTCAGGCAGGTTGTAACATCGGCGCTAAAGCCAGCATGGACGTAACTTACATTCCGCTGGCCATTTACCACGGAGCCGAAATTCGATCAGAATGCTTCGTAACTCAGTTAATTAAGAATACATCCGGCAGTATTAGTGAAGTCGTTTACATCCGTAATGGGCAGGAGGAGCGGCAACGATGTCGCTATGTTTTCCTCTGCGCCGGGACCATCGAAACCGCCCGGCTTTTGCTTCTGAATGGTCTGGCTAACAGTAGTGGGCAGGTTGGTCGAAATGTGATGGCGCACCCCGGATTACAAATCTGGGGAGAGTTTGATGAAGATGTTCGCCCCTACAAAGGCATTCCCGGCGCGTTGATTTCCGAAGATACCCACCGGCCCAAAAACCACAACGGCGGCCCGGTCGATTTTGCCGGGGGCTATTTACTTCAGTCCATCGGCGTTATGCCGGTTACGTACATGACACAAATGGCGCGGAGCCGGGGCCTATGGGGAGATGCGCTAAAGAAAGCCGCTCTTGCCTACAACCATGTGGCGGGTATCAATATTTTGGGCGACTGCCTCCCCTACGACCATAATTATCTGGAACTATCGGACGAGAAAGACATCCGGGGACTACCCAAACCACGTATTTATTTCACCAACGGCGAAAACGAAAAACGGATGACTGCTCATGCCGATAAAATCATGCGAGATATATGGACCGCTGCCGGAGCCAAAAACATGTGGGCTTTCCCCCGAAATGCACACATTATCGGTACCTGTCGCATGGGCAACAACCCCGAAACGTCCGTTGTCAATGCCGATGGCCAGTCGTTCGACATTCCGAATCTATATATCAGCGATAACTCAACGTTTCCAAGTGCCCTGAGTGTGAACCCGGCTTTAACAATTATGGCAGTGGCCTTACGAACGGCCGACCGGTTTTTGGAGGGGCGAAAGTAAACAGTAGTGCTTTTCTGTCATACCGACAAC
>CAXTJJ010000583.1:0-3794 GCA_964244155.1 uncultured Spirosoma sp.
CGGGGCAACGATGCTGAACAGGCTGTTTTTCGCCGGAATATTCAATCCCGCGATACGACGCTGTCCATCATCCGGGAGCGGTTCCGGGTTGGTTTAATCAATCAGATTGACGTACAACGGGCCGAAACGGACTATGCTGGTTTACAGGTTACACTCAAAGGGCTGGAACGTGCCCGTGTTGAACTTGTCAATGGGCTGGCGCAGCTTTGCGGGCAGGACCCAACTGCGTTTTCTGTTCCATCGGGATTATTGCCCTCAACTGTGCCTACTTATCCGTACGCCAGCGTCACCGCCGAACAACTGCAACGCCGACCTGATTTGGTGCAGTATATCCGGCAAAATCAGGTGGCGGCTGCTCAGGTAATTCTTCAGCAAGCCAGTACCCAGCCACGGGTTACATTGATTGGATCGGGTGGGATTCTATCGGGTAAGCTAGGCAACTGGGTAACACCCAGTGCAGGTACATACATTGTTGGCGTCAATGCTTCGGTGCCCCTTTATGAAGGCCATCGGGCGCGGCAAAATATTGCCCTGTCGAAACAGCAGACCCAAACCAATCAGCAAATTTATTTACAGGCACTCCAACTGGCGCAGCGTGATGCGGAGACCGCTCTGGATAACTTAACGCTGCTGCGTCAGCAAATTGAATTGCAGGAGCGGACGTTGACACTGGCACGCCGAACAGAGCAGTATAACCGCGAACTTTATGTCCGTGGATTGGCTACCTATCTTGAAGTACTCGATGCTCAACGAACCATTCTGACTACCGAACAGCAACTGGTACAGCTTCGTAGCCAGGAAGTTCAGTATGCAGTAGCGCTTCTTCGAACAATTGGGGGGGACTATTAAGTTTTATATTATGCAAGTTGTTAGTTACTACTATTGTGCACAATGTATTAACAATCGTAAACCTTATAGATATTTTATGTTATATAGAAATACTAGCACTTTGTAAATCAAGTTTATAGTGACATTTTTGTCTCAAATTAGTTAAGCATCCATGAACCATACTTACGTAATAATCATGGCGGGGGGCGTCGGAACACGATTCTGGCCTTTCAGCCGTACGAGTTATCCGAAGCAATTCCACGACGTACTTGGCACAGGCCGGACACTTCTTCAACAAACTGCCGACCGTTTCGACGGGGTTTGCCCATCCGAGAATATTTATATCGTTACCAGTGCGCTTTACAAAGGCCTTTGCCAACAGCAACTTCCGCAGTTGACCGACGATCAGGTATTGTGCGAACCTATTGCTCGTAATACGGCACCCTGTATTGCATATGCCTGTTATAAAATTGCCCAGCGCGACCCGGAGGCCAATATTGTAGTCGCGCCCGCCGATCATATTATTCTGAAAGAAGACGAGTTTAAACGAACTATCCAAACGGCGCTTGATGCGACCAAAGTGCAGGATATTCTGGTGACACTCGGTATCCAGCCAAGCCGCCCCGATACGGGGTACGGGTATATCCAATACATTCCGGAAGAAGGAAACGTCGTAAAGAAAGTCAAAACGTTTACCGAAAAGCCGCACCTGGAACTGGCTCAACAGTTTGTGGAAAGTGGCGAATTTGTCTGGAACGCGGGTATTTTCGTCTGGAACGTCAAGTCGATCATCAAAGCGTTTGAAACTTATCTGCCTGAGGTCGCTGAAATTTTCGAGGAAGGCAACGATGCCTATTACACTGAACGTGAAAAAGCATTCGTTGATAAAGCGTATTCCCTGACCAAAAGTATTTCCATTGACAATGGCGTTATGGAAAAAGCCAGCAACGTCTACGTCGTCTTAAGCGATTTTGGCTGGTCGGATCTGGGAACCTGGAAGTCATTGTATGAAGTGTCTGACAAGAATGATGACCTTAATGTGATTGATGGTCATATTATGCTGTACGATACCAAAAACTGTATCATCAAGACGCCAAAAGATCGTTTGGTAGTCGTCAATGGTCTGGATGGCTATATTGTGGCCGAGTACGATAACGTACTGATGATCTGCCGGAAAGAAGAAGAACAGAAAGTGAAAGCTTTTGTCGCCGACGCCAAAGAAAGAGGCACGGAGTTTGTTTAAGCTATTTTGTTAAGTCGTTTGTGCCATTAAAAGGAATAGCACAAACGACTTAACAAGAAAAAGCCGACGAAGCAATGGAAGAAACAGCCTGTTCGTTAGCTTTACGAACTGCCGACTAGCTTGTGAAAAAAGTACTCTATCTGAGCCTGACATTGTTTCTGGCGAGCCTTCTTGTCAATTGTAAAGATACAACGGCCACCTTCTCCCCCGGAGCAGGCGATCCGCGCATTACAGGTACATGGCGACTGGTAGAACGGTTATACCCAGTAAACATTGATTACTACATAGAAGACTCGGTTTACGTACAGGAGCATTATAAAAAAGACTCCCTGTTCACGAATGGCCAGTTTGTCGGTATAAAAGACTCTGTATTGGTTCCGGGTCAATATCAAAAGACGTCGATAAAAGTTACCAAGTCAATTGATACCACAAGACAATACGCTGCTACCCCTGCCCAGACGCTCACCTTCGGCGCTGATGGGCAATTGACCGCAAATGGGACCGAAATGACGTATTACCTGCCTACAAAGTATTATCGAATCGATACGACATACCCAGACAGCTTATTCCTGAATCTGTATATTAATACAAACCGGGCCACTGTTGCTTTTGCACAGGGCGTAAAGATTGAGAATCAGACATTAACTATTTTGCCTCGTTGCGAACGACCCTGTTATTCGAAATTCGTGCGGGTACCATAAGGAAATGTGCCGATTTGACCGCATTTTTGATTCAGGTATCAAAACTAGAAACGTGCGGGTATGGGGTCAAAGAAATTTACATCTATTTGTGGGGCTATCAGCCTGATCTGTTTATCGGCCCTTTGGCTATCTGTTTTCTCCCAATCCAGACAAACCCTTCCGAAACTGCGCCAGCAGATAGAGCAGGAATTGAGTAAACAACCCGGTGTTTTTGCTGTCGCCTTTAAGGATTTATCGACGGGTACCGAATTATTGATTCGTGAACATGAGGTGTTTCATGCGGCCAGTACCATGAAGACCCCGGTTATGGTCGAGGTTTATAAGCAGGCGGCCCAGCACAAACTGGCCCTTACTGACACCATGACGATTACAACGGAGTTCAAAAGCATCGTGGACGGGAGTCCGTATAGCCTTCATGCCGAACAGGACAGCGATACGAGTATTTATAAGGCCGTAGGCACGAAGCGAACGCTGGCAGATCTAGTTTACAACATGATTATTATAAGTAGCAATCTGGCAACAAACATGGTGATTGAGCGAGTTGGCGCCCAAAACGTCACGCAAACCATGCGCGATTTAGGGGCCAAAGATATTCAGGTTCGGCGGGGCATGGAAGATAGCAAAGCCTTTGCCAAAGGGCTGAACAACACAACAACTGCCTACGACCTTATGCTTATTTTCGACAGGATTGCTACAGGAAAAGCCGTAAGTCCCGAAGCGTCAAAGGCAATGATTACGACCTTGCTGGATCAGAAATTCAATGACGCCATTCCGGGGAAGCTGCCTAAAGACGTAAAAGTCGCGCATAAAACAGGCTCCATTACCGGCGTTCGACACGATTCGGGCATTGTATTTCTGCCCGACGGTCGAAAATATGTATTAGTACTTCTGTCGAAGGATATCAAAGACGATAAAGCGACGACGGAGACAATGGCCACCGTGTCGGAGATGATATATAAGTATGTAATGAGTAGTCAGTAAGTTGGTAAGCGGCTTCGCCCAAGTCGGTAAGTGGCTGACGC
>CAXTJJ010000584.1:0-3776 GCA_964244155.1 uncultured Spirosoma sp.
CGTACAGCTTTCCTGAATGTTTCTCTATAGCCGAAATCACAACGGTTAGTTTATAGGTAGCACTGGTTACGGAAGTTGACGTAACAGCTGTCGTTTGCTGCGCCAGACAAGGCTTTGCCATGTTGACGATCAATAGAGCGATTGTAAAAAAGGTGGCGATAAGGGTTTTCATGTTAGTCTGTAGAAAAGTTGCTGGAGGTTGTCGTTTGTTCGACAGCACAAACATAGGGATGCCCCGTTTCTTGGTGCAAGTGAATGGGGTAAATAGCATGACTGTGGTGCGAATAACAACATTAGGGATAGATGGATGGTATTTTGGGATGGACAGCCCTGCATGGAAACGCCGTGGCTTGGTGTTTCCATGCAGGGCTGTCCAAAGAGGTCAGCTATTTGAGCGTCAGATTCCCATTTTTGTTGTACTGAATTTCCTCTTCGGCCAGCATTTGCTTCAGCGTTTGGGCGAGGGTGTCGGCGTCGGTTTGAGCGAAATGATAGGAGAGTTGCTTGGGCGAAACCCCGGGGCCGTTTGCCAGCGCTACATAATCGCGCACCTGCTCACGGACAGCCGATGAGACGGCTTCTACTTTTTTCTTTTTTTTGATGCAGTTGTCACAGATACCGCAGCGTTGGTCTGGTTTCTCACCAAAGTAGGCTTGTAAGAGTCGACTTCGACACTGGGTTGGATGTTCGGTGTAAAGAATAGCAGAGTGTACTTTTCGTATCGCCAGTTCTTTGCGCCGGTTCAGTTCCTGTACGTTGACAGGCAGCGAAGGAGCATCGAGCCGGGGCGTCAGATAGGTGAGCTGGGGTTTGTCTTTCTGCTTTTCGTAGATAACCACATTACGCTCGTGGAGTTGTTCCAGCAGCGCTTCAATTTCGGGTTGGTTTATTAAAAAAGCACGCGCCAGCGTCGATTCGGAGATCGTAATGAAATCCGTAAATAATTCGCCACCGTAAATGCGCAACAGTAATTTTAGAAATGAATCAAAACGCGGGTTCAGTACCTGAAACTCATACAACTGCCTATTGTCCAGCACAATGGCGAGCCGGGAAGGATGGTAATAATTCTCGTTCAGTTGAATAAAACCTTCAAGCTGAAGCTGCTTCAGAGCGTAATGCGTTTCCTGTGGCGGCAGGTTAAATGTATTGGTAAACGCACTCAGATCGAAATCATAACTGGTAAACTCACCTCCGCCAACGGGTACGGCTGTGTAGTTGGCAACGGCCTGATATACCCGACGCAGCATCTCGACAGGTTGGTAAAGTTGCTCGGTTCGGAAGCGTAAATTCTCCAGATCGCCGTTGGTATACAGCATCACGGCATAGGCTTTTTGGCCATCCCGTCCGGCACGACCTGCCTCCTGATAATAGGCTTCGAGGGAGTCGGGCACGTCCAAATGCACCACCACTCGTACATCGGGTTTGTCAATACCCATCCCGAAGGCATTGGTGGCTACAATGACCCGCGTCCGGTTCTGTATCCAGGCATCCTGTTTTTCAGTCCGTTGCTGGCTGGTTAGCCCGGCGTGATAGAAATCGGCCGAAATACCCTGACGGACAAGCCACTGCGCTATGTTTTGCGTTTGCTTTCGGCTACGAACATAGACAATGGCGCAACCCGGTACATTTTGGAGCACTTTTAATAAGCGAGCGTCTTTACCTTCTTCAAGAACGGCCGAATACGACAGATTGGCCCTCGCAAACGACTGCCTGAAAATTTCGGGTTGCCGCAACGCCAGTTTTTCTACAATATCGGTTTGTACATCGGGTGTGGCCGAAGCGGTCAGGGCGATGATCGGCGTATCGGGAATAAGCTCGCGAAACTCCGCGATTTGCAGATAAGGCGGTCTGAAATCATACCCCCAGGCCGAAATACAGTGCGCTTCATCAACAGCTAATAAACAAACAGTCATCTGCTTGACTCGCTCAATGACCAGTTCGGTACGGAGCCGTTCAGGCGAGACGTACAGGAATTTAGTGTTGCCGTAAATGCAGTTATCGAGGGCGGTGTCGATCTCGCGGTAGTGCATGCCGGAATAAATGGCTGCGGCTGGAATACCTCGTTTTTTCAATTGCTCAACCTGATCTTTCATCAGCGCAATGAGGGGCGTTACTACAATGCATACGCCTTTCATGGCCAGTGTCGGCACCTGAAAGCAGATTGATTTTCCGCCACCCGTAGGCATCAGTACGAGCGTGTCCTGCCGGGCTAATACCGTATTGACCACCTCTTCCTGCATGGGCCGGAAGGTGGAGTAACCCCAAAACTGCTGTAAGATCTGCCGGGTAGTCAATGTTTTTATGGTTTACGGTTTATGGTATGCGGTTGGCTGACGATAAAACGTAAACCACATATCCTGGTCATGAACCACGAATATATCGCGACAAGCCGCTGTAAACCGAATAGCTCACTGCAAATTTACGGTAGCTGATAGACAAATCGGTGTTCTTTCGGTTTTACATTTATTAACAAAGACGTTCGTTGTAACGAGAATGACTATGATTCAGAAAGTTATTAAATCTGATGCAGAGTGGCAGAAGCTACTAACACCAGAGCAATATCGGGTAGCGCGAGGAAAAGGCACCGAACGGGCTTTCTCGGGCGAGTATTGTGAAGCCCATGATCCCGGAACCTACGCCTGCATATGCTGTGGTACTGAGTTATTCGAATCGAAAACCAAGTTCGAGTCAGGAACGGGCTGGCCAAGTTTTACCGAACCCATCGAAGAGGATCGGATTCGGCTTGAAAAGGACTATAGCTATGGAATGTCGCGGGTTGAGGTACTTTGCAACGTTTGCGATGCGCACCTGGGCCATGTTTTTAATGACGGTCCTCTGCCGGGCGGCCTTCGTTTCTGCCTTAATTCCGTTTCACTGGTATTGAAGCGGGCAGCTGACGCCTGATAAATCGCGACTTTCAAACCAATTACCTTCGCTTAGTACGGGCCGTTTTACTACTAAACGGCCCTTTTTTTGTGCTGTCAATGACCGTTTAGCGCTGAACTTTGCATCGTTAACAAATCGCATTGATCTGGCCGACTTGTAGCTGTTGTATGAATTATTGGAATGTATCCCGATTGGTTTTAGCGATCGGATTACTAAGCGTGACTATTGGGCTGGCCCAGAAGCCAGCCTTATATGAGTTATTGACGAAACCCGTGAGCCTGTCGCTGCCGGGTTCCAAAATTGGCTATTATACAACGGGTTCCGACACGCCGTCGCGTGTAGCCGCGCCCGATGATTTTTTGAAACGTAAAAGCACCACCGGCCGCCCAATGGCTCCCACGGCCCAATTTGTCGTTACCTATAGCAACTTTACTCCCGAAGCACAGCGAGCGTTTCAATACGCTGTAGATATTTGGTCGACGCTGATCGTGTCGTCGGTGCCCATTCGAATTCAGGCAAACTGGGTATCGCAGGAACCTAATTTATTGGGTTCTGCCGGGCCAGCGTCCTACCAATATAGTTTTGATGGTTGTCAGAAAGCGCGTGCGTTTTATCCGGTGGCGCTGGCCGAGAAAATTGCCCGACGCCAACTTAACAACCCCAATGATGCTGATATTATCGCCGATTTTAACCGGAATAATGACTGGTATTACGGCACGGATGGGAACACCCCAAAAGGCCAGACCGATCTGGTAACGGCGGTGCTGCATGAACTGGCGCACGGATTGGGATTTATTGGCTTTTTTAACGTCAAGAGTGATAAGGGGGACCAGAGCGATGGTCAGTACTTGGCCGACCTGCCAGCGGTACACGACCATTTTATTGAGAAC
>CAXTJJ010000585.1:0-3768 GCA_964244155.1 uncultured Spirosoma sp.
TCAAATAGTATACAGCTCAATAAAAGTTATAACTTTAATCAATGCAAGTACTCACCCCCAGCCCGCAAGTACCGGTTTATTTGCTGGAGCCGGACGAAACCGGTATCCGACAGTTCAGAATGTATCAGTACGACGGCAGTTTGCCCATTCATGCCGATCTGCTTATACCACATAGAAAGGACCATTACCTGCTTGTTTTCGCCAGACAGGGCGGCAACCGCCACTGGGTAGACATGACGCCCTATGTACTGAAAGATAACACGATCTACTTCACCGGGCCCAATCAGGTCATTGTAAAAGAAGAGGTTAACCAGTTGTGGACTACGGGTATTGCGTTTACGGATGAATTTCTGGCACTTCAGGGAAACGCTTCCTTGGCTAAACTGCCCTTTATTCAAAACCCTTATAACGGTCATGAATTGTTGCTCACAGATGCTGATATTCTCTTTGTTGAAGATATGCTGAGCAAAATCCGCATGGAGTACCAACAGCCCGGTGAATGGCAGCGACGTATGCTGGCGGCCTACCTTATGGTGCTGCTTACCTATTTAAGCCGCCTGTATACGGAGCAATTTACCGGGAATGACACCTCGGCGGATAAGCTATTATTAAAGAAGTTCCAGGCCAAAATTGACGAGCGGTTTCAGCAATTGCATGAAGTGGGCGATTATGCGTCGATGCTCCACATATCGGCTGGACATTTGAGCGAAGTCGTAAAAAACCAGAGCGGTAAGCCCGCTATCAAACATATCCATGAACGGCTGGTGCTGGAAGCCCGTCGCCTGCTTTTCCATACACCTCAGTCGCTGAAGGAAATCGCTTTTGAACTCGGTTTTTCGGACGCTTCCTATTTCAACCGTTTCTTCAAACGCGAAACGGGCATGTCTCCCTCCAATTACCGCAGCGCCATCCGTAAAATGTACCAGTAATGCCGAGGAATGTGTTTCAGTCGGGTGCATGGCGCATAGTAGCTTTGTACTGTTAATAACTTGATTTATGAAAACAGTACTGATAACAGGAGCAAACAAAAGCATTGGCTTCGAAACAGCCAGACAATTACTACAGCAAGGGTATTACGTATATCTGGGAAGCCGTGATAAACAAAAAGGAGAACAGGCCGTTCGCCAGCTACAATCGGAGGGCTTACATCAGGTAGAGGTTATTGAGATCGATGTAGATGACATTGACTCGATAAAGGCCGCCCGCGAAGTGCTTGGCCGAAAAACGCAGGTACTTGACGTGCTGATCAATAATGCCGGAATCATTGGTTCTATGGAGCAGACGCCACTGGAAACGGATATCAGCCTATTTAAGCAGGTATTTGAAACCAATTTTTTTGGTGTCATCGAAGTAACACAGGCGTTTATCGACCTGCTGAGACAGTCGCCGGAACCAAGAATCGTTAACGTTACCTCAGGCCTTGGCTCGCTCACTCTGCATAACGATCCTTCCTGGAAATATTACCAGGTCAAGGCGGCCTGTTATGTTCCATCCAAAGCGGCCCTTAATGCCTATACTATTGTGCTGGCTTATACGCTGCGTGATACCCCGTTCAAAGTAAATGCCGTTGATCCTGGGTATACCGCCACTGATTTTAATAATCACAGCGGTCCCGGAACCGTGCCAGACGCTGCGGCCAGAGTAGTTAAGGCTGCCGTATTAGGGCCAGACGGCCCAACAGGGCAATTCTTCAGTGATGACAACGCGCCAGAAACCGGAATTAGTCCCTGGTAAAATGGTGTAGCCTGGTACAATATATCTGCCCCGATTAAAGCGGAGGTAAAACGTGCGTAATTGTGTGAAATTTTGGAACCGTTTCAACTGGTTGATCGTAAAAACCGTTGAAACGGTTCTATGCATATTGGCTATTTTCGTGTACCAGGTTAAACTCCTGGGCTAATCAGGATGATCGCTGTTTGGTTAGGCTTCGGCACGCTGTCTGCGCTTCGTCAGGAAATAGACCGGAATACCTAAACCGGCTATGAGGAGGCCCATGCCGGTATTGAAGGTTTTGGTATACAGCAAAATCGCACAGATTGTAATCCCCGCAACGATATAGAGCGCCGGAATAATGGGGTAACCGAAAGCCCGGTATGGCCGCTCGGCGTTGGGTTCGGTGCGCCGGAGCCGGAACAGACCGGCAATAGTGACGATGTAAAACAGCAAGGAAGCAAATGTACAGTAGTCGAGTAAGTCGCCGTATTTGCCCGACAGGCACAGTAACGATGCCCATATACACTGGAGCCACAACGCCCGGCCAGGCACCGCGTTCCTGTTCAGGTGCGATGCCTGTTCAATGAAGAGGCCATCTTTAGCCATAGCGTAATACAATCGGGCACCCGCCAGAATAAGGCCGTTGTTGCAGCCAAAGGTCGAAATCATGATAAGAACGGCCATAATAGCCACGGCCACATTGCCGAAAACGGTTGACACGGCCGCTGTAGCCACCCGGTCGGCTTCGGCAAACTGAATACCCCGGCCAACAATATCGGTAGCGGTGGGTAATCCTTTTAGCGGTAGCAACGACAGGTACGATACGTTGGCCAGAAAGTCGATCGTTGTGACAATGAGCGTGCCGAAGAACAGGGCCAGCGGTATGTTTCGGCGTGGGTTCTTTATTTCACCCGCAATGAACGTAACGTTATTCCAGGCATCGGCCGAGAACAGTGACCCAATCATGGACGTGCCGAAAGCCAGAATCAAAGCCATACCGGCCAGTGGCAGCACCTCGCCCGTAGCTGAGGTCGTGCTGGCCTCCCAGGCATTCGTCAGGTTGGCCGACAGCAAGCCGCTGCTCAGGCCAATCGTGATTCCAACAACTATCAACCCTAATAGAGCAATCAGCTTGGCCGACGTAAACACATTCTGAATCATTTTGCCACTCTGCACCCCTCGACTGTTTAGCCAGGTGAGTAATACCAGACTCGAAATGGCGAAGATGGAACCTCCGGACACATCGACGGGGCCAAGAGAGAACAGTACATTCGTGGGACTCAGTGCTGGAATAAACACGGCAGAATATTTGGTGAATGCTACCGCAACAGCTGCAATGGTGCCTGTTTGAATAACCATGAAAACCGTCCAGCCATAGACAAAGCCTGTCAGCGGGCCAAAAGCCCGTTGTATGTAAATGTATTGTCCACCTGCTTTGGGCATCATGCCCGCCAGTTCACCATAGCTCAGAGCCGCTGCTACTGTCAATACGCCCGTTAGCACCCAAAGCATTAACAGCCAGCCAGATGAACCCAGATTACGGGCCATATCGGCCGTAACGATGAAAACGCCGGAGCCGATCATCGATCCGGAAACGATGAGCGTGGAGTCGAGTAAACTTAAGGACCGTTTGAATTCTGTTGGTTCCGTTGTGGCGTCGACTGAGGAAAGAGAGTTCGGAGTGTTTGCTGACATGAACATGAAGATATAGGTACAAGAAGCAAGCGTTTTGTCGAAAAAGCAACCTTTTCGGCGACGAACAACTTATTAACGCTCTTTTCCCAACCTAATCTGTCATTCTATTGGCCATATACGTTGAAAAACAGAATGGACGAGTGTATCAAAAATGGTTGACTACATCGGATTTGAGGTTGTCGCTCGGCTGTGCCGAGTGACGGCTATGCAGGGGGCGTCTCGCCCGTAGATTGCGTTGCTCAACAGTCCACTTACGGGCGGGACGCCCTCCATATAGCTGTCACTCGGCACAGCCAAGCGACAACGTAAACAAAAAAAGGCTTAACCACAGAGCGGTGCGCCGTTGCGACACAAAGGCCA
>CAXTJJ010000586.1:0-3764 GCA_964244155.1 uncultured Spirosoma sp.
ATTCATAATTCTTTTTTGCGTTATCAGGATCGCTTAAGTCCTCATAGCATTTAGCAATGTTCGAATATAAAGAAGGGAAAGCCGCCCTTACAGAGTCGTCATTTATTTTCGAGGCAAAGTCCAGAGCTGTTTCGAGCCATTTTAATTTGTCGGAAACATTTTTTTGATGCCGGGCCACATAATAAGCAGCCGTATATTTTTCGAAATCATTGGTCGCTTCGTTCCAGGCTTGAAGAAATAATCGGCTTGCCTCTTCTGGTTCGCCTTTCCCTTCCATGTCCATGCCTTGAACACAGAGTTTGATAACTTTATTAGCTGGGTTGAATTCCATTTTCTATTTGTTCTGTGTTAGGTTTTACAATATCGATTTGGTTGCTTACTCTCGACTATACGAACCCTTCTGGCCTCTATCGTACAACTGACATTCTACTTGTCACCAATTGGAATTGCATTTAAATTATACATAATCATCTATTAGTTAATCAGTTAAAGTATCCGGTATTACTGGTAACGAAATCCATCAACAAGCTGTTTGTTGCACTCTTATGTTACCCGAAATACAAAACACAAACTTTGTACTTTGTATTGTTTCCGTGCCGTAGATTGGCACCAAAGCCCATCCGACGGCACGTGATTAGTGGCTATTGAGGGCGTCCGGCAGTTCGTAACTTAAATTATTATAAGGGGATTCATCTGCGCAACATAACGCTGAAAGCCCGATATTTGCCCCGCCAAAACCATTCTGACAACAGGCGCGCAATCGCCCGGCGTCTTTCTCTCTGATGTCTCAAAAAGTAGTTCTTGCCTTTAGCGGGGGTCTCGATACCTCCTTCTGTGTTAAATATTTGTCCGAAGACCGGGGCATGGATGTGTACTCGGTGCTGGTCGATACGGGTGGCTTCTCGGATGCCGAACTCAAAGCCATTGAAGAACGGGCGTACTCACTGGGGGTTAAATCGCACGTGACGATCTCGAAAACAGACGATTACTACCAGCAATGCCTGAAGTTTCTGGTGTTCGGTAACGTTCTGAAAAACAACACCTATCCACTTTCGGTAAGTGCCGAACGGATCTTCCAGGCCATTGCCGCAGCCGAATATGCCCGCGAAATTGGCGCGACGGCCATTGCACACGGTAGCACCGGTGCCGGTAATGACCAGGTTCGTTTTGATATGGCGTTTCGGATCATTGCGCCCGAAGCCGAAGTCATCACCCCAATTCGGGATCTCAAGTTATCGCGTGAGGCCGAAATCGAATACCTGAAAGCTAAAGGCGTTGATCAGGAATGGCACAAAGCCGCTTATTCGATCAACAAAGGGCTTTGGGGAACATCGGTTGGGGGTAAGGAAACCCTCACCTCTGATCAATTCCTACCTGAGTCGGCCTGGCCGACGCAGGTAACGAAAACCGAGCCGGAAACGATTACACTCGTGTTCGAACACGGTGAGATAAAAGAGGTTGCCGGTGAGAAATTCGCCAACTCGGTCGATGCGATTCGCAAGATCACTGAACTGGCCGGTCCATTTGGTATTGGCCGCGATATTCACGTTGGCGATACGATCATCGGTATCAAAGGCCGTGTTGGTTTTGAGGCACCAGCTCCGCTGATTCTGATCAAAGCACACCATACACTGGAAAAACACGTGTTGGGCAAGTGGCAGTTGTACTGGAAAGAACAACTGGCCAACTGGTATGGCACCATGCTGCACGAAGGGCAGTTTATGGACCCCGTTATGCGGAACATCGAAACCTTCCTGGCCGATTCGCAAGCCCATGTGTCGGGTAAAGTCCACGTGTTGCTGGCTCCGTATCGGTTCCAGGTGCTGGGTATCGAGTCAGATCATGACCTGATGTCGTCGAAGTTTGGTTCGTATGGCGAAATGAACAACGCCTGGACCGGCGACGATGTACGGGGCTTCTCGAAAGTGGCTTCCAATCAGGTAATGATTTACGAGAAAATTAACAATCAGTGATCGGTAAGCCCAGAAAATACTGTGCTCCCCGAAGCGTAGCGTATCCATTGCAACTGCTCGATGTCGTTGTGGATGCCTACGCACGGGGCAGCTATGGGCATAAAAATGACAATTTACCGGCTACCGACGAGTTATCAATTCTCCTGATGACGTCGGGTCACTTGGGCGATGCGTTGATTCTGTCGTACACATTTCCCTTGATCCAACGTCGGTATCCGAACGCGCGGATCGACATACTGGCGGGTAGCTGGTGCGACCCGATCTGGAAGGATAATCCGTATATACGGCGTGTAATTCACCTGAATCATGTTGGCACAAGCCGTCGGCCACTGTCCAAATTACAGAAGTGGAAAGATTTCTGGCAGACGACAAAATCAGCCGTAAAAACGCTTCGCGATACGGTTTATGATTACTCGGTCGACGTTCGATTCTCGGATTCGCCCATGCACTTCATCCTGCCGTATATAAATGTTCGGCGCAAAATTGGCTATGGAACACGGGGTTTTGGGGGGTTGCTCGATGATGAGTTTTTTATGCCCGATGCAGAAGTGCATAACTTCGACCTGATTCTTACGTTGCTGAAGCCAATGGGTATTGAGGCTGATTTGCGGACGGTAGAACCTTACTTTTTTCACCCTCCCGAGTCGCTTTCTCAACTGTGGGCTAAATTCAGCAGGCCGGTTCCAGCCTATAAACCCATTCTGATTTGCCCTGAATCGGGCGATCCTGTTCGGATGCTGTCGATTGACTATTGGTGCCAGTTAGTAACCCGACTCTTGCAGGAAAGCCCAAATCCGCTGGTGTTTAGTGGACAGAAATCGTTTACATCCGAATTGTACGAGCGTGTGCGGGCAACCAACCCAACGGCTGAAAACAGGCTGATATCGGCTGTGGGTACGTCGACGCTTCAGGATATGGCCAGTTTAAGTGAACACGCACAGGCTGCCTTTACGCTCGATTCATTGCCCATGCACTTGTGCTGTCTGGGTTGTCCAACGTTGTCGTTACAGAAAAACGGGATGGGCATTCAATTCTTTCCAATTTCCAGCAAACCAACCCTGGTCATACACAATCATCAACTAAGCCGCTCCCTAACGCTTGACCGACCGGGATTCGACAGTGAATACGTGACGGATTTTGATGAAAGTGTATTGGATCGGGCTATGGGCTGGTTCCGTTCGATTGGCGAACCAAGCCGGGCATCTAATTGAATCAATAAAAGAACAAAGTCGTTACCAGAACATGGAAAAAATTAACGTTGGCATCATTGGCGGAGCGGGTTACACGGGTGGCGAACTGTTGCGTATTCTCATCAATCACCCCTTTGCGAATGTTGCGTTTACGCACAGCAAAAGCCAGGCGGGCAAACCCGTTTGGTCTACCCACACCGACTTGCTGGGCGACACAGACCTGACATTTTCGGGGGAGGATATAGCCAAACTACTGGCGCAGGACGGTCTGGACGCTATTTTCCTTTGTTCGGGGCATGGCGCATCGGCAACGTTTATGGCCGATTATGATGTTTCGGACGATATCGCCGTGATTGACCTTAGCGCCGATTTTCGCGACGAGCATGACGACTTCGTATATGGTCTTCCGGAACTCAACCGCGAGCGCGTTCAGGAAGCCATGCGCATTGCCAACCCCGGCTGTTTTGCCAGCAGTATTCAGCTTGCCTTGCTACCTCTGGCCAAAGCGGGTGTACTGACAAATGACGTTCACGTGAGTGCCGTTACGCAGAAAAAGCGAATGTTAGCAAGGTGTTAATTTATCGGTACTTTGGTGGCATGG
>CAXTJJ010000587.1:0-3749 GCA_964244155.1 uncultured Spirosoma sp.
TGGACCGTACAAAAATGGTGAACAGTGCCATTGGCACCGTTGAACGAAACCTGCTGGAAGGGGCCACTATTGTTATTTTCGTACTGGTTCTGCTGCTGGGAAATTTCCGGGCGGGCTTTGTGGTGGCGTCCGTCATACCGTTGGCGCTCCTGTTTGCCATTTCGATGATGAACCTCTTTGGGGTTTCGGGCAACCTGATGAGTTTGGGGGCCATTGATTTCGGACTCATTGTGGACGGGGCCGTTATTATCGTGGAAGCTACCTTACACCACATCACCCTTCGAAACAAAGACAAGACGCTGACACAGGCCGAAATGGATGAAGAAGTGTTCCTGTCGGCGGCCAGGATTCGTTCATCGGCAGCCTTCGGGGAGATTATAATCCTGATTGTATACCTGCCAATTCTGGCGTTGTCGGGGATTGAAGGGAAGATGTTCCGGCCGATGGCCCTGACGGTGGCTTTTGCCATTCTGGGCGCGTTTATCCTTTCGATTACCTATGTGCCCATGATTTCGGCCCTGATGCTGAACAAGAAGATCGTTCATAAAGAAACGATCTCGGACAAGATTATGAAGCGAATATACCGCTTCTACGAACCCGTTCTTCTCCATGCGCTGAAGCACAAATTACTCATTTTGACGAGTGCGATAGCGATGTTAGTGCTGGCGGTTTTTCTTTTTAGCCGGATGGGCGGTGAGTTCATCCCCCAACTGGACGAGGGCGATTTCGCTGTCGACACCCGGACGCTAACCGGTAGCTCGCTCTCCGAAACGGTCGATGCAACGTTGAAAGCCGAGTGCCTTTTGCTCAAACAATTCCCCGAAGTGGAGCAGGTTGTTGCCAAGATTGGCTCCGGCGAGATACCAACGGACCCGATGGCTATCGAAGCGGCTGACCAGATGGTTATCCTCAAACCGAAAGATGAATGGACATCGGCCACCACCCGCGATGAACTGGCCGAGAAAATGGCCAAAGCCCTGTCGGTTATTCCAGGGGTAACCTTTGGCTTTCAGCAGCCAGTGCAAATGCGATTTAACGAGCTGATGACAGGGGCTCGCCAGGATGTAGCCCTGAAAATTTATGGTGACGACCTGACCGAACTGACAAAACTGGCAGCAGCAGTGGGTCGCCTTATTCCCACAATCAACGGAGCGCAGGATTTGTATATCGAGCAGGTAGGAGGACTGTCCCAGATTTTGATCAAACTCGACCGGGCGCAGATCGCCAAGTTCGGCTTAAACGTGTCTGATGTGAACCGGGTCATCAATACGGCTTTTGCGGGTCAGTCGGCCGGGCTGGTTTTCGAAGGTGAAAAACGGTTTGATCTGGTCGTACGCCTGGCTGCCGACAAACGGCAAAGCGTGGATGATATCCGAAATATGTACATTGCTACGCCAGCGGGGCAAATGGGACCAGGGGGGCAAATTCCGCTTAGTCAGGTTGCTACGGTCACGATGGAGCAGGCCCCCAACCAGATTCAGCGCGACAATACCCATCGGCGAATTACGCTTGGCTTCAACGTGCGCGGTCGCGATGTGGAAAGTATTGTGGCTGAATTACAGCAAAAGGTGGGGCAAAAAATCAAATTTCCGCCTGGCTATTACATTACCTATGGTGGGCAGTTCCAAAACCTGGTCGATGCCAAGAAACGCCTGACCATTGCCGTACCTATTGCCCTGGCGCTGATTTTTGCTTTGCTCTTTTTTACATTCAATTCGATTCGGCAGAGCTTACTGATTTTCATGGCCATTCCGATGGCGGCTATCGGCGGAGTCTTTGCCTTGCTGTTACGCGACATGCCCTTTAGTATCTCGGCAGGTGTGGGTTTCATCGCGTTGTTTGGCGTATCGGTGCTCAACGGGATCGTACTTATTGCCGAATTCAATCGACTTCGCCATGAGGAAGGACTCACCGACATGACCGAGATCATCCGACAAGGAGCCGAAGTTCGCTTACGTCCGGTTATCATGACCGCTTTGGTGGCCTCATTCGGTTTTATTCCAATGGCCATTTCTAATTCAGCAGGCGCAGAGGTGCAGAAGCCGCTGGCAACCGTTGTGATTGGTGGATTGCTCACGGCTACCTTGCTCACGCTCATTGTGTTACCTATTTTATACTCAATAATGGAAAAGAAAGCAGTTGAAAAAGAAGCAAAAGCTGCAACTAAAAAATCGCCAATCGTCGCAACGATCATACTTTTAATTTTTCTGGCAACAGGCAATAAATCGCAGGCACAGGGCGTGCAGATACAAACTGTCACGCTTGAGCAGGCACTTCAGCAGGCTGGTAGCCGAAATCAACAAGTGCAGATTGCAGGGCTTGGCGTAACTCAGCAGCAGGCGTTACGCCGAACCGCTTATGACGCCGGTCGATTATCAGCAACAGCCATGCTGGGCCAGTACAACAGCCGCCGATTCGATAACAACCTGACCGTTACGCAGACCATTCCCAACCCAACGCTGATGCGCCGACTGGCTGATCTGAACGATCAGACGGTAGCCAGCCGGGAAGCGGCCGTGCTGGTGACGCGCAACGACGTTCAATACCAGGTTAAGTCGGCCTATTACGATTTGAATTACCTCTACCAGAAAAGTAAACTGTTTCGGCAACAGGATACGCTGCTAAGTGAATTTGTGCAGGCAGCTAACCTCCGTTTCAAAACCGGCGAAACGGGTAGTCTGGAGAAAGCAACCGCCGAAAGCCAACTCGCCGACCAGCGGGTGCGACTGGCACAGAATGAGGCTAACCGCCTGGGTGCCCGTACCCGTTTGCAGACGTTACTTTACAGTCCCACGCCCATTGACGCGTCCGATCAGGCACTAGGGAAACTATCGTTACAGATTCCTACGGATACAGCCAGCCTCAAACAAAATCCGCTTTTGCGCCAGTTGACCCAGCAGATCAGGGTGGCCCAACAAACGCGACTGGTCGAACAGGCCCGGTTAAAACCCGATTTTCTGGTCGGGCTGTTTTCTCAGACATTAGTTGGTAATCAACTGATTGATGGACAGGAGTTATACTTTGGGCCGGGTTATCGGTTTAACGGCGGGCAGGTGGGTATTATGCTTCCCTTACTTGGGCAGGCTCAAAAGTCACGGATCAATGCCGCCCGTATTGGTGAACAAATCGCCCAAACCGAGTTGCAGCAGCAGCAATTTGCGCTGAATCAGCAGGTAACGCAGGCGGTACAGCAATATGAGCAATACCGAAATGCGCTTACCTATTACGAACAGAACGGCTTAAATCAGGCTGGCCTGATCCAGAACAATGCCCGACGGGCGTTCAGCAGTGGTGACATTGGCTATGTAGAATTCTCACTGGCACTCCAGCAGGCCCTTTCCATCCGGTCAAACTACCTCGACGTGCTCAACCAATACAACCAGTCGGTTCTTTATATTAATTATTTAATGGGTAATCCCTAAGCCCATTCCATTCATTCGCACACTTATGAATTTTCCAATATTCGTTCGTTATTCATTTTGCTTTGCCGCTTTGATCATCAGTCTGGGCCTTGGTTTATCAGCCTGTAAATCCGGCGGTTCATCGGAAGAAGGACAGACTACAGCCGAAGCGAAGTCAACAGCAGCTAAGGATTCCAGTCGGAAAGAGGCTCCTGGTGGGCCGGTGGTGGTTTCGTTGAGCCAGGCGCAATATGATATGGCCGCCATTCAGTTAGGACAACCCAGTCTCAAGCCGCTCAGTACGGTTTTGAAAGTAAATGGTGTTCTGGATGTGCCTGCCCAAAACCT
>CAXTJJ010000588.1:0-3729 GCA_964244155.1 uncultured Spirosoma sp.
ACCTGGCAGTACAACCTGTTGTTCTCTCTGTTGATTATCATCTTTACGTTCTTCTACACCGCTATCTCCGTTAACCCGGTTCAGATTGCTGATGATATGAAACGTAGTGGCGGATTTATTCCAGGTGTTAAGCCGGGTATTCAGACTTCAGAGTACATTGGCACTGTGCTAGACCGTATTACTTTACCTGGTGCGGCCATGCTGGCTATTGTAGCAATTTTACCTGCTATGGCCAACTTACTGGGTATGACGAGTGGTTTCGCACAGTTTTTCGGTGGTACATCGCTGTTGATCATGGTAGGTGTTGTGCTTGACACACTGCAACAAGTTGAAAGCTATCTATTAATGCGTCGCTACGAAGGCTTGATGAAATCAGGTCGTGTACAGGGACGTACGAATAGCGAGACTGTAGCCGCTTAATTGACATGAGTAGTTCCGATAAAAAGGATAAAATGATTTTTTACAGAAGCGACGAAGAAATCGCTTTAATAAAAATCAGTGCCCAAGTGCTTGGAAAAGCACACGCCGAAGTGGCAAAGCTTATTCGGCCTGGCATAGCCACGAAGGAACTTGATAAGGTCGCGGAAACGTTTATTAGAGATAATGGAGGGTATCCATCATTCTTAGGGTATAATAAGTTTCCAGCTTCTCTTTGTATCTCAGTTAACGATGTTGTTGTGCACGGATTTCCGAGCCGCTACGAACTCCGCGATGGAGATATTATCTCGATCGATTGTGGCGTAAAGCTGAACGGTTATCATAGCGACAGTGCATACACCTACCCCATTGGTGAAGTTACTCCAGCCGTTCGTCGGTTGTTGAGCCGAACCAAAGAGTCCCTTTATCTCGGTGTTGAAAAAGCAATAGAAGGTAATCGGGTTGGTGATGTTGGTTATGCGATCCAAACATACGCTGAGAAATTCGGGTATTCAGTAGTTCGGGAGTTAGTTGGTCATGGCGTTGGTCAGGATTTACACGAAGCTCCTGAGGTACCAAACTACGGCAAGCGCGGACAAGGTCCCAAATTACGGGAAGGTATGATTCTGGCCATTGAGCCAATGATCAACTTTGGTAAGAAAGGCGTTGTTCAGGAGCGTGATGGCTGGACGATTCGGACAGTTGACCGCAAACCATCAGCTCACTTTGAACACACAGTGGCTGTACGGAAAGGGAAACCCGAAATTCTGACAACCTTTGAATACATTGAAGCAGTTACCGCAAATACAAGCCTGATGGTTGATACCCAGGAACTAATAGCGGCTTAAAGCGCACATGGCAAAGCAGAATTCTATAGAACAGGACGGTGTGATTTTAGAAGCATTATCAAATGCAATGTTTCGGGTTGAACTCGCTAACAAGCATGAGGTAATTGCTCACATCTCTGGCAAAATGCGGATGAACTACATCAAGATTTTGCCTGGTGATCGCGTAAAATTGGAAATGTCGCCTTACGATCTGAGTAAGGCGCGAATTGTGTACCGGTACAAGTAGGGATACAGTTTACGGTTTATAGTTTACGGTTCTTAACCGAATACTGAAATCGAAAACCGAAAACCGAAAACTTTTAAAATCATGAAAGTTAAAGCGTCAATCAAGAAGCGTAGTGAAGACTGCGTCGTGATCCGTCGGAAAGGAAAGCTGTACGTGATCAACAAAAAGAATCCCCGTTATAAACAAAGACAAGGCTAAGTATGGCACGTATTGCAGGTGTTGATATTCCAGACAAAAAGCGTGGCGAAATTGCGCTGACATACATTTTCGGCATTGGCCGGAGCCGGGCTAAGAAAATTCTGGTCGATGCTGGTATCAGCGTTGATAAGAAAGCCAGCGAGTGGTCTGATGAAGAAGCGAGTGCTGTTCGTAACGCGATCACGAACGAATACAAGGTTGAAGGTCAGTTGCGCTCTGAAGTGCAATTGAGTATCAAACGGTTAATGGACATCGGTTGCTACCGGGGTCTTCGGCACCGTAAAGGTCTGCCGGTTCGTGGCCAGCATACGAAAAACAACTCTCGTACCCGGAAAGGTAAGCGGAAGACTGTTGCTAACAAGAAGAAAGTAACGAAATAATTAATCGGTCGCTCATCCTCATACGGACCATTTGTGGTTGTTCATCGCTAGCCTTTGGATAACAAGTAATGAAACCGATGACACATTGACGATTACCTACAAACAATGGCTCAAGCAAAACGCAAAGACAAAGCGAAAAAGCGGGTGGTAATTGTTGAACCCGTTGGTCAGGTACACATCCGGGCTACGTTCAACAACATCATCATTTCGATCACCAACATGAACGGCCAGGTTATCTCCTGGGCATCGGCCGGTAAAATGGGCTTCCGTGGCTCTAAGAAAAATACGCCGTATGCCGCTCAGACTGCCGCTTCTAACTGTGCTGCCGTTGCCCACGATCTGGGTATGCGGAAAGCAGAAGTGTTTGTTAAAGGTCCAGGATCAGGCCGTGAATCGGCTATCCGTACCATTCAGAACTCTGGTATCGAAGTTACCACAATTCGTGATATTACCCCGTTGCCGCACAATGGTTGTCGGCCGCCAAAGCGTCGTCGCGTATAACTACGGATGACATGAATAGGGACAGGCGACATTCAGTTGTGTCTGTTCAATGTTTCACAATTATTCATTCATTGAAGAATGGCACGTTACATAGGGCCTAAAGCCAAAATTTCGCGTAAGTTCGGCGAACCCATTCTGGGAACGAGTAAAGCGCTCCAGAAAAAAAATTACGGACCGGGTATGCACGGTCGGGGTCGTAAACGGAAACAATCCGAATATGCGCTCCAGTTGCTGGAAAAGCAGAAAGTAAAATATACATACGGTATTCTGGAACGCCAGTTCCGGGCCCTATTCCACCGGGCACAGGTTCGGGAAGGAATTACGGGTGAAAACCTGCTCAAGTTGTGTGAAGCCCGTTTGGATAACACTGTTTATCGTCTCGGTATCGCTTCTTCCCGACGGGCTGCCCGTCAGTTGGTATCGCACAAACACATCATCGTTGATGGCGAAGTGGTAAATATTCCTTCGTACTCATTGAAACCAGGTCAATTGATCGGTGTTCGTGAAAAATCAAAATCGTTAGAAGCAGTTGCTTCAAGTTTGTCAGCCCGCAACACCAAGCGGTATAACTGGGTTGAATGGGATGGTCAGGAACTGGTAGGTAAATTTATTAGCTATCCAGAGCGTGATCAGATTCCTGAAAACTTCAACGAGCAGGCAATCGTCGAATTATATTCGAAGTAATTCATTGGGTCGGCAGATACCTTCATGGGCTTCTGCCGCCTTTCTATAGTTTACGGTCAAAGGGCGATTGGTTCTCGGTAAGAGGCTGGTCATCAACCCGCAGGAATACCATAAATCGAAGGCTTGAAAACCGTAAACACTATTTCAGTCTTCACGCCAAGGCAGAGAACTGCTTTAAAATACGAAACGTATGTCAATTTTAGCGTTCCAAATGCCCGACAAAGTCGTAGTGGAGAAAGCTGACGACTTTCACGGGGTGTTTGAATTCAAACCCCTTGAAAAAGGATACGGTGTAACAATCGGTAATGCGCTACGGCGTATTTTGCTGTCATCGCTGGAAGGATACGCTATTACAAGCGTGAAATTTCCAGGAGTATTACACGAATTCTCTTCCATCGAGGGTGTGGTTGAAGACGTGACGGAGATCATTCTGAACCTGAAAATGGTTCGCTTCAAGAAGATCAATGACATGGTC
>CAXTJJ010000589.1:0-3726 GCA_964244155.1 uncultured Spirosoma sp.
GGGGTACTATTACTCTGATTTCCTCACAACACAACTTATCCGGAACTTAAACACACCGCCTGAAAACGGGCATAGCTCGCCATTTAATCTCAATAACCGCGAGCTTGAATTTCTGAGGATTGCCTGTAGTGAATTGACGTATACGGAAATAGCCGATAAAATGTTCGTTAGTCCGCGTACCGTAGATGGCTATCGCGAGGTTGTTTTTCAGAAAATGAACGTCAAAACGCGGGTAGGTATGGTGCTGGAAGCCATGCGACACGGGTTAGTGGAATTGTAATGGGGCCTCCCTTTTTCCTATCTTTACCGCATGCAGTTGCTCTTTCATCGGGTAGATCTTCGCCTGAATCATACCTTTACTATTGCGCATGACAGCCGCGACGTGCAGCCGACATTAATTGTGGAATTGCGCGATGGCGAGTACAGCGGGTTTGGGGAGGCCACCGCTACACGCTACTATGGAATCACCGTTGATGGCCTGATCGACGCGCTCGAAGCCATTCGCGACCGTGTCGAAACGTACTTTCTTACCGACCCCGAGATGTTTTGGGCCGATGTACAGCCACATCTGGCACAAAATCCGTTTGCCCTTTGTGCACTCGATCAGGCGGCCTGGGATCTATGGGCGAAACGGCAGCACCAACCGCTCTATAAGCTCTGGAACCTGAATCCGGCCAATAGCCCTCTGACCGACTACACGATTGGACTCGATACACCCGAACGGATGGTTGAGAAAATGCAGGAGCGCCCCTGGCCCCTCTATAAAATCAAGCTGGGTCGTCCTGAAATGGATCTGGTACTCGTTGAGACCCTCCGTCAACATACTGATGCCGTGTTTCGGGTTGATGCCAACTGTGGCTGGTCGGCGGCCGATGCGGTTGATAAATCGAAGGCGTTAAAAGAATTAGGAGTTGAGTTTATTGAGCAGCCTCTCCCTGCCGACGATTGGGAAGGTGCTAAACTTGTCTACGAACAGAGTGCATTACCCATCATTGCCGACGAGAGCTGTATTGTTGAGCATGATGTTGACCGGTGTGCAGGTTATTTTCACGGCGTTAATATTAAACTTACCAAATGTGGAGGGCTGACACCCGCCCGGCGTATGATCAGCCGTGCTCGTGAACTGGGTTTACTCGTCATGGTTGGCTGCATGACCGAGTCAAGTGTGGGTATATCGGCTATAGCACAACTACTTCCCTTGCTTGATTATGCTGATTTGGATGGGGCGATGCTGATTGCCAACGACCCCGCCACCGGCGTTACGTTTGAGCATGGCCAAGTCGTTTACGCCATTGAAAATGGGACAGGGGTAAATTTACTACAAAGCGAATGAGTGAGATTTTTCACATAGACCAACTGCCCAACCGAACCATAACCCATAAGGGCCTGGATTACCTTTTTTTTAGTGGAACGGCCTATCTGGGTATACCCCAGAACCCGGCTTTTTATGAATTAATGACCGAGAGTATGCGCCGGTATGGCACTGTATTTGGCAGTTCCCGTAATGGCAATGTGCGCATTGGCATCTATGAAGAAGCCGAAGCCAAACTGGCTGCCCGAACGGGTGCCGAAGCCGCCCTGACACTCTCGTCGGGTATGATGGCCGGACAGGTTATCATAAACTGGCTACAGAGTCAGCATGCTACCTTTGTCTACGCGCCCCACGCACACCCGGCGCTCTGGCATTCGCCAACCGTTGCCATACCCCAACTGGCCTTTGCCGACTGGGCCGCCCAACTTCCCGATCAACTACGCGCCCTGCCGCCCGGCCCGGTGGCTATTCTAACCAACTCACTCGACGCGGTTTGTTCAGACTATTATGCCTTTGATTGGATCAACAACTTGCCCGACGATCGACCCATCACACTGGTTGTCGATGATTCGCACGGCCTGGGAGTACTCAATGATGGGCAGGGAATTTGGCCGCAGATTCAACAGCGTGCCGCCCTCACCGATAAACAGCTTTGCGTGTTGGGAACCAGTTCGCTGGCCAAAGGAATGGGCTTGCCGGGAGGGATGATTTTTGGCGATGCCAGCACGGTAGAAGCGATACGGCACACTGCCTTTTTCGGGGCTTGTTCGCCCATGGCCCCCGCCTGTCTGGACGCTTACTTACGGGCCGATGACTTGTATGCCGGGGGCTACGAGCGACTGCAACGAAATGTACAACTGGCGGAAAAACTGCTGTTGCCAACTGGGCTTTTCCAACATGCCGAAGGCTACCCGGTCTTCTTTACTAAACAGGACGAGTTATATGCCGATCTACTCCAGCACAGGATATTGATTTACTCGTTTGCTTATCCAACTGCTGCTCATCGGGCCAATACTCGTATTGTCGTCAGTGCTTTTCATGAGCCAGCGGATATTCAGCGAGTGGCCGATCAGGTTTTAGATGTATGCAAAGCCACTTCGTAAATATTTTATGTTGGCTGCCACCAAGAGGGATAAAACAGCGTATATAACAAAAAAGATAACCAGCTATGAAAATACGATACGTTCTTTTTGTCTTAATTACCGTAGTTATTGCGGCTTGTAGCAAAAAAAACGATGTTACCCCCGACGATCCGGCGACTCAAGTGGCCGGCACTTACGAAATGACCACGTTGCGGTACGATTCGGCTGGCGTTAGTGTCTATAACCTGACGCTTCCTATTACCGGAGCATCGGCCGTATCAGGAACCATTACAGTCCGACGAGACTCGGCAGCGGTAATCTATACCACCTATAGTATTAAACAGACGGGCTACAATGATTTCAACGACACGTTTGGCCAGTTGAAACTGAAAGGAACTACTTCCCCGTACGGCATTTACTATGGTACCAGCAAAATAGGCACTACGGATGGAAAAACGTTCACGATTGATTACTCCTACGTCGATCAGGGGGTTACGTATCGGGAGGTCTACGCTGGACAGAAAAAATAGAGAGACCACGCAATCAACAGCCTTGTTGGCGTCCCTTGCGTTTAAACACCTTTTACAGGCCTGATAGAAAGGCCAGACTTGGTCCCATTTGTTCCATTGAGCGCGATGATTCATCTTCAATAAAGAAGTGCTTCACGCCCGATTTCCTGGCCTGTTTCATAACTGCGGCAATACCCACATCGCCCTGTCCCAGCACCACGTTCGATTCTACATCGGAGTGGCCCGTATTGCTATCGGGAGTGCCGGGCTTGCGGTCTTTCAGGTGCATGAGCAGAAACCGTTTGTGGTACTTCTGCAACAGTGCCACCGGGTCATAACCGGGTGCTTTTACCCAGAATACATCCATCTCGAAACTAACCGATTTTGGGTCGAGATTCTCGGCCAGATAGTCGAAAAATGTGCCGTCTTTGTAGGTTTGAAATTCATACCCGTGATTATGGTAGCAGAGCGTAATACCATTTTGGGCCAATAGTTTTCCGGCCGTGTTGAACACGTCGATGGCCCGGTCGGCATCATAAATTGTGAAAGCGTCCCCTCCATGAGGAATCCAGGTGCAAACGACGTACTTGACACCTAATGCTCTCGCTTCTGTCAGGATTTTTGGCACATTATTATCCAAATCCTCAAAACTTGCTCCCGTACTAATGGCCTTGATACCGTTCTGATCCAGTAGTTTACGAAAGTCGCTCAGGCTCAAACCGTAGGTTCCGGCAATCTCGGCTTCCCGAAACCCCATTTCTTTCACTTTCGCCATCGTTCCCGGAACATCTTTCGCAAACTGGTTGCGAAAGCTATACAGTTG
>CAXTJJ010000590.1:0-3726 GCA_964244155.1 uncultured Spirosoma sp.
AATAATAATCGCGTTGCTGCTGGCGTCTGATGTTACTCAAGAGCGCACCAATCCCATTGTTGTAAGCAGCTGCTGCTAATGTCCAGGAACCCAGTCGATTATATAAATAGCGCAAATATCGGCAAGCCGCATGTGTCGATTTGATTAAATGCTGTCGTTCGTCGATGCCATGTCCTATCGATAAGCCAAGTTCACGGGCAGTCGCGGGCATAAACTGCCAATAACCAGCCGCTCCCTTAGGTGATATGGCAAGTCCCTGTAAGGCACTTTCCACAAGAGGCAGGTATTTAAAATCGAGCGGTATACCGTGATGAGCCAGAATAGGTTCGATGATCGGGAAAAAGACAGCCGCCCGATGTCGAATGCGCAGCAAAGCCTGATTTTGAGCCGTATTCCGTATGAGGGCTGAAACCAGTCGACGGGCAACGACTTCTTCATGTACAGGAACTGATTCTCCACAGAAGTAAACAGGAGGGAGAGCCATTCTTAACCTTGGATCGAATGCTGAAGATGTCGTTGCTTTCCCCTCAGTATATATAGTTGGCGTATTGAGTAGCTTGCTGGAAGAAAAGGCACTTCCCACAATAAATACAGCCACCAACGGCAGTAAGACCAAAAAATCTGTTAAAGTGGAAAGTATACGTTTAATCATTTATTAGCTTTTAAACTAGATAGTAAATCAATAGTAACTTTCTCTGCCTAGAGATATTTTCTGCGTATGGATATACAGCTATTAGGGGCAAAAGCTATGCCATTCTAACACATTACAAATCCTTTATTTGTAGACTATTTTTTATTTATGTACTTATTATGTAGTAAACACATAAATTTATATAAATAAAAAGCCACCTCTTTGGGCGGCTTTTTATTTATCTGTACTATAAGTGTTTTATAACCAGTCCCAAAAATGCAGTGGCCGTATACCTTCTCCTTTTTTCCACTGAAGGAAGCGTGGCCGCCGGAAACGAAGCACCATCAGGCCCATCATTAATTTCTTTATGGGTAGATGCTGGCCTTGCTGCTCCAAATCGGACAGGGGCGCGTTAGGCCTACTGGAAGTTGCATCGGCAATGAGTTGTTCAGCGTCCGAGAGGGTTCTGGTCAATGACGTATTCGGACGGGGGCCCCAGCTAAGTGTAGAATTATCCTCATCAACCAGTTCAATGGTTGGCGAATCTTTAATTTTCTTTGGCAGGGCAAGCGGCTTGTGCCAGCTCGGCAGTGGCTTCATGAGTTCAGCCATGGTAGAGCTACGCAACATAAGCGCATACTGGCGCGGGTTGCTGAGTAACTCTTTGAATGCCAGAATTCTAAACAGATAGTAGCTTGTTTCGCGGTGCAACTGGAGTCGATAGTAGTTCGATTGGTCCTGTTGTTCCATTTTATTACGAATGTGGGTGATTCCTCCGTTATATGCGGCCGCTACCAGCGTCCAGGAACCCAATTCCCGATAGAGTTTGTGAAGATGCCGACAAACGGCTACAGTCGATTTTTGGAGATTATAACGCTCATCGACGCCACCAGTAACTTTCAAACCAAGTTCGCGTGCCGTACCAGGCATTAACTGCCAATATCCCGACGCACCTTTGTAGGATACGCTGCTGTTATCGAGGGCGCTTTCGGCTAGTGGCATGAAGCGGAAATCACGGGGAATTTTGTACTTGCGAAGAATTGGGTCAATGATAGGAAAAAAGGTCGAAGCTCTCGTTCGAAGATCGACCAGAAACTCCTGTTGAGCTCCATAGGACCGGAGTGTTTGCAGCCACCGACGCGATACACGGGGCTCATTTACGGGAACCTCCTCTCCGCAGAAATAGATCGGAAAGGGGCGGCTGGTCGAATCGACGACTAAGAGTTGTGGGTTATTCAGTCCGTTCGACAACAGATGAGACCGGTTCGTGTCGGCCCCAAAAATGGGAAGCGCGAGGGCCGACGCAGCGACGCCTGGTTTAACAGCGGCCATGAGCAGTAAAAAACTTACCTCTTTTATCAAAATTTCATCAGTTGTTGTGGCACATATAGACAATAAAACCCGTACCGAAGTAGCGGGTCAGTCTGATTATAGAAAACAAATATAATTGATTTTCGGTTACATACAAAATTATCGCCTAAGAATTATCCAACGGTTTGCCTGAAAACAGGATTTTATTTTCATAAAAGCCCCGCAACGAGGGTCAACTTACCATAGTCATAGCGCCCGCCTAAATGATCGAAAACCGCCTTTAATCGCCCTTCTTCCATTCCTACTGTGGCAATTGCCTTCTCAATTTCGCGTCGATCGGCCGGGTCAATCAAGGATACCAGATCAATGTCATAACCTGCCTTGGCCAACTGGACCAGATGGCTGGCAACAGAGCCGGTAGTAAGTTGGCGCTGGCTGGCAATCTCTTCAATTGTCAGGCCGGAATTGAATAAATCGAGTGTTATCAACTGGGTAGACCCTTTGGGTTTTTCGCCCGCCTGAACCCGGCCCCGAACATGGCCAACGATCTCTTCCAGGAAACGCTTGCCAAACAACTGCAACTTCCGTTCACCTACGCCACTCACATTGCGTAGCGCATCAGGAGTGGTAGGGCGCTGGCGAGCCATGTCTTCGAGTGTCGTATCTGTGAAAATAACGTAAGCAGGCACATTTTGTTCATCGGCCAGTTCTTTACGGAGTATACGCAGTCGCTCGAACAGATCGTCGCGCTGGGTTTCGGGCTTGGACCGTGTTTTCTCGACCACCGGTTTGGGCGCATCGTCAGGGCGGACAAGATTAATCTTACGGCCACTATAAAGCACCTGGTCGGCTAGAATTCCCCTGCGCAGGGCATAGTGGTTGTCATAAGCAATTTCAATGACACCAATATTAATGAGCTGATGGATGTAATTGCGCCAGTCTTCAAAGCGAAGGTCGCGACCTGCGCCGTAGGTTTTGACCTGGTCGTAGCCACCTTGTAGTACCTGCTGGCTTCGTGAGCCGCGCAAAATGTCGATGAGCAGGTTCATTGGGACCCGCTCGCCTGTTCGAATAATGGCCGACAGGGCTTTCTGAGCAAGAATTGTGCCATCGAAAGTAACCCGTGGATCGCGGCATACGTCGCAGTTGCCGCAGGGTTCGGGCAACTCTTCCGAGAAATAGGAGAGCAAAATCTGTCGGCGGCAAGTGTGCGCGTCGGCATATTGCTGCATCCGTTCGAGTTTAGCTAGCTGTAAACCCAGATTTGCCGGACTATTTTCTGCCAGCATCTCTTTATAAGTAGCCACATCGGCAAAGCTATAAAAGAGAACCGTTTGAGCGGCAGCACCGTCTCGGCCCGCCCGCCCGATTTCCTGGTAAAAGCTCTCGATGTTTTTGGGCATGTTATAATGAATCACCCAGCGCACATTCGATTTGTCGATGCCCATACCAAAGGCAATGGTGGCGCACATAATCCGAACATCGTCGCGCAGGAAAGCTTCCTGTGTTTTGGAACGGTCGGCGGGGTCCATTTTAGCATGGTAGAAAGCTGCGTTAAATCCTTTCTCCTGCAATTTGGCTGCCAGTGATTCAGTCGATTTCCGGCTCAGGCAGTAAATGATTCCCGAGCTATCGGGTTTCTGTTGCAGCAACCGAATAATTTGCTGAATGCGGTTTTGACCAGGTAACACCTGCAAACTCAGGTTTTTCCGGTTAAACGAATCTACGAATATGGCCGGATCGTCCATGCCAAGTCGTGTGGCAATATCCTACCGGGTGAGTTT
>CAXTJJ010000591.1:0-3703 GCA_964244155.1 uncultured Spirosoma sp.
AGGATTCCACTCGAAAAAAAAACGCTCAAAAAAACATACAGCACACCTAACCAGCGACCAACACTCATGAGCGGGGAAATAACCCGCCCACTGCGATTCATAAAGTCTGAGTAGACCGTGTAATCGAAGCCTTTGAGCAAATTCAGGACAGCCAGCGAATTCTGATCTTCTACCTTGAGTGTGTTATAAAACGGTAGCGCAACCAGCAATCCCAGCACCAGGGTGATACCATAAATCAGCCACAAGAGCCTAAGCGATTGCATCGTTTGTTTGAAGGATATGCGGAGGGCGTTCACTTTTTTGGTTCAGGGATTTAGGGTTATGATTGGTTGATGCGACGAAATCACAAGTGCCTGATCGAAACTTGGCAGATGAAACTTATTCATTGCCGGAAAGCGGATGCTCGGTTCTGATTTTTTCCTGCAATTTCAAAAAGCCGTCAATTAACGCTTCCGGGCGTGGCGGGCAGCCGGGTACATACACATCGACCGGAATGATGCGATCAACGCCTTTTACAACATGGTAGCCGTGCTGCCAGTATGGGCCGCCACAGTTGGAGCAGGACCCCATCGAAATCACATAACGAGGCTCGGGCATCTGCTCGTACAGTCGCCGAATTCGGTCAGCCATTTTAAAGGTTACAGTGCCGGAGACGATCATGATGTCAGACTGGCGGGGCGAAGGGCGCGGGAAAATACCGAACCGTTCGAGGTCATAACTGGCCGCAAAGGCCTGCATCATTTCGATGGCACAGCAGGCTAGCCCAAAACTCATGGGCCACATTGACTTCTCCCGCGACCAGTTTAACAGTTCCTCCGAATGCATCAGAATGACGCTGGCTTCACCGCTTTTGTCGGTTATGGATTGGGGGGTCATATTACTGATTGGTTTTTGGCAGCCGATTAATTACATCGTGTTGATAGTGCCAGGTGAAAGGTTCTAATTGCCTGAACAGGTTCCGGTCGGGATTGCCGAAATTGGCAGGGCGAATAACAATACTTTTTCGATTACCCAACGCTGAGCCTAACAGCAAGCCAGCCGCAGCACCACCAGCGGCAGAGAATACTAAAGTGAGGCCATAAGTGGTGGCCGTGCGAACCTGATTTTTTTGTAACGACTGGTTTGCTAAATACCCCGTTAGTAAACCACCTACAATGGCTCCGGTTATCAATGCATTTTTTTTGTTATTTCGGCGGAGCACTATTTTTCGAATATTGGCAAACGGTATTCGATCACTACTGGCACGATTAGTACCTACTAGGTAGAGGTTATCCTCAGTAGCATCTGAAAGGATTCCCCGAAAACGATTTCCCGTTTTCGTAATGACCTTAGCTCGGTATGCAACTTCGGTAGGTTGCTGAGCCAGTGCCGTACTGGATGACAACAGTATAAATAGAACTATTGCCCTTGACCGATTAAATCGGAATAGACTTACCGCTTGTAACGTTCGTTGACCTGCTGGTATAGCTGCGCTGGAACTTTGGTTTCTGTTGATGGTACTTTCGGTTGTGGTTTTACCCAATCAAGATAGCCTTTTGCCCAAACATAGGCAAGGCCGAGGGCAAGAATGACTACAAACAAAATGGCTTCGGTTAGGGCAAACCATCCCCATAAGCCACCTGTGGCGTTAATAAATCGCTCCTGACCAAATACCGTTGCCCAGGGAAACAGAAAAACCAGTTCGACATCGAACAACACAAACACCAGCGCTACGACATAAAACCGAATATTAAACTGCACGTTGGCATTGCCAATCGGCTCTTCTCCCGACTCATACGTACTGTTTTTTTCTACGTTCGGCTTATGAGGGCGTAACATACGCGCCACAAAAAGTACGATAGCGATGAACGCAAACGCGGCCAGTATAAACAGCAGAATGATACCGAAGTCAGAAAGCATGTGGAGGTAATTTATGGTATTCGGTGTATGGTTTAGGGTAAGCTGACGCGAAAGGGAATGCGTCAGCTTACCCTAAATCATACACCGAATACCGTAAACAGTATACGGTAAGCCGGCCCTTATTTCTTTTTCTTTTTAGGGAATATATTGTACACAATTGACACCTGAAGGTTGCGGTTGTAATACGATGCCGTCGCTTCATTTGATACATTGGTGAAACCATATACATAGCGCACATGCAAGCTTAACTTACTGAGCATATCCAGAAAGTCGTAGTGTACGCCCAGAACAGCCCCCAGGTCATTTTTCGCACCGGGGCCATTTTCTGATCCGGCATTAAGGGCATAACTGAACTCAGGTCCGGCCTGTATGGTCAGGCCCTCTGTCGGGATATAACCTAGCAAAACCGGCACACTTGCATAATAATAGGAATGTTTTGTGGTTGAGCGTCCCCCAACTACTTCCTGCTGAAAAGTGCCTCCTTTAACCGCAAGTAGCACCTCGGGCTGAAGCACCAGCTTGTTATACCGATATCGGTACATAACACCCAGGTTGGGCTCTAAGGTACGTTTCGGGATATTGACAGTTGTTCCTGAAATAGACACCTGCGAGAAGGAAGCGCCTATTTTAACACCGAAATGGCCGCCAATGGGTTTATCACTTTGGGCCTGCATAAGCAGGGGAGAAGTCACTAAAAAAAATAGAAGTAGAGAACGATATGTATACATACGGGACTGTTGAAAGGTAGTTAACCTGTCAATAACGGGTTTATACCCCGGATCGCCGGGCCGCTACAAAATTGGTTAAAAAAAGTCAGGAAATCGCCGTAAAGGTGTTTACCCGCCAGGCATAACTGCTAGTTAAGTCTGGGGTCAACCGGATAATGAGCAATCGACTTGTATTCACCCCCTTTGCGTTTCAAGACTTCGCGCCAGAATTCGGATGTTGGCGTGTCGAATAAAAAATCGGCTTTGGTTCGACTAATTATCCAGGCTTTTTGAAGCAATTCGCTGTCTAGCTGTCCTTCGTTCCAACCCGAGTAGCCAATAAAAAAACGAATATCCCGCTCGGTAATCGTGCCCAGGTTAACGGCTTTCTTGATCTGCTCAAAATCGCCACTCCAGTATAGATCATCAACCACACAGATCGACCCATCAATCAAATCGGGCCGACGGTGAATAAAATGCAGGGTGTTTTGCTGAACAGGTCCACCCACAAACAGGGGCAAATCGGTATGAATATCTTCGATCACATCACCAAGGTGAATATCTGTTGCCTGATTTAGAACCAGACCAAATGTGCCAACCGCGTTATGTTCGCAAATCAGTACGACACTGCGTTCAAAGTTATTGTCGCCCATGTAAGGTTCGGCAATCAATAAATCTCCATTCTTAATAATCGGCGAAGACGTATTCATAAGTCATAATGCAGTTAACGAGTAATGTACTAAAAACGCCTTTTCTGGAAGCGATATTGGTTAAAAACTGTTAAATACGCTAACCGGGACAGTAATAATGACCTTACGGACAGATTTGTAATACATATTTATTGATTGGACTTGCTGACTATATTTCGTTACTATTCACCAACTTTGTCTACGCAAGAAAAACAAGACTGACTCAATGTACGATCAGATTCACGACCGGCGCGGTTTTCTCCGGAAAAGTGCCTTAGCTACGCTTACAACCTTGGTGGGTACCCACATTGTTTTCGCCGACCGTATCCCCCCTTTTTATACACCTTTAGGATTTGAGTATGACCCATTGAAGGGAAAAAGCCCCGATATGAAGGTACTGGGCGATAA
>CAXTJJ010000592.1:0-3696 GCA_964244155.1 uncultured Spirosoma sp.
CATTCTGGTTGCGTCGATCAACATTTTCTTTTCCCTGTCGATGCTGGTTATTGAGAAAAAAGCCGATATCCTGATTCTGTATGCGCTCGGCGCGACAAGGCAAATGGTGCGTCGGATTTTCCTGACCGAAGGGGCCATCATAGCCCTGACCGGTGCTATTTCCGGTTTGATTTTGGGCGTTGGTCTTTGCCTGGCGCAGCAAAGTTACGGCTTTGTCAGGATGGGTATGGTGAGTTCGATTATTGACGCTTATCCGGTGCGGCTTGATGCCAGCGACATTTTACTGACAGGTGCCCTCACCATCGTGATGACCATTCTAACATCCTGGTTTCCTGCCCAGCGAGCCGCTAACGTCCGCTAGTGTTGTGTCGCCCCGCTGGCTTGACTGTTGACGTATGAATATCCTTATCATGCAAAATAGATTGAATTCGATAAAATTTAGTTTGTTCACAGCCATTATTTACGAGACAATTAGTTAGTCACAAAAAGATTTTAACCACAGAGGCACGAAGTACACAGAGGTTCAATGGGGAAGCAAGTGCCCCTTCAGCCCTCTGTGTACTTCGTGCCTCTGTGGTTAAAATCTTTTTATTGAATGTGAATAGTTGATTAAATTTTAGACTGATGTGGCCATCATCCACATTACTTTGTTGAGAGTGTTGTTCCCTCCGCAACATTGATAATAAAGGCTTTCCCGCCTTCTCGTTCAATCGCTTCGGCAACCATTTCGGGCTGATTGGGTGCATAAACGAACATACAGCCGCCACCGCCCGAGCCGTTGATTTTCCCACCAAGAGCACCGGCCGTAAGAGCCGCGTCGAGCATACGGTTTATTTTAGGTGTTGAAATACGTTGAGCATCCCTCAGGTTCGCCTGGTGGTCGTTTAAAAGTTGACCAAAGCGAACGTGATCGAACGGCTCTACTGATCCATCCGAAGAGCGTAACAGGCTCAGGGCATCGCGTAGAATATCGCGGTTCGATAAGTTGCCTTTGAGAAGAATGTACTCGTCTTTTGTCAGGTAATCCTTGAATTCGGTCGCTTCGGTACTGTCGGATGTTTCCAGTGAAAAGCCTGGATTTATCGTTTTCAGGTTCTGGATGATCGCCAGCATACCGAATTTGACCCGCTGTAAAATACCGATGGTATCTTTCGGTTCCTGCGAATCGCCAAGGACAAACGTACCTAAAGGCGGAACGAGTTTCTCCAACCGAATCTTTGGCTGTGATTCCAGATAGATAATATTCCCAACAGCCGTAGAGTAATGATCCATCATGCCGCCGGGTTCGCCAAACTCCAGTACCTCTGCCACATAAGCCAGCTCAGCAATCTGTTCGGCAGGAAGTGTGCGCGGATTATCGGCGAGTTGCGTGAGCACGGTGAGCCAGGTAACGAGCAGAGCCGATGAACTCGACGTGCCCGAGTTGATCGGTATATTGCCGTGTACCTCGCCGTCAATACCTTTTTCGAAGGTGAACCCCTCGCGCAGCAGAACATTGACCGCCGACCGGAAATAATCGCGAATCTGCGGATAGGGCAACGGTTGCCCATCAAAGGAGATATTGACAGAGCTATTTATATCGGGCAAATTGAGCCGAAATCCACGCTGATCTGACTGATGTGCCGCCACCTGAATCCGACGCGAAATAGCAGCCGCGATAACGGGCAAGCCTAAATAATCCTGATGTTCGCCAAAAAGGCAGATGCGACCGGGGGTTGAAACCGCGATAGTATGTGTTGACGGAGTCAAAGTGATAATACTTCTAATTGATGCTTTTTTTGACGAGCTTCCAGTACAATTTCTTCTAATTGCTGGGCAATTTTATTGTCGATCCATTCTTCTCCACACTGATTACAAATCAGTGCCGGAACATGACGAACCACCACTAATCCATCACCCAAATCCACGCTGAATGTTGTGTGCCCAGCTTCTTTATGCCCTCCACACATTGGGCAAACTTCTGGCTTTTTCATTGTCTTTTGGTCTTGTAGTCAGACTCAAATATGTCAAGAGAAGGTTCATAAACCGTAATGATAAATGTTATGTCATCGGTCTTATCGTAGGAAGCCACGACATGTAAAGGCCTTTCCTATACCCTTCCAAACAGTAATATACTTGGAAAAGGTCGGTCATCAGTATACAAGCGAATTACCTCACCTGTACGCAAAACTTGCAACACGTCCTTTTGCAGAATATTACGTTCGAGTAACCGTTGGAGTGTATGCTTCCGCCATTCAATATGTCCATTTTCAGCGGCAACCCGTAGTTGTTCGACATCCAATGGCATTACCAGTTCGTTTTCTTGTGTCCCGAAACGGCATAGTAGAGAATATAACCAAACAGGGGTAAGAGCAGCGCGTAGGCCATTTTAGGACTAATGGCATCGGTCAGGTAACCATGTAACAGTGGTAGCAACGCACCACCCGAAATGCCCATTATCAGAAGTGCCGAACCTAATTTGGTGAATTTGCCCAGCCGGTTCAGCGCCAATGGCCAAACAGCAGGCCACATTGGCGATATAGCAAAACCTAGCAGCGCCACACACAATATAGAGGCAAAACCATCCGTCAGAAGCGCGGCTGTTGTTAGAATCAAAGCCAGGATGGCCCCAACGCGCAACGCCATTTGCTGCGAGATGAATTTGGGAATGGCGATGATACCAAGGATATAACCGCCAAGCAGTCCATAAAGGGTATACGTTGTGAAATACTTAGCTTCGTCGTTGGAAAAGCCAATTGCCCGGCCGTAGTTGATGATCGTATCGCCCGCAATAACTTCAGCCCCGACATAACAAAATAGGGCAAGAACACCCAACACAAGGCTCGGAAATTGCCAGATACTGGTCCGCTGGGTTAATTCGGCGGGTGAATCGTCCTGTTCTTCAGATACCTCGGGAAGGGTTGAATAGCGGATCAGAATGGCCAGTACGACCAGTACACCCGTTAGAATCATGTAGGGCGTCACTACTTTTTCCAGGGCTGCCGCTCCGGCAAGGGCATTGCCGCTCGTCAGCAACAAACCACCAAAAATGAACTGACTGAATATACCAGCCAGCTTATTGGCAACCCCCATGAAACTGATGCGCTGGGCAGCACTTTCGCGGGGCCCAAGAATCGTGGCATACGGATTCGAAGCTGTTTGTAGCACGGTCAGGCCAATACCAATCAGGAACAAGCCAATCAGAAAAAGTGGGTAGGAAACGGCTTTGGCAGCTGGTACAAAAATAATTGTACCGACAGCCATAATGAGTAACCCCATCGACATTCCGTTTTTGAAACCCGTTCGTTTTAGCAGGGCCGATGATGGAATAGCCATCAGCGTATACGAAATGAAAAAGGCAAACGCTACCAAGTTGGAACCAACGGTACTCAGGTTAAACGCTTGCTTGAAAAAGGCAATTAACACACTGTTGACCCACGTAACGAAGCCAAAAACGAAGAATAAGGCACCAATAATGAGCAGGGGGCCAGTGTAATTTTGGGTTTTAGGCGGAGCGGTAGGTGTCATTGGCTAATTCGTGAGTTTAGAGCAGGTGAAGGGATAACGGATTTTAAATTTTTTTACAAATTAAAAATAGTAATTGAATTCTCGGTAATTATCTGTTTTTAATTAGTCGTCGCGCGGATGGTCGGTCGTTCACGCTCGGCTTTACGACCGGGCTGGCGTTCCAGTGTCGACTATTCTTCAGGCCCTCTG
>CAXTJJ010000593.1:0-3679 GCA_964244155.1 uncultured Spirosoma sp.
GGTGTCAATAATCAATTTTTCAGAAAAACGGTTGGCTGCCAACGATTCAATCAGTTCACATCGTTGCTTTACTTATGATCTGGATCACCCGCGAACGCCCTAAAATTGACCGATTGGCTTGTCCCTGGCTCATTAAGCGATTTATTGATCCGGAGGCAACCATACTTTTTGTACCCGAAGGCCAGGTTCTTCGGCAAGCCCAGACGCTGGGAGCTACGCCTTTTGATGTGCCGGGTGTCGAGTATTCGCATTACGAGGACCGTTGTACGTTCGATTATTTTCTGCAAAAACATGCCTTAACCGATTCGGCTCTGGCCGTTATGGCACCAATTGTGAGGGGGGCTGATACCGACGATCATGCGTTGGCGGCACAGGCGGCCGGGCTGTGGGCTATTTCGGCTGGGTTGGCGTTTAATATTTCCGATGATCAACAGTTGCTGGCTCAGGGCATGGTCATTTACGATGCTCTCTACAGTTGGGCCAGGCACCTTCAAGCAGTTAAACATACCCAAAACCCTACCGAGCGGCTGTTGCTGCAAGTGCTTCATGCCTACCTCAAGCCTTCTGGAAAACGAAAAATTCCTGCCTGGGTCAATGAGCTTAGAGAGTTGATTCAAGACCAGATTGATACGAATCTCACGCTTAGCCTGTCTGAATTATCAGAAAGCCTGGATGTCAATCCGACCTATGTGTCCCGCACCTTCGCCCGCTACTTTGATGACCTGTCTTTTGGTGAATATATTCGTAAGCTACGGATCGAAAAGGCGGTTCAGTTGCTGGAAACGACAACCTATAGTCTGTCTGAAATTGCTTACCTAACCGGTTTTTCCGACCAGAGTCATTTTACCCGTATTTTTAAGAAACGCATGGGGCAAAATCCGTCTGATTACCGTAAAAAGAGGAAAAAGGTAAAGTAAGTACAAAAGGTTAAGTGCGTTCTATTTTCCGTTTTTAAGCTGGTTTATTCTTGTCATAAGAAACAAGAATGAACAACTTATGCCTGCACTGTATTGCAAGAATAATCAACGGAAAGGGGAGGCAGCACCTAATCGGATTTTATTTTCCAGGATTTTTTATGGAAGCTTACTGCTGCTGATTTTAAGTTCCTATGCTGCTTTGTCGCAGCCTGTCTCACCACCCGTATTCCCGCGTATGGCTGGTTATCTGGGTATTCTTCATCCATTGGTTACCATTGACGAAACAGGAAGCGAAACTAATTTCAACACGTATTATGTAGTTGGCTTCCCGATTGGGCTCAATCTGTGGAAAACTAATAAGGTAGGATTCTCGGTGGAAATTGTGCCGCTGATCCGGGCTGAACACGGGACTAGCAGAGTCGCGAATGTGTTGTTCCATCCGGGTGTGCTGGTCAACCTGGGCCGCGACTTTACTTTTGCCGGTCGATTGGCATTTGAGACATCCGGGCGTTATGGACTTACGCCCGTGCTCAATAAAATTGTAAAGCGTGGCAAAACGAATAGCTATTTTGTGGCAGTGCCCATACCCATTCGGTTCGGGAACGATAAACCCACAGCCCTAACAGTAGGCTTTCAGTTTGGCATTGTTTTTTAACCCAATGAGCTGTAAATAGCTCAACTTACCCTTTTCTGAAAATCTTATGAAGCGACGGAATTTTTTGCGGGCTGCTGCCTTGACGAGTATGATTCCTGTTTGTGGAGCGCCTGCAATAGAGACGCTGCCTCCTGGCAAAACGCCCCCTTTATCGCCCGATGAGCAAGAGGCTATTTCCCGGGCGTTGGGTAAAAAAGGAACGTATAACGAAGCACAGGCAACGTATTCTGTACCACTGCCCCGTAACGACCTGAAGGTTACTATGAAGGGTGAACCGATACCTATTCCGTTCGGATTCGGCGGGTGGGTTGCCTTTAAAAAGACGCTTGACAGCAAACAAACCGTGATGATGAGCGATACAGTATTGCTCGAAAATGAAGTTAATCCACTTATCGACGCTACTCACGAGGCTGGTTTGGAAGTGGGAGCCATTCATAACCACTTCTTTTACGAACAGCCCCGAATCTTTTACATGCACCTGCATGGAATGGGGGATACGGCTGACCTGGCTAAAAAATACGCGCAGGCGATTCGGAATACGAAACTGTTTCCGGCAAATCAGCCCAGCACACCTGTGCCAGCTACTGGCGCAGCTACCAGTCCCCCAGGCTCGACGGGTAAGGAACTGTTCGACCTTCACGCACTCGACGGAATTGTGAACAACAAAGGTGTAGTCAACGGGCCTACTTATAAATACACCGTAGGGCGAGATGATGTGCAAATTGTTGCGATGGGAGCCGCAATGACAGCCGCCATCGGGTTAAACTCCTGGGCGTCGTTTGCCGGTAAACAGGATGCCGCTCACATTGCGGGCGATATTGCCATGCTGGAAGGCGAAGTTAACAATGTGATCAAGGCCTTACGCGCCAACAATATTGAGGTTGTTGCGCTGCACCACCATCTGTTGGGTGAACAACCGCGAACTGTCTTTCTGCACTATTACGGACAAGGTTCGGCTACTACGCTGGCTAAAGGCTTTCGGGCGGCTCTAGACCAACTAGGGAAAACAGGCGGCATGAAACACTAGCCCATTTATTTTTTGGTTGTATGAAAACACCGTCTCCTTACTCATTGAGCGAGCTAGTGCAGTACTTCCTGGGCCTAGGAACACTGGGCTTTGGCGGGCCGCCTGCCCTTGTAAGCGCCATGCACCGCGACTTAGTGGTTGAGCGGGAGTGGATATCCGAAGCCGATTATCGGGAAGGGCTGGCGCTGGCTCAACTGGCACCGGGGCCACTGGCGGCCCAATTGGCCATCTATCTCGGCTACGTTCATTATGGGGTCATAGGGGCTACGCTCACGGGCGTCGTTTTTGTATTGCCGTCGTTTGTCATGGTATTGTTGCTCGGCTGGGCTTATGTACGGTTTGAGGGATTGCCCTGGATGCAGGCCATCTTTTACGGTATTGGGGCTGCTGTTGTTGGTATCATCGCCGTGGGTACGTATAAACTAACAAACAAGACTGTTGGTAAAGACAGACTTGGCTGGGTCTTATTCAGCTTATCGGCTGTTGCTACTGCTGTCATGGAGTCAGAATTACTGTGGCTGGTTCTGTTATCGGGGGTGATTTACTGGCTTATGAAAACGCCACCTCAGTTGTTGCGTCCGGGCGCGGGAAGTAGCCTGATCCCGTTTCTGCCGCAGGTGCTGGCGTTACCAACCGATTCTATATTCTGGAAACTGGCGCTTTTCTTTACTAAAGCTGGTGCTTTCGTATTTGGCAGCGGACTGGCTATTGTCCCTTTCTTGTATGGGGGCGTCGTTAAGGAGTATGGCTGGCTAACCGAACAACAGTTTTTAGATGCAGTAGCTGTTGCCATGATTACACCCGGTCCGGTGGTTATCACGGTGGCCTTCATTGGATATTTGGTCGCTGGTTTCTGGGGCGCCGGCGTGGCTGCTTTGGCTACGTTTTTGCCCTGTTACCTATTCACTATTCTACCGGCTCCTTACTTCAAACGATGGGGGAAGCATCCGGGCGTTAAAGCGTTTGTGGATGGCGTGACTGTAGCTGCCGTTGGGGCCATTGCCGGAGCCGTGGTTGTGCTGGCTCGTCGACAGTTGATCGATATCCCCGCTATTCTTATTGCACTGGCGACCATAGGCC
>CAXTJJ010000594.1:0-3677 GCA_964244155.1 uncultured Spirosoma sp.
TGTCGAGTCCAACCCACAAATTACCGTCGGCATCCTGTTGCATTGACAGAACCGTACCGTTCTGCAAGCCATTTTTCTGGTTAAAATGGTAACGGGTATTACCCTGCCCATCCGTAATCAGCACCCCGTTGAGCAAGGTGCCAAAGGCATAACGGTCTGGCCCAAGAATCACCCCACGATTGAGCCGATTTTGCTGCATGAAGGTCGTAAGCTGTGGGTTGAACGGCCTGAATGTTTTGCCATCATACCGATAAACGGCCCGCTCCGTACCAATCAGAAGATCAGTATCGCCCACCGGCAAAATGGTGTTTATGGCCTCATTTCCCAGGAACTCGCTGCCATTGAGCCGAACAAAATGAGAATCCTTTAGCTCATACAGCCCTTTGTCGATCACCTCCAGCAGGAGCCGATTGCGTACCGAATGCACAAACAGCATCGTGCCCGGCACGTCCAGTTTCTGAACCTGCCCGTTCTTATATCGGTACATGAACGCAAACGATTGAAACAAAACACCCTGGGTCGTAATCTGAATATTCCAGATTTCTTCGGTCTGGAAAGCCCGCTCCCGAATCAAAGCAGTCAGCGAATGGTACATCAGCTCGCCCGTTGATCCCGGCGACCAATACCCAAACTCGCCAAGCGCCCCCGTAAAAATCCGTCCCTGTTTGTCTATGGCTACCGAACGCACTTTTTGTCGATGCGGCAACAGATACACCCGCCATCGGCTCCCGTCAAATTCGAGCAGGCCCTTGGAGTTGGCATAATACATAAATCGGGTTTGTGGGTGTTGAGCGATGCCCCAGTTCTGGTTATAGCCCCCATACGTTTGCCGGGTGTACTGAATCAATTCCGGTCGACAAAAGCTATACGGCGACTGGGCGATACTGAACCCGATACTCGCAATAAACAGCAAACAACAAATTAGCAGACGATCCAGCCCATAACTGGCCCGGTCGTTTATCAAGTCTCTCATTAAAATACCCTTCCAAAAAGGCATGATGTAAGTAGAAAATGCCTGTACAGCCTAAAAAAGCCTATATGATGTAGTAATGATGTACCCATTTTTTAGGCGACAGCCTGACGTCACCCTACTTTTGTGCAAAAAAATATAAGAAAGTTAGTGCTATTTTTTGTTACACATCAGCAGAGCTGTTTAGATTAACGATTACTCAGGCTGTATTAGTAACGACTCAATCAAGATTAGTTATGGAAAACATTTCGCTCCACCGAAAGGCGGGCAGGCGGGCAGTCATGCTTGCTGGCCTGCTGCTCTTTCTATTTTTTCAATCAGCTTTCGCAGGCCGGGCTCCTATTCGGATAACGGGTAAGGTGACGGATGGACCGTCGAGTGTGGGAATACCGGGGGTAACAGTTCAGGTGAAAGGAACAACTACCGGCACCGTTACCGATGCCACAGGAGCTTACAGCCTGCAAGCCGAAGACAACGCTACCCTGGTTTTTTCGAGTATTGGTTACACCACTGTAGAGATTGCCGTTGGAGGTCGAACTGTCATCAACGTGCCCCTTGCCGAAGACACGAAATCGCTTGCCGAAGTAGTCGTTGTGGGCTATGGCACGCAGCGAAAATCTGACGTGACGGGCGCAACCGTTACCATTAAAGGCGATGAATTGGTGAAACAACCAGTCCTGACCGCTACGCAGGCCCTTCAGGGAAAAGCCGCCGGGGTGCAGATTATCAGCAGCGGCCAGCCGGGTACCTCGCCCGTAGTTCGGATTCGGGGTACAGGTACGGCACTGGCCGGAACAGCCGCCCTCTTTGTAGTAGATGGCGTACTGACCGACGATATTTCGAACATCAATACGGCCGATATCGTCAATGTCGACGTGTTGAAAGATGCATCGGCCACGGCGATCTACGGGTCGCGGGGAGCCAATGGAGTCATTATTATTACGACCAAACGCGGAACGGTTGGCAAAATGACGGTCAATTATACGGGCAACGCTGGTTTTCGTCTGCCCGCCAATCTGGTCAAAATGGCCAACGCAGCCGAATACGCTAACTACGTAAGCGCGGCCAGCGGCAACATCGTTAACCCCGGCACAACCTCTACGGACTGGTACGGCCAGATTCTGCGAAACGGGTTTCAGCAGAATCACGGCCTGTCTATCAACGGCGGCACTGACAAATCGACCTATTTCCTGAGCGCGGGCTATTACACCGATCAGGGCATCGTGATCGACAACGTCTACAAGCGTTTCTCGATCCGGGCCAACAACGACTTCACGTTCAACAAACACATTAAAGTGGGTATGTCGGCCTCCTACGCCAACGGCGACAACCAGATTGCGAACCTGAACACAGCCTACAATGATGCGTATCGGGCGGCACCGCTTATCCAGTCGCAGGTAGGGAATAAGTATGGAAACACCTCTGTCTATCAGAATGTAGGGAATCCTATTCTGGACATTAGAAATAATAACAATAAGGCCACCGACAACCGCCTTTTGGGGTCGGCTTATCTGGAAATAAAACCCGTTGAGTGGCTTACCTTCCGCAGTAATATGGGGGGTGACTGGGTAAACCAGAATAGTCGAGTGTACAATTACCAGTTCAACAACGACACGACTACCTTCATCAACGCGGGCGGTAACCAGCGCAATCCCAATAGTAACCTGAGTTTCGGGAATACCCGCACGTTTCACTGGACATGGGATAACTTACTGACCTTCAATCGCAAGTTCGACAAACATACTTTAACCGTACTAGCCGGAACAACCGCCGAACAATACACACTGACCAGTTTTACGGCCTTTCGGAAAGATGTTCCGGCGGCCCAGAACCTCTGGTACATCGGCACGGGTAACGCCAACACGTCCACCAACGATGGTACCGGCGATAAATACACCCGGAATTCCTACATCGGGCGACTCAACTATAATTACAACGACAAATACCTGTTTACGGCCACTATTCGGGCCGACGGCTCCTCACGTTTTCCAACCCAGAACCGCTGGGGTTACTTCCCATCGGTGGGGGCTGGCTGGTTGCTTTCCAACGAGTCGTTTATGCAGAACCAGCACATTTTCGATCTTTTAAAACTACGGGCCAGTTGGGGACGGGTGGGTAACGACCGGATTCCGTCGGATTCGTACACGGTTACGGTTCAGCCGAACCTGGCCTATCCTTTCGGCGGTGGTGTAGCCACGCCGGGCAGCGCCATAACGCAGATCAAAGACCCGAATCTGAAGTGGGAAACGACCGAAGAAGCGGATTTGGGCGTCGAATTTACCGCCCTGCACGGACGCCTGTCGGGAGAGATAAACTATTACGACAAAAAGGCGCGTGACCTGTTAATTAACGTGAAAGTGCCTTCCGTGACGGGCGATGCTGACGGTGTCGTTTTGACTAATGCAGCTTCAATTCGCAATCAGGGGCTGGAATTCACGCTGAACTGGCGGGGAAAAATCACCAACGACCTGTCGTATCGCATTGGCGGTAATGCCACCCTGAACAAAAACTCGGTAATTGGCCTGAACGGTGGTCAGCCGATTCTCGACGGGGGTGTGGGTGCGAACCAGCAATACACGACCCGAACGGACAATGGCCAGCCCGTGGGGAGTTTTTATGTGTTGCAGGTGCTGGGTGTTTTCCAGAATGACGCCGATGTGAGTGGCTACAGAAACTCAGCCGGGCAGCTTATCCAGCCCTCGGCAAA
>CAXTJJ010000595.1:0-3638 GCA_964244155.1 uncultured Spirosoma sp.
GTTTGGGATTCAACCGGATGATGATGTCGATAACTCGCTTCAACGACTCGTCGCTGATATTCAACCGTCGCTGGATTTTGTCGTAATGCTTTTTCGAAAATTCATCGAAGAATTCGTCAATAATTCGAATGGCCAGGTCGGTATAAGGGTCCGACTGGTCTTTGCGTCGAAGTTGCAGCAGCAGGCATTCGGGCAGCGAGCGCGCGCCAATACCGGCCGGATCGAAGGACTGAATTTTATGCAGTACCTCTTCAACCTCTTCTGAATCGGTGAACACGTTTTGAGAGAAAGCCAAATCGTTTACAATAGCCTGAACTGACCGCCGAATGTATCCATCGGCTTCGATACTACCAATAAGTTGTAAGCCAACAATGCGCTGATTTTCGGTCAAATTCAGGTAGCCAAACTGCTGTAACAGCGAGTCGGTAAGACTGGAACTGGTTGCCAGTGGCATATCACGATCTTCCTCGCCATAGTTGCCATCTCCCTGCATTTTATACCCGGCATAATCTTCGTCCTGGATATAGCCGTCTATATCGAGGTCATTGTCGCGGTCTTTAAAGTCGTCTGTATCATCGAACGAATCGTCGTCATCTTTTTGGTCATATTCCTCATCCATACCCTCTTCGAGTGCCGGATTAATTTCCAACTCTTCTTCAATGCGGGTGTCCAGCTCAACCGTAGGTATCTGCAACAGCTTAATAAACTGAATCTGTTGGGGAGATAGCTTCTGCTGGAGAGACTGAGAAAGGCTTAATTTCTGCATGGATGGTACTGTAGTCTGTAGATTAGTTCGTTACGTTGAGCAGGTAAGCATTCGGTAAAAGTGCCCCTCACAATTATTAGGCCAAATTAGTTAAAAAATCTTTTTCTGTATACTATTTTCTGCGATGCCCCCGCTTAATTACCTTCGCAGCCTATGACAAATAAGCTTTACGACACCTCGCTGAGTTTGCTGACGGACCTCTATCAGGTGACGATGGCCTATGGTTACTGGAAAACACAAACATCCGAGAAAGAAGCTGTTTTTAATCTCTATTTTCGAAAAAATCCCTTTAACGGAGGGTTCACCATTGCCTGTGGCCTGGCCAATGTCATTGGGTATATCGGTAACTTCGGTTTCTCGAAAAAAGATTTGCGGTATCTTAAAACGCTGGTTGGTAATGATGGAAAACCGTTGTTTGAAGCGGCCTTTATTGACTACCTCGCTAACCTGAAGCTTACCTGCGATATCGAAGCCATCCCTGAGGGAACGGTAGTCTTTCCGAATGAGCCATTGGTGCGGGTGCGCGGCCCGATTTTACAGTGTCAGCTACTCGAAACTCCCTTGTTGAACCTCATTAACTTTGAGTCACTGATTGCCACCAAAGCGGCCCGGCTCCGGCTCGTAGTCGAAAATGATACCTTGCTGGAATTTGGGCTGCGCCGGGCGCAGGGTATTGATGGAGGCATGACCGCCAGCCGGGCCGCTTATATCGGAGGGTGCGATGCTACGTCGAATGTGCTGGCAGGTAAGCTGTACGACATACCGGTAGGGGGCACACATGCACACAGTTGGGTAATGTCATTTGACGATGAGCAGCAGGCGTTTGATGCGTATGCGGATGTACTTCCCAACAATGTGACCCTGCTGGTCGATACCTACGATAGTTTACAGGGCGTTCGTCATGCCATCGAAACCGGCCATAAACTGAAGAAGCGTGGGTATAAACTGGCCGGTATTCGGCTCGATTCGGGCGATTTAGCTTATCTGAGTATCGAAGCTCGCAAATTGCTCGATGCGGCCGGTTTTGAGGATACGGCCATTGTGGCCAGTAATGACCTCGACGAAACGATTATCAGCAGCTTAAAACAGCAAGGGGCTAAAATTAACGTCTGGGGAGTAGGTACGAAACTCGTTACGGCCTTTGACCAACCGGCACTCGGGGGCGTTTATAAGTTAGCTGCGCTTCGCCACGACCAGCCCAGCCTGCCAGCAAACCATACCACCGAAGAAACAACATCAGTTTGGGAATACAAGATGAAGCTGTCGGAGCAGGCTATCAAAATATCGACGCCGGGTATTCAGCAGGTGCGCCGGTTCAGCGATGAGCGCGGTTTTATGGCCGATATGGTCTATGATGCGGAAAGCATGAATGACTCAATAAGCAAAGCCGCCACAATGATCGACCCACTGGACTTTACGAAACGTCGGCGTTTCGAGGCAAATCAGGCTTCTGATGATTTGCTGGTTCCTGTATTTCGCCAGGGAAAACGGGTCTATGACATACCGGACATTCACAGTGTGCGGGCAAAAGTGCAGGCCCAACTGGCCAAGCTGCATCCGGGCGTAAAACGCTTTGTGAATCCACACACATACCCCGTTGGATTGGAAAAAGGGTTACATGAACTGAAGACAAAACTGATTTTAGCCCTGCGGGAGGGTCAAACTCAGAATTAAGTACGTAAGCAAAGGCGTTAAACACGGAGGATTACGCCTGGCTTTGCCGAGTGTATTTCATTTAAAGGGCGTCCCGCCCGTATGTCCTTATTCTAAAGCCCATAGGAAGTTGAAGACGCAATGGGGTAGACTAAAACCCTGAAGGATAAAATACGCTATGATTTGTCAAGCATAGACAGAATAAACATAGACTGAACCGATAAATTTTAAATGATACGCTGTTAGATACTTATTAAGACATTTTTTATCTTTAAATAGATACTTAACTTTGGATTTCGCTCACCTTGCTCGGCCTGGTTATCCGGCTGAACATAACTCCTAGTTAAGGATGAAGTACATTTATTCGATAATCAGTTTACTGCTATACAGCGTTGCGTTTGCACAACCGGATTTAGACTTTCAAACTACCGATGGCGGCTGGACAACCGGTGTCCTGTCCAGGTCATATACCGGCATTGGTAATCCGTCCACCAATGTAACTGTCGTAATGGGCGGAACAACAGCCGGTTTGCAAAGTAATTCGCCCCAGGCATTCAGCCGTGGGCTTCAACTGGCTGTCAACCATACAACCAACTCAGCTTGTGTTACCACTACCATCAGTTTTAGTCCCGGCATCCAGGGGTTAACGTTCAGGCTGTTGAATATTGATAAGGGTGCTGCCAATGGTGCTCTGTTTGATTTTGTTGATAAGGTAACTGTCAGCGGCAAAAATGTCGGGGGCAATGTAACCCCTTCCATTAGCGCGTCGAACACGGCGGGTACATACTCAAGTATTTCGGGTAATACGGTAATGGGTACTGGCGATGCGCCACCGTCAGCTTCCGATCCGGGCAATAAAGTTACGTTTGCGGATGTGGTCACCGAAATTACGATCACCTACTGTAACGATGCCGCTCAGGTCATCGCCAATCCAGGAGCGCAAACGATAACAATTGAAGATTTGAGCTGGTTAGCTCCCTTGCCTGTTCATTTAGTTGATTTTCAGGCTAACGTTGCTGGTGGCCAGGTCGCCCTGAACTGGGAAACTGCCTGGGAAGATAACAGCGATTACTTCGAGGTACAGCGTAGTCGCGATGCGCATGAGTTTAGTGCAGTGGGGCGCGTAACTGCCGTTGGGCAGTCGGATGGGAAACAGAACTACTCGCTGCTGGATCAGGAGCCCTTGACCGGAACAAGTTATTATCGGTTGAAACAGGTT
>CAXTJJ010000596.1:0-3600 GCA_964244155.1 uncultured Spirosoma sp.
ACGTGCCCCGTCCTGATCACTTTCGTAGGTGAAGTTATTGAGTTTTCCCACAAAATTACCACTCACCGGGATGGCTGGGTCATGGTGCGCGTTTAGTACCTTGTCGGCTGAACTAAGCGTAACAGGCATTCCATTCTCGAAGCGGCCGATAATCATGGCACCAGCTACTTCGCGGGCATCGTTTATCTCATCCTGATCGGTCAGTCCACTGCCTAAATTAAGCGCTGTAGCCAGAACCTGTTCTGCCTGTTTGAAATCGCGAACGTGCTGTTCGAGTTTTCTGAACACAAGGTAGCTGCCAAATGATTGGCCGGGCGTTCCGCCGGGGTCTTCTTCCAGCACCAGATCCCAGGATGCCAGCGGATTCCAGTTGGTCGTCTGGTCTGGATTCAGTTCCTCCTGAAAGAAACGCGGCTGACTGATACCGTCTACATACCCAAAGTGTTCGATGTCGTCGTTGTTTTCATTCTTGATACCGTCGCCACGTTCCACAAACACGTGGGCCAGGCCATCGTGCCGAAGCGCGTTCATCACGTTCAGGGTTTCCCAATCCAGGATATCAGCGCGTTCGCTGCCTCCATAGCCCAGCAAGATCATGCCGTGCACAAAGTCATCGCGGAAGCCTGCATCCCAGTTCTCCGGACTGTCGTTCAGGTTATCTTTGGACGCTTCCATACCGGCCCTGAACTTGGGATCAGGGGGTGTTTGAGCATCGGGAATTTCCAGATACTCATACCCCGCTCCACTCAAATAGAGCCCGGTGAAGAGATGCTGGGTATTATTTTGTTCGAAGTCGACAGTATCCGCCTTCTGTTTAGCTGCCGACGTAACGAGGTATGAAAACTCCCGAAGGAACCGCTTTGCCCTACCGGCTTTACCGGGGTGAAACGTAAAAAAAATGTGTGAGGTATGGTTTCGCCCGTGTGACTTTAAAATGTTGCCCTGCAAATCATGAGCAATGGCGTTGAACTCGGGGCTATCATAGCTGAGTCCTTTCTTGGTTAAAAATAGTGGAGGCATAAGGGTGCGTGTTTTGATAGTATATATCCGTACTCAACCCGTTTAGTCGAAAGGGCTTATCTATCAGGAAACAAGGCCTACGCAAATGACAAACAGCCGCAACAGAAATTACCCGTTGCGGCTGTTTGTGTCCATTTTATACCCTATCTATTGTAGTCCAGACTATTCAATTGTCTTATTGAGCACTAACCTCCGACGCGGGTTGCTCCTGACTTATGGCACCAGGATCCATGTACAGGATGTTCCAGAGATGACCGTCCAGGTCCTGAAAACCATGACTATACATAAAGCCCTGATCGTCCGGTTCATCAAGAGTTGTTGCTCCAGCGGCTACCGCTTTACTTACCCACTGATCTACCCCCTCCCGATTTTCAGCTGAAAGGCAGATGATCGCTTCGGCACTTGTTTTGGTATCCGCAATCTCTTTTTTGATAAAGCTTTTAAAAAAATCCTCAACCAATAGCATCACGTAAATGTCCTCGCTAATGATCATGCAGGTACCGTTCTCATCCGTAAAATGAGGATTAAAACTATGACCGATACTGGTGAAGAATTCGATCGATTTGTTAAGGTCTTTAACGGGCAGGTTTAAAAAAATTTTGGTTGCCATAAGTAGTTGTTGTTTGATGTTTACCTAACAAAGGTAGCCGTCAGCCAATAAATCGAGGGTGTGTGAATGCGGCAATGAGCGGGGTAATTGCGTCAATAACAAGTATGTTTATTCGCCTGACACAATTCGTTACCTTGGCTGGTTACAGTACATAAAGCCCAATTTTTCTATTATTTATTAATCTAACGCGTTTTTTCATGTTTCGACCTGTTTGTTTACTCACGTTTGTATCGTTTGTTATGCTCCTTGTCGGCTTTAAACCCGACCCTGCCGCCAAACGGATTGTGCTTGCCTATGTGGGCGGGTTTCGCGGTCTGGTCGATACCGACAAGATTGAGGCTGAGAAACTCACCCACATTAACTATGCCTTTGTCGATGTTCGCAAGAACCGGGCCTGGCTCCATAACCTCGCCACCGATTCTACTAATTTCAAGAACCTGAACCGGCTCAAACTACGTAATCCCAACCTCAAAATCCTGATCTCGATTGGCGGCTGGGCATGGAGCGAGAACTTCTCCGATGCTGTCGTGAGCGATACCGGGCGAGTTGCCTTTGCCGCTTCGGCCGTAGATATTGTTCGGGAATACCAGTTGGATGGCGTCGATATTGACTGGGAGTACCCCGGCATGAAAGGCGAAGACAACGTGTTCAGGCCCGAAGACAAAGAAAACTTTACGCTGCTCTTTAAAGCCCTTCGGGAACAGCTCAACACCCTGAAGCAGCAAACTGGCAAGGATTATCTGGTTACAACAGCCCTGCCCGGATTCGAGGCTATTTTCACGCATACCGACATGGGTAAAGCGCAGCAATACCTGGATTATATCAACGTGATGGCCTATGATTTTTTCACCGGTGGGCCGCTGGCCGGGCATCATACCAACCTGCGTGCATCGGGTAAGGTCGATAACGAAAGCTCCGGCGACCGGGCCGTAAAGTTGTACGAAAAGGCAGGCGTCCCCCCCACTAAACTCTTGCTGGGTATGGCCTTTTATGGGCGGGCGTGGCAGTTGCAGAACGACAATCCCAACACCCACCCCAGAACCATTACGAAAGTGGAACGGGGTGGCGGCTACACATTCATCAAAGATAGCTTACTGACCGATCCGGCCTACAAACGCCACTGGGACCGCCGGGCCAAAGCACCCTACCTGTACAATGCGAGCCTGAAACGATTTGTCTCCTACGACGACGAGAAATCCATTAAGACCAAGTGCAGCTATGTGAAAAAGCATGGTCTGGCGGGCGTTATGTTCTGGGAGTACTTCAACGACCCGAAAGCGTATCTGTTGAACGAGATAAACAGGCAGTTGTAAATCGGACTAAGCTGCGTAGCCAATACCTTACAGAGGATCTAAGCGTCAGAATAATCCACTTTGACTCGTAAATCGATATGGTAGAACGGTCGGCATCCACACTTTACCAGGAGACTAAATGACAACATTTCGTCAGCAAATTTTGAAAACCACTCTTTATGAAAAGACGTCAGTTCGTGAAAGCATCCCTTATGACCAGTACTGTGGCTGGTGTTATGAATCCGTTAAATCAAACCGCAGCGGCCTCATCGACTCAACAGAACCAAAACCCGGAGTTTTATGAGCTACGGGTTTATACCCTGAAGAACGGCCGCCAGCTTAAAGCGGTCCAGAATTATTTTCAACAGGCGGCTATTCCGGCCTACAACCGATTAGGCAGTACGGCAGTCGGCGTTTTTACCGAGTACCTTCCGCAAGGCTTTACGAAACTGGTTGCTGTCATCCCCTTTAATTCGCTGGACGCTTACTTCAAAGCGCCCGACCAACTGGCCAGCGACTCAACTTACCAGCAAGCCGGAGCGGAGTATTTGACCGCCGACGCCACCCTCCCGGCCTATGAACGCATTGAGAGCTCCTTGTTGAAAGCGTTTACCAACATGCCCCGGCTGGAATTGCCGGAGAAAAAACCACGCATCTTCGAATTACGCCGGTATGAAA
>CAXTJJ010000597.1:0-3589 GCA_964244155.1 uncultured Spirosoma sp.
CTCACAATTTTCATAGTGAATAGATTTTTTTCAACTAAACATATACGCGTATAAAAGCCGCTATATAGCAATCGGGAAATATAATCAATGGTTTTACAGGACTACTTTTCTGGTAAAAGAGCCGGGTAAACTAGTACTAAGTAGAGTGGTACTATTTACTTAATTAAGATACTCAGGTATAAACGTACCCGGTATAAAAACTATAAAATTCAGAGCGGGTAAATCGACGTTTATTTCGATACGAATATATTCCTTAGGTGTAGCCGAACGACTATCTTGTTATTAAACGGTAACAAGACCTAGCCTGAGTCAAAAAATGACGTAAACCAGGTCTTGGGAGAAGCCTTATAATTTACATAATCAGCGCTTTCCTATAAAAAAAGAACTGGATCACGGATGACGCGGATTGAGCGGATTTTCACGGATAAAATGGACAATCATAGACTTTATCCGTGAAAATCCGCTCAATCCGCGTCATCCGTGATCCAATTGTAGGCCATGGTAGGTGATTTTCTATAAGAAAGCCCTGCACACTTACTTCACGACTGGTGTCAGCGTTACAGGACCAAGCAAACCGGATGGCATAGCCTCCCACTTGGTAGCGTCGAATGGCTTATAGCGAATATCGACGATGTTGATATCATAAAACTTTTTCCAGCCCGGATTTTGTCGGTCATAAAGCCGCATGTAATTGGCGGACAGGTTGGTTACGGCTATCTCCAGTTGGTTGTCGCGCGCTTTCAGTTGGCTGGCAGGAATTGTGAGCCGGAAAGGAATACACCAGCCAGTGCCCACCGGCTGGCCGTTCAGCCGTACATCTGCTACTTCGCGTACATCGCCGAGGTCGAGTGTGTAATCCGAAATACGAACTCCGGCGGGCAAGTCAAACGTGGTCGTGTAGCGGACGGTGCCGGAGAAGTAACTCGCCGAATCGGAGAGGGTTGTCCATGAAACGAGGTTCGGCATAGTAGCGGATGTCGTTTGAGCGGGCCGTCCCGTTCCGAACTGAATCTGCCAGGGTGTTTTTAGAGTAATGACATCTGCCGGGGCCGAAGACGTAACGACGTTTTTGTAAACAGGCGTGCCCGGACTCACATTGATGAACAGTGATTGCCCCGGCTCCAGTGCCAGATATACCTCGCTTTTCCTGTTTTTCCCCTGCCGAATGGGTAGTGACTTTTGTTGATTGGTCAGCGGATCGTACCCCGTCACGTGCCCGGTTGCCGACAGGGTAATCCAATTCTGGTGGAACCGATTGCCAAGATTCGTAATGAAATACTGGGTTGTATCTGTTACACCACTTGTCTTCTTGCCAGACGTCGTCCGGCGTTTGCGGATAAACGAAAGCCCTTCTGATGCCCAGCCTTCTACCCGAACGCTCAGTTGATTCATCGTCCCAAACAGATCGGAAGTAACGGTTACGGTAGGTAATTTCTTAAGTGTTTTGTTAAGTTGCTGAACTACTACAGTCCGCTCCTGATGGGTGTGAAAGCCGGACGCCTGTTTCGGTAACTGCCCATCGAAAATGACTCGTACACCCTGTTGAGCGAGTCGCGTCAACTGTCGCAGCGAGGTTTCGGGTATGTACGTGGTACGTGGCACCAGAATGACCTGATAGGTTGCGCCACTCGCACTACGAACGCCCTGTTTCGTGGCTGTTAAGTTATTTAGCAAGGCGTCGGATACATAATCGAACGAGTAGCCATGTTCCGTCAATTGTTCACACAACCGCCCGAAGGGTTGGGGTAGCAACCAACGTTCGACGTGGTGAACTTCCAACTGGTGGATACCGCCCGCCGATTTTGCCTGGGTTGTCCATAAGTCATGAATGGGGAAATAGACCAGCACATCGTTATCAGGCTTGCTGCTTTGCAGACGCGTCTGGCACCGTTCGATGTAGTGGTTGAGCAAGGGTAAATGTGGCCAGAAATGCGAGGTCGGGCCATAATTGGTAGACGCATAGAACAGCCAGCCCGGCGAATCCACGCGGGGCCAGCCTTCGGAAGGGGGCGAGTAGGGGATGCCGTGATAAAAAATGTGGTTGATCCCCGACGCAAACAGTTCATCGACCTGTGGTTTTATCTGCGATAGCGACACCTGAAAATGGTTTGCCAGCCAGGTGCCGGTCTCCGAACTGACCAGTGGTTTGCCTGTTAAATTGGCCGCCGAGGAGGCAAATTTCATGGCCAGTGGATTGGGCGTCCCAAAGCGGTCAACTTCATAATTGGCATCGACCCGCAAGCCTGGAATTGGAAACCGGCTGGAACCGAAGGATTCAGTTTCGGGAATATCGGCGGCAGCGTAGAGGTCGATCAGGTTTCCCGGCGAGCCATGCGCCTGATTTCGGGTTCGATAGCCTGCTTTATGCGCCCAGTTGGCCCAGGGTTTGGCAAACCCGTCCAGTAACAATTCGGCCAGTGTCTGGTGGTAATCCTGATGAACGAGGATGCTGGTTGCTGTTTGGGTCGTATCCAGAAAAGCGGCTAACTGGCTGTTGAGGTCGTAGCCGCGCCGGGTCTTGAATTCGGTCAGGAAGTTGTCTGTCCAGTTGGCTCCGTACACCTCGTAGGAGTCATTATAAACGGCGCGGGGTTTTTCTGGTTTTTGGTTAAGTGTTGAGTCGAAGCGTCGTAAATACTGGTCAACCGCCTGTTTGCTGAAGTAGTCAATAACCAATCCCTGTCCGCCCGGTGCAGGCCGTTTTACCTGCTGGTTCGTCAGTACGGACGTGAGTTTCTCGTTCACGATTTCCCATTTTTTAGCGGCCATGGCGTGTGAAATCCCCGGCCCGCCAAAAGGCCAGCCGGTGCCGGTAGTCAGGTCAACGCCCATGCCCAGCCGTTTTCCTTCATGAACTGTATGCGCAAATACGGCCAGCCAGCGATCTGACAGGAAGGGAATAAACTTCTTTTCGAACCCTTTAACGCCGTAGATCGGGATGATGTGAACCCCGCCAAGACCAGCCTTTGCAAACTGTTCGAGCTGACTAGTAATATCCGCTTCGTTTACCGCGTTGCCCATCCACCACCAGTACGTCCAGGGGCGGGCCAACGAGCCGTTGGCCTGCAGGGTACTAGTAGCCAGTGGCGTTTGTGCGCAGGACGGTGTTATAGTAGTTAGCCACAAAACCAGCGACAAGACCGCTAAAATGAAATGACAGGGAACATGGATAATACAGATTGAACGGATTTTCACGACAGAAATGATCGGTAGTAAATAGGTTTTATCCGCCCGAATCCGTCTAATCTGTGTCAGCCGGGTTCTATGCCTTTTTGTAAGAAAGCCCTGGAATGAATGATTCATAAGGGATACGGTCAGACGTTCTGCAAGCAACGTACTCTACGCTAAAACGCCGTACTGTACTCACCTACCTGGGTATGTTTTTTACCTCGAACAAAACCCGCTGGCTGCCGGCGTGGCCGTCTGTTGTCAGGCCGTTAACGTCAACCACATAGGTGCCGGGTTGGTCGGAGGTGAAGAATTGCGTGCGAATTTTTCCCTGAGCATCGGTGCGTACTTCTGGATTCCAGTACAACAGCGTTCGGGCGTCGGGCAGGCGGCTCCCCAGCTGTTTGGGTGTTTCATAGCG
>CAXTJJ010000598.1:0-3587 GCA_964244155.1 uncultured Spirosoma sp.
GGTCAGGGCGGCTGCTTTTTTGAGGTACGCAAATGCCCGGATAATTTCGCGGGGCATTTTATTGATGTCCTGAGCAATTTTGAAGTTTTCGATTGAACGCTGCGTCTGAGCGCCCCAATAAACGTTGGCCGGGACGTGTACCAGGCCCATCGTGTCTTTTTCGATGCGGTATTCCATGAATAGACGAAAGGATATAAGAAGTTAGACAAAAGCTGTCTGGTAATTCAGCCGCAAAGGTACATGAGGCTCCGGTAAGTATTCACTTATGCGATTTTTTTTAGCGGCTGCGGTTCGTTATCTTTGATTACTTATTTTCATTTGACAGTATCAAAACTATCAAATAACTATGCATGTATCAGTTCAAAAGATTATGGCAGGCTTGGGTGGCGAACGTTTTGTAAAACGGCAGATTCGTCACGAGTTCGATTTGATCGAACTTGTAAAGGAAGGCCTGCCTATGGAAGCGGTAGCGTTTCTACAGAATAATTTTGGTTTTACAAACAAAGAAATGAGTCATATTCTCTCGATTTCAGAAAGTACATACCAACGTCGGATTAAGACAAAATCTACGCTGACTCAGGATGAAACAGAGAAAGCCGTCTCGCTTTCCGAACTCTATGCCAAAGGTATAGATGTGTTTAGAGACGAAACTGACTTTGAGACTTGGTTTCAGACCAAGATCCCGGCCATGGGCAACCAACGCCCAACAGATATGCTGGATTCAATGATTGGTCGACAACAGGTGATGGATGAGTTGAACCGAATTCTGCACGGAATCTTTTCCTGACTCAGAAAGCCGCTAATTAAGTAATAACACATCTTTTAAAAAGTTAAAACTTGCTCAAGCCCAAGTCTAGCCTTTTTTCATGATAGTATATCGAATCGCAGATGATCGCTTTGCCAGCGATCTGAGTGGCTCAGGCGGACTATATAGTTCAGGGCGCTGGAATCGCCTGGGCACACCAATAGTTTATCTCACCGAGCACGTTTCATTAGCTAAATTAGAGATATTAGCCCACTCGCCTGCCTTACCTAAAGGCAGATCATTAGTGACTGTAAGTATTCCTGATGACGCATCTATCACTTACCTTGATCCAGCATCTTTACCCGAAAACTGGAACGAATGGCCCTATCTGGATGCCCTGACCGATATTACGGAGCAATGGATTAGTGAGCGAACGTATTGGATTATGTGCGTTCCGTCCGCTCAATCACCGATAGAAAAGAATTACCTCCTTAACCCGCTTCACCCGGAACATGCCACACTCAAACTGATTGGTATTGAGCCGCACCCGTTCGCCACAAGACTAAAATAATCAGTAGCGCAGTTGAGTTGATCTAAACCACACCAAAAACGGTTAATGTTGGTAGAACGCCAAACCATCGACCATGGCAACCTACAAACTACCCCAGAAAATAGCCGCCCGGCAGCACGAAATAACCGCCGACTTTCTCCGCATCATCGACCGCCATCTGGCCGATATTGTGGAAGGGCGCGTCCTGGACATGTACGAGATTCGGGACATTGCAGGGGAGATGAATATTCACCCTACGCACCTGAGCAACACGATCAAACTTACAACTGGCAAGGCGCCCTGTTTCTTTTTTGAGGAAAAGATCATGGATATTGCCCGAACCATGTTGCAGGATAACCAGCGCTCTATTGCCAGCATCGCCCAACTCCTGACCTTCGACCCCTCCAACTTCACCAAGTTCTTCAAACGGTTTCAAGGCGTCACACCAAAGCAGTATCGGGAAGCTATTTTGCAGGAAGCCTGGCAAAAAACTGAACTACTCACCATTTAATCTGAAGCTGTCACCATAACCCGGCCCCGTTCAAGCCGCACCTTTGTGCCATCAATGACAACTAATCAGATGGCAACTCAACACAAAATTGCGCTCGTAACGGGCGGTAGCCGCGGCCTCGGCAAAGACATGGCCCTCAGACTGGCCCAGAAAGGTATTGATGTCCTGCTCACCTACCACAGCAAGGCAGATGAAGCACTGGCCGTAGTCAGCGAGATTGAAAAACTTGGGCAACGGGCCGCAGCACTTCGGCTCAATACAAGCGATGTAGCCTCGTTCGATGCGTTTTTTGAGCAGGTTCGGACCACCCTGAGCCACACCTTTCAGGCCATTCAGTTCGATTTTCTGATCAATAACGCCGGTACTGCACTCTACGCGCCCTTTGCCGAAACAACGGAGGAACAGTTCGATCAGGTTATGTCGATACACCTCAAAGGGGTATTTTTTCTAACCCAGAAGGCTCTGCCGTTGCTAACCGACGGCGGTCGAATCATCAACATATCATCGGGCCTGGCGCGCTTTTCCATGATGGGATCATCGGCCTATGGTTCCATGAAAAGTGCCGTCGAAACCCTGACCCGCTATCTGGCGAAAGAACTCGGACCGCGCGGTATCACCGCTAACGTGGTTGCACCGGGCGCTATCGAGACCGACTTTGGTGGTGGCCACGTTCGCGATAACGCCGATGTCAATCGCCAGGTCGCATCGGTCACAGCCCTGGGCCGGGTTGGTCTGCCCGACGACATTGGCGGAGTGGTCGCGTTCCTCTGCACCGACGACGCCCGGTGGATCAACGGCCAGCGGATCGAAGTGTCGGGGGGCATGTTTCTATAAAGAATAGAACGCTGATTTTTATGATGGCTATGATTTAAAGACTGCAAGTGCTGCTTTGCCTCTGCAAAATCGTAGTTAATCGTAGCCATCATAAAAATCGGCGTTCTATTAAAACAACTGAATATGTGGTTTCGGGCTGTTCAAACAATACTATTGGTTGCCTTTTCAGTGATTTATCACAAAATGTTGGGTAAATCAGAAAATTGTAGAATCATATGGGTTACTTTTCCGGTGTTTTCGAATTAATAGCGTAGACATAAATCAATCACGTTAATTCAAGCATCAACATGGCAAAATCTGCATTCTTCCTTCTTTCGATGATGGCTTTAGCAACGGCTTGTTCCAGCTCGAAAACCGAATCAACCGAATCGTCGACAACAGTAACAGACTCCACGTCAATGATGAGCGACTCGACCAAAACGGCTGGCGACTCAACATCGACCATGACGAGTGACACAACTAAGAAAGATTCTATCAAATAGTCGCTTTCTTTAGTGCTCTATACATAAAAAAGACCTTCGATATCGAAGGTCTTTTTTATGTATAGAGCACGTGAAACTCGCAATTGTCGCTCCCCGTTGTCGCTTGGCTCTGCCGAGTGACAACGAGGGAGATAGGCGACAACGGCGAGTTTTATTCGAGTTTTAGTGTGCCTCAAAGGCGGTTTAGTTATGCAGCAGGGCAGCGGCCTTTTCATCAACTAGCCAAACCAGGTCACCATCCACTGGCTTTATTACCTGCGATGGATACTTATGGGGATTGTATTCACCTGCGAGTACTTCTTTCAGCGGTTCTGCTTTTTTGGGGCCTGCAACCAGGAAAGCTATGCAGGATGCCCGATTCGTAATAGGTGCTGTCAGCGTAAGGCGATACATGTTTTGCTGAATCAGAAAATACGCTTTCGTCCAGACAGTTTGTTCGTGCACAACCTCTGTTCCGGGGAAGAG
>CAXTJJ010000599.1:0-3575 GCA_964244155.1 uncultured Spirosoma sp.
ACGTCTCCGTTGCTTGTTTTAACTATGCGTTATACAAAGGCTATAGCCGTATCGCTATTCACATTATTATTGGGTTGGGCATTAAATCGCTCCTGGGGAAGTATTCCGGCCTTTGGTCCACTACTAAGTCCTTTTGTTGGATTCTGGCAAAATGCTGAGTCAATTAACAATACCGACGAAGAAATTACCCTGAACGGTACCAAAGCTCCTGTGACGGTTATTTTCGATGATTTAGCTATTCCGCACGTTTTCGCCCAAAATGACCACGACGCCTATTTCGCGCAGGGTTATCTAACGGCCCGCGACCGGCTTTGGCAGATGGAATTTCAAACGCACGCAGCCGCCGGTCGGGTTTCCGAACTGGTAGGCGACAAAGCGTTGGAACTGGACCGCTACAACCGCCACCTCGGCATGGGCTTCGGGGCCGAACGGGCCGTGAAGGAAATGATGAAAGATCCGCGTTCCCGCGAATCGGTTGAGGCTTATACCGCTGGTATCAATGCCTATATCAAACAACTTTCCCCGGCGAAGTATCCGCTCGAATATAAGCTGTTGGGATACGCGCCCGAGCCCTGGCAGCCCATTAAGTGTGCATATTTCCTGAAATACATGTCGGGTGTGCTGGCACTGGGAGCCGATGACCTGAACATGAGCAATGTGCTGAAAAAATACGGAACCGTCGTTACGGCTGACCTTTTTCCCGACTATCCATTCCGTGAAGACCCCATTATTCCGACCGGGACGAAATGGGACTTTGCTCCGGTGCAAGTACCGGCTGTTCCGGCCAATGTCTTTCCCGACACGAAACCGCTGGCTATGAACTGGCCGGAGCATGATCCGGCTATCGGCAGCAACAACTGGGCGGTTGGTCCGCAGAAGTCGGCAACGGGTTATCCTATTCTGGCTAATGATCCCCACCTGACGCTTAGCCTGCCCTCCATCTGGTATCAAATACAGTTGGTCACACCCACGATGAATGTGTATGGAGCCTCCATGCCCGGCTCACCGGGGGTAATTATTGGCTTCAATAAGCAGGTCGCCTGGGGCGTAACCAACGTAGGGGCCGATGTACTCGATTTCTACCAGATTCGCTTTAAAGATGCCTCCAAAAAGGAATACTGGCACGATAACCGCTGGAAACCCGTTAGTCGTCGGCTGGAAGTGATCAAAGTGAAAGGCATGCCCGATGTGGTCGATACCGTGCTTTATACGCATCATGGGCCTATTATGTATGAAGTGGGACAAAAGCCCTTCGCCAAGAATGTACCGGTGGGCTATGCCGCCCGCTGGATTGCGCACGAAGCATCGAACGATTTCCTGACCTACTATTTGCTTGATCGGGCCAAAAATCATGAAGATTACCGCAAGGCTCTGTCTTATTATGGTGCACCGGCACAAAATTTCGTCTTTGCCGATGTCGCTAAAGACATTGCGATCTCACCTAATGGTCGTTTTCCGCTGAAGTGGAAAGATCAGGGGAAGTTTTTGCTGGATGGCACAAACCCCGCCCATGATTGGCAGGGCTGGATTCCGGCGGCACAGAATCCGCACGTGAAAAATCCACCACGAGGCTTTGTTAGCTCAGCCAACCAGTCGTCGACCGACCCAACCTATCCTTATTATATCAACTGGCAATTTGCGCCATCCGAGCGAGGGACCCGAATTAATCAACGGTTAACGGCTATGCAAAAGGCCACGCCCGATAGCCTGCGCACATTGCAAAATGACAACCTGAATTTGCGGGCGGCCAATGCGCTTCCGGTGTTCTTACCTTATATACAGGAGAAAGCCTTATCGGGCGAACAGGCAAAAGCGTTGGCGATCATCAAAAAATGGCGGTATAATCACGATGTAGCCGAAACGGCGCCAACTATTTTTACTGAGTGGATGCGTCAGTATATGGATGGTGTCTGGAAAGATAATTTTCCGAGTAACGATACCACTACCCTGCGCTACCCAAGTTTTGACCGGACACTACAATTGACAGAAAAAGAACCCAACGCCAACTGGTTCGACGATGTAACAACACCCGCTCATGAGACGATTGGCAGTGTATTGACACAAAGTTTCCGCTCTGCGATTGACTCGTTGACACGGCAGCATGGCCCAATAGGAACCGCCTGGCAATGGGGTAGCCATAAAGCGACTAAAATTGGCCATTTGGCCCGTTTAGATGCGTTGAGTGCGTTAAACGTACAGATTGGCGGTGGAGCAGGTATTGTCAACGCCACTACCGAGCGTACCGGTCCATCGTGGCGGATGGTCGTGGCATTAGGCCCGACGCCCAAAGCCTACGGTGTGTATCCCGGCGGACAGTCGGGCAATCCGGGAAGTCCTTATTACCTGAATATGCTCGAAACCTGGCGTACCGGCCAGCTTAATGAACTGCTGTTCTTACAAACACCGCAGGATAAAAACGTGCGCATCAAGCGAAAACTCACATTGAAATAACCTGACTCGCTGGTGTTCTGAAAGGAGAACTTGGTTATACCCTTATAAAGGCGGCTCTCCAGCCGCATTACATAGTATGGTTGAAATTATTCTGATTGCCGTCCTGAGCTTGTTAGCCCAATTTGTTTTGCCCTGGTGGAGCCTGGCGATAGTAGCTTTTGTTGTTTGCTTTTGGCGTAGTTCGCGGGCAGGCCAGTCGTTTTTCGCGGGCTTTTATGGTGTAGCCCTTGTATGGCTTGTTTATGCCATTTTTCTCCACTCACGTACCGATGGGGTTTTTGTAGGGCGTATGAGCGAACTGCTGTTCAAAACAAATAGTGCGGTACTCCCTGAACTCGTGACAGCCATCGTTAGCGGTTTAGTTGGTGGGCTGGCTGGTTTGTCCGGTTACTATGTCAGACAAGCTACCGGAAATTCATCGGAAAAGCGTACTGCCTAAAGGGCTCGCTCATAATTCGATAAATCCCCTACCTTTGTAGTATAAACTGCCAACTAACTGATTCGTTTCCTGTGAAGAATGCCTCATTAATTCTGAACGTCATCCTGACGATTGCCGTAGCTATATTGTACTACCTGCATTTTAAAGATCACCAGCCTGAAGTTGTCTCGGATGTTAAAACTACCGCTACTGATGTAAAGGGTAAAGCTATTGTCTATGTGAATGTCGATTCGCTCTTAACCAAATACGATTATTTCAAAGACACCCAGAAAGTGCTTGAAAGCAAGCGTTTTCAACTGGAAAACGATTTGGCGGCCAAAGGTCGTAACCTGCAAAATAAGGTAACCTTCTTTCAACAACGGGCAGCTACCATGACACAGGAACAGGGTCGTGCTACCGAAGCATCGCTGCAAAAGGAGCAACAGGATATTCTGGCTTATCGCGAACGGGCAGCCCAGAGTCTGGCGGCTGAGGAGCAAACAAAAAACAAGCAGCTCTACGACCAGATTTATGACTACCTGAAGAAAGAGAATTCGAAAAACAAATATGAATTCGTTCTTGGTTATACAAAAGGTGGTGGTATCCTGTTCGCCGACCAATCTGGTGATCAGACCAGCCGGATTCTGGCTGGCCTGAACAAAGAGTATCAGGCCAAACAAGAGAAGAAATAAAGCACCAGTTGCTT
>CAXTJJ010000600.1:0-3572 GCA_964244155.1 uncultured Spirosoma sp.
TAAGTTAGTCGAGTTCTCGGCCCTGGAGCGCGATCACTTCAAACGCTATATCCACAATGGCGTTTTCGTGTTCGTTGACGACTGTAATCATGACGTGGACGGCCTCTTTGCCAAATCATTCGAGCAGGAAATGGGGCGCACATTTGGGCCGAAAGCCTTGCAGAAAATCCCTAATTCACACCCTATCTATACCTGCTTTTTCAAATTCCCCGAAGGCCCGCCAACTACCTCGTTTGAACTAAATGGCTGGGGCGATGATCTGGTGCATGACTACCTCAAAGCAATTACGATCAACGGGCGCATTGGGGTATTATACAGCAACAAAGATTACGGCTGCGAGTGGGATTACGACTTCCGAAACAAGCGTTTCCTGGCCGAAGACAATACAAAATTTGGTGTAAACATAGTGACCTACGCATTGACAGCCTGAATTTATGTATGATATAGGATATATGATGTAATCTACAACGTCTAACCAGCGAAAGCAATACAGCATATATCATACATCCTACATCAAATACTCCTTCATACAACCTGATACACATAGCAAGTTGGAATCAACAGACTTAACTCACTACAAATCGCTGGTAGCCAAGCTGCCGCTGCTTCGAAAAGAAATTGGAAAGGTCATTATTGGACAGGAAGAAGCCATTAGCGAAGTACTGATCTCGTTGCTGGCCGGTGGACATTGCCTGCTCGAAGGCGTTCCCGGCCTCGCCAAAACCCTGATGGTCAAGACGATGTCTGACGCGCTGGCGATGCGGTTCAAACGTATTCAGTTTACCCCCGACCTGATGCCCGGCGATATTGTTGGGACGGAGGTTCTGGAAGATGATCATGAGACAGGCCACAAAGTATTTGTCTTTAATCAGGGACCAATCTTTGCGAACGTCGTGCTGGCCGATGAGATCAACCGGACTCCGCCCAAAACACAGGCGGCTATGCTCGAAGCGATGCAGGAGTATAAGGTCACCTATGGCGGTAAAGACTACCCGTTGCCGAAGCCATTCCTGATCATTGCCACCCAAAACCCAATTGAGCAGGCAGGTACGTATCCTCTCCCCGAAGCGCAGCTTGACCGCTTTCTGCTCTATATAAAACTCAGCTACCCATCTGAACACGAGGAGTTGAACGTACTAAAAAGCACAACTGGAACGGCCCGCCCTGAGTTAAGTACAATCCTTTCGGATGAGGACATTATCCAGTTACAAAAGCTGACCCGGCAGGTCCACATCAGCGACGAACTGATCGACTATATCAACAAACTCGTGCGGGCTACCCGGCCCGATGGCTCCCCTTCGGCTTATGTGAAACAGTGGAGTCAGTGGGGCGCTGGACCACGCGCCGGGCAAGCCCTGGTGTTGTGCTCAAAGGCCCGCGCTGTGTTAAACGAGCGCTTTTCGGTCATTCCCGACGATATTCAATCGCTGGCTTACCCTATTCTGCGTCACCGTATTGCCCTGAACTTCCGCGCCGAAGCCGAAGGTATTACAACTGACAAGGTAATCAAGCAGTTGCTTACGGAGCTTCGATTGGGGTGACATAGTTTTCAACATTACCCCCAACCCCCTAAAGGGGCATAGCTCGCGTGTAAGAAAAGCCCCCTTTAGGGGGTTGGGGGTATTTAAAATTGGTTATCCGATTTTCAGTATGACCTAAATTGGGTAACTGCGAATACCACTATAGTATGCTCACAACGGATCTCATCAAGCTCAATAACCTGCAACTGGCTGGAAAATTAGTCAGTGATGAGTCATTATTGGGTATTCAGGCCAGTCAACGATCCGGTCTTGGTACCGAATTCGAACAATTCCGGCACTACACACCGGGCGACGACCCGAAACGGATAGACTGGAAATTATTTGCCAAGTCGAATCAATACCTGGTCCGCGAATCAGCTACGGAAAGTAATCAGCAGATTCGATTTGTACTTGACCTGTCTGGCTCGATGAACTACACTGAAGCGGGTGTCAGTCGGTTACAATACGCCAAAATCCTGCTGGCTTCGCTGGCCTATCTGAGCAATCGGCAAAGTGATCAGATAAGTTTGTACAGCTTGCAGGATGGTGCGATACAAACGCTGGTTCCGGCAGGTAAACAGGCCTTCCTGAAACTCGTAGCCACCCTCGAAGCCGCCAAAGCGAATGGTACCTGGGCCAGTACGGCAACGTCCTTCCCGGAATTTAGCCGCAAGCAAAGCGAGATACTCATTATTGCCTCCGACTTCCTTCAGGTAGATGACGAGTGGGTAAACCTGATTCAGAAAGTGTCTGGCCCTCGGCGGGAGATAGTTATTTTTCAGCTTCTGGGCGATCAGGAAATCGACTTCACGATGAGTGGCTTTTATCGGTTTCAGGATCTGGAAACGGGGAAAGAAATTGAATTGCAGGCCGATGCCATTCGGGATACGGTTCGTCAACGCTCTGCCGACTATCTGGCCCAATTGGAAGCCAGTTTACGAATTCCGCACGTCCGGCTGATCCGAGTTCGTTTAAGCGAGCCAATTGCTCTGGTGTTAAAACAGTTTTTGACAAGTTAATATGCCATTTGTTGAGCCAATTTTACTGTGGGGTGCGCTGGCCGTTCTCATTCCGGTCATTATTCACTTCTGGCACCAGAAGCAGGGGAAACCACTGCCCTGGGCGGCTACACAATGGCTTTTAGAAAAGCAGCAGCAACAAAGCCGGGGGTTCAGGCTCGATAATGTTCTACTGCTCATTATCCGTTGTTTACTCCTGATTTTGCTGGCCGTATTACTCGCTCAACCGCTGCTAAACTGGCTAACGAAGCCATCCGCTGTTCAGAAGATCCATCTGGTCCAACCCAGCACGTCTGTGGCGGATAATTTTAAGTTTGAACTAACCGAAGCGATTAAGAAAGGGGAAAGAGTTGTCTGGGCCGATGATCGCCTGACGAAGATGGACGACAAATCCTACCCGTTTCAAAACCAAGTCCGACTCGATCCATTGCGTTTGCAAACAGCTATTAATGAGATAGATGCACAACACAATGAGCTTCATCTATACGTCAGCCCTTCAGAAACCCTGGCCGATGTCCCGGCTATTACGGTGCCAACGCATTTTCAGCTGCATACACTCACCGATTCAACGAAGCAACCACGTGCTTACCTGTCCGTTAAGGACAATCGAAAATTATTTATTAACAAAGCCGGTAAACTAAGCAGTAGCCCTGCACTGGATCCTTCGCTAAAATTCCAGTCGGAGCCGGTGCATTCGGGACCTATCCGAACGCTGGTCCAATACAAAAACGAACAGGAGCGAAAGACGGTTAAAGCCGCGCTGACCGCGCTGACCGATGTATATGGTCTGGAGTTAGTAATTGACGAAAAACCAACGCCGAATCAGGCATACACCTGGGAACTCACCGACCACTTGCCCGCCAAACCAGCCCCCCAAACCTTGTCGATTGTTTCGGGCAATTTGCAACATACGTCACTACCCAACGTCATTTATACGAATGACGTACTGACCCCCCAAACCTCCGAACGTGTCGAAACCGGGCAATTGCCGGAATGGCTGGGCGAACAATTATTACGGTATTATGGGCTGGAA
>CAXTJJ010000601.1:0-3568 GCA_964244155.1 uncultured Spirosoma sp.
GTCCTATTTTTCAACAAATTAGCCTGGCTCAAAAATCAGCTTTTTTACGTAAAAAAGCTGATTTTTGAGCCAGGCTAATTTGTTGAAAAATAGGACAAAAGTAGTAATGTTTATAAAAATTTAATTTCTAAAAATTAAGATAACTTTATTAACATAACTTAAAGCGTAATAGATTGATAATCAACGATTGTAGTTTATATAAATTTAATTATTTCCATAATAGAATTATTTGACGAAAAAATGTGCCCTAGTACTATTTTTATATGTTTTTGAAATATAATTTCCTTGCTATAATATTGGAGCGTTTACTCATAATATAAACCAACCTATAATTTATGAAATCAACGTTCTACAGGTTTCTGCAAACCGCTTTTTTGGGTGCAGTCCTCCTGCTGGGAAGTTTAAAGGCTTCCGCCCAAGACCATCAGGTGACGGGCACAGTAACCGGTGCCGATGGCCCCGTTCCAGGTGCGAACATTGTACTTAAGGGTACGCAAACCGGAACCTCTACGGATGCCAATGGTAATTTTAAGATTAGCGTACGGGGAAATAATCCCACACTTGTGATTTCAGCCATTGGTTTTAAGACCCAGGAATTGGCTGTCGGTAATCAAACCACTCTTAACATACAGATTGAAGACGACGCCACCGCCTTGAGCGAGGTCGTTGTAACGGGTTACACGACAGAGAATCGACGGGATGTGACGGGTGCTGTTTCGACAGTGAAGCCGGCTCAATTAAAGGTCGTGCCGTCAACCAACGTTGAGCAGCAGTTGCAGGGTCGTGTGGCCGGTGTTACGGTTATTACGAACGGACAGCCTGGCACCAGTAGCCAGATTCGGGTGCGGGGCTTTGGCTCGTTTGGCGGTAACCAGCCACTTTATGTAGTAGATGGGGTGCCTACCCAGAACATCCAGTACATTTCGCCTGACGATATCGAAAGTACGACCGTTTTGAAAGATGCAGCCTCGGCTTCTATTTATGGAGCACGTGCCGCTTCGGGGGTTATTGTCATCACCACGAAAAAAGGCAAACGCCGGTCTCAGAAATTAAGCATCAGCTACGATGGACTGTATGGCGTAACTGACCCAGGCAAGGGACCAAAGAATCTTAATCCACAGGAGCAGGCTGACTGGACCTGGCAGGCGCGTAAGAACGATATCTATCAGGCAGGTGGTACAGTTGGCCCAGATAGCTTTACCGGTATTGCGAACGGTCAGTATGGCTCAGGCCCAACCCCCGTATTGCCTGACTATTTGCTAGTAGGTACAAGAACCGGATTGTCGGCATCGCAGGTTGATTTGACGGCAGAGGCCAAAAATTATAACGTGAATCCACTCAATGGAGCCATCTATAACGTAATTCCAGCTAACAAAGCAGGAACTGACTGGTATGGAGCTATCACCAGAGTTGCTCCGTTGACTCGTCACACTCTGGGCTTTTCGGGTGGTACAGAATCCAGTAGCTTCTACATCAGTTTAGGGGTGCAGAATCAGGCAGGTATCGTGAAATACAACAACTTCTCCCGGTATTCACTCCGTGCCAACACAGAATTCGATATCACCAAGAAATTACGTTTCGGCGAAAACTTCCAGATAGCTTATATATCGAATACAGGGGTATTGGGAAGTGTAGGAAGCCAACTAGGTAACAATACCAACAACAACTCCAGCTCATCGTCAGATGAGAACGACGTACTGCTTGCTTTCCGCCAATCGCCAATTATTCCGATCTACAACTCTTTCGGTGGGTATGCCGGTACGGCAGCCAAGGGTTTCAATAACCCAAGTAACCCTGTAGCCAACCGGGATGCCGCTCAGAATAACGGTAACTTCAATATCTACGGATTTGGTAATGCCTACCTTGAATATGACGTGATCCCGGATTTGACTCTCAGAAGTAGCATTGGTGGTACCTATTTCAGTAACTATTACAATAGCTACGGCCGGGTGCAGTATGAGAACTCGGAGAACAACACCACCTATACCTATAGCGAGGGCTCAGGTTATGGTTTAGCCTGGACGTTTACAAACACTGCGGCTTACAAGCATAAGTTCGGTATTCATGACATTTCGCTGTTAGGCGGTATTGAAGCCCTGAACACCGGGTCTGGACGTAACATTGGCGGGTCGGGTCAAAATCCGTTCACCACCGATCCTAACTATGTGACAATCAGTACTACTACCCCTGGTGCTACTCGCCAGGTGAACAGTGGCTACGGCTTGGGTAACAACTTCTTCTCGCTGTTTGCGCAGGCTCGGTATACGTTCAACGATAAGTATATTCTGACAGGGGTTATCCGTCGGGATGGTTCATCGCAGTTTGCTCCCAGCAATCGCTACGGGGTATTCCCGGCTATATCGGGTGCCTGGCGTTTATCGTCGGAGGAGTTCATGAAGAATCTGCCCTGGATATCGGATCTGAAAATTCGGGGTGGCTATGGTATCATGGGTAACTCCAACTTCCTTAGCGCTACCAACCAGTACAACCTGTTTGCATCTGATGCGGGTAATGGCTATGATATCGGTGCTACCAACGGTACGGTTGCCTCAGGTTTCTACCGCAGCCAGATCGGTAACGCGGCTGCTAAATGGGAAAGCAGTATCACTTCGAACATCGGTATTGATGGAGCCTTCTTCAATAACAAATTGGAAGTAGTACTTGATTTCTGGCAGAAGAACACCAAAGACCTTTTATTCCAGTTGAGTCTGCCTGGTGTGGTAGGTGACCGGGCCAGTGCGCCATTTACCAACGTTGCCTCTATGAGCAACAAGGGTATAGACCTGTTGATAACCAACCGCGGAACGGTTGCTGGTGGTTTAACTTATGAAGTGACGGGTATTGCCAGCTTACTGAACAACAAAATTACGGCTCTTGCTCCAGGTGTTCCCTATACCCAGTCGGGCGGTACTCGCTTGAGCGGTAACGTAGTTCGTAATGCACCGGGTCAACCTCTCTCGTCTTTCTATGGCTACAAAGTAATTGGTCTTTTCAATAGCAAAGAGGAAGTGGCTGCGGCTCCCACTCAGGACGGAGCGGCTCCCGGCCGTTTCCGGTACCAGGATCTCAACGGCGATAATAAGATCGACGATAATGACCGGCAGTTCCTGGGTAGCCCAATTCCAAAAGTAACAGGTAGTATCACGCTGACACTTCGTTACAAAGGATTTGACCTGGCGACCAACTTATACGCCACGTTTGGTAATAAAATCTTCAACAACCAGCGCTGGTTCACAGACTTCTATCCGTCTTTTACAGGAGCCGCCATTGCTGCACGGGTGAAAGATTCCTGGTTGCCAACGCACACGAACACCACAATCCCCATTTTCGAAAGCGCATCTAACTTCAGCACCAATACGCAGCCAAACTCGTATTACGTTGAAAATGGTTCGTATGGCCGGATGCAGTACCTGACCCTGGGTTACACACTGCCATCTAACCTCCTGACCAAAGTTAACCTAAGCAGACTGCGGCTCTCGTTAACGGCAACCAACTTATTCACGATCACCAAGTACCAGGGTCTGGACCCAGCCGTTGGCGGTTCGGCCGATACGAACTTTGGTATCGA
>CAXTJJ010000602.1:0-3547 GCA_964244155.1 uncultured Spirosoma sp.
GAGAATTCGGTGGCGAGGTCTTCTTTCTTAATGAACGAGTTCACCATTCGATCCGATTCCAGATCGAGTGCCCATTTCAGGTTTTCGTCGGTAGCGGCAAAAGTTTCAAAGTAGTTCGTGCGGTCGAGCCAGGTCGTGCCGTTGGGGCGGGCACCGTGTGATGTCAATTCCTGTGGGATGTTCGTGTGCTTGGTAGAACCTTTAAAGACCATATGCTCCAGCAAGTGAGCCATCCCTGTTTCACCCAGCCCTTCGTGCCGCGAGCCAACCAGATACGTAATATTAACGGTAATCGTAGGCTTCGACGGGTCGGGGAAGAGCAGGACTTTAAGCCCATTTTTTAGGTTGTATTCCGTAATGCCTTCAACAGATGCGCCTTTCGTGACACCTTCAGGCAGGGCTGCGGGTTTGTCCTGAGCCGAAGAGAATACCAGGCTACTCATGAACCAGGCCGCGGCTAACATACCTCTTTTCGTAAGGGTATTATTCATAAACTATACAGTTGGTTGGATGCTCTTAATAAACTAATCGTATAGTTACGAATAATCGAACGAGCAAGCAATGCCTTTTACTGTGACTTAAGAAAATTTAGGATAAGCGGTCTGGTGAACTGGACCGCTTGTCCAACTGATCGTATAAATGGTGATCAATTTTTCGCTCCGCTGCCTACTGAGGAAGCGGGTTGCTTATCCGCCACTTTCTTGGCGGCTTTCTCAAAATCACCTGCTTTAATCATGGTCAGCTTCGTATAATCAAGGTACTTCTTTAGCACTGTATTGATCTGTTCCGGCGTCAGTGCTTCGAGACTCTTATCGAAATTGGCATCATAGGCAAATGTGCGACCCTCATTTTTGGTCAGGTATTGAGCCCATTTATTGGCCAGTGCCCCGTCCTGCGAACGCTCCAGTTGTTTCTCCTGAAGCATCGCCGATTTAGCTGCTTTTACCTCGTCGGCGGTAACGCCATCCTTCACGAGTTTCTGCACTTCCTCCCGAAAGGCGTTGTCAAATTTTTCGCCATTCTCAGGATTGTAAATCGCATAAGACCCAAAGTTGCCAACGCGGTCGTTGTCGTCGGCATAGACATACGAACCAACGCCATAGCTGAGGCCATCTTTTACCCGTATACGGGTAGCCAGCCGGGAGTTGAGCATGCCTTCGCCCAAAATATAATTCGCCATGGCAATAGCCGGATATTCGGGATCATCGTCGCGAAGAGCGAACTGCATACCACCCGCGAAAACGGCGCTGGTTTTGTCATTCGTCTGAATCGTCTGCGTTTGTGGCTTCAGATCGGCGAAAAGCGTCTGGGGTATACGCGTAAAGGGTTTGGCTGCTTTCCAGTTACCCAGGTCGTCTCTAATCAGTTTGCGGACAGTAGCTTCGTCAAACGCACCAACTACCGCTACGGTTGCGTTGTTAGCTCCGTAAAAGTTTTTGTAGAAAGCATTTATATCGGCAAGCGTTACTTTATTGATGGCGTCGATCTCTTCGTCGAAGGTCATGGTGTAGAAGGGGTGTCCTTTGGCATATGGCTCTGTCAACCGGCTGAGGGTTCGCCAGGCAATTGCCTGTGGTTCCTGCTTTTGAGACTCGATTTGTGCCAAAGCTTCCTGCTTCACTTTATCCAGTTCTGCCTGAGGAAAGGTTGGGTTTTTCAGGTAGTCTGTAACAATCTTTACTACGGCGGGCAATTTATCTTTTTCAGCCTCGATTCGTACCGTAGCCGACTGGCCGGAGCCATATACATAAGCCCTGGCGTTTAGTTTGTCCAGCTCATCCTTTATTTGCTGGTAGGAGCGGGTTTTGGTGCCCCGTTCCAGCATCTGGGCGGTAAATCGGGCCGCCAGGCTTTGGTTCATCAGGCTCTTTTCATCGCCGTAGCGCAGGCGTATCTGCATGTTTACAGAGTTGCCGCGTGTGCTTTTGGGCAGCAGTGCATATTTCAGCCCATTGCTTTCCATGCCACGTTTGGTGCGGGCGTCTATGTTTGCCGGGGATACATCGAACGCTTCACCCGCTGCAACAGCGGCTTCGCCTTTATAGTCCTTCACCAGGGCGGCCACGTTGGGAGCCTCCGGCACGTCGGCACGGTCGGGTTTTTGTTCGGGAATAAACACACCCACCGTTCGGTTGGAAGGCTTAAAATAAGCAGCTGCCACCCGTTGAACGTCGGCCGGTTTTACCTTCCGGAGCGCATCGCGGTAGAGGAAAACCAACCGCCAGTCGCCCGTAGCGATCCATTCACTCAGCTGCAAACCCAGGCGGTCGGTGTTCTTGAAGAGCAGGTCGATGTCCTTTAACAGCTTGGTTTTGGCCCGGTCGACTTCCTCAGCCGTCGGGGCCTTTTTGCTCACCTCATCGAGTGTGGCGAGCATGACCGTCCGCGCCGAATCGAGCGATTGATCTTTCCGAAGTTCAGCGTAGAAGTAGGCGAAGCCAGGGTCGTGCAGGGCGGGTGTCCAACCGTATTGAGAGGCCGCTTTCTTGTTCTCAATCAGCGCCTTGTAAAGTCGCCCGGAAGGCTCGTTGGTGAGTACATCCATCAGTACGTCCATTACGGCGTAGTCGGGATGTGAGCCGGAGGGGGTATGGTAAGCGGCTGCTACGCCCTGGGTATCACCTACGCGCCGAAGGGTTGTCTGTCGTTCGCCGTCCTGGGTTGGTTCGACGGTATAGGGTTTGACTAGCTGGCGGGTAGGGCGGGCTATTGGACCAAAGTACTGGCTCACCAGATCAAGCGTTTTGGCTTCGTCAAATTTGCCCGCTACCAGCAATACAGCGTTGTCGGGCTGATAGTATTTTTGATAAAATGCTTTGAGGCTTTCGATAGGTACCCGCTCAATATCTTCTTTCGAGCCGATGGTCGATCGGCCATAGTTGTGCCATAGGTAAGACGCCGACAGAACCCGCTTTTCGAGCGTCCACTGGGGGGAGTTTTCGCCGATTTCGAACTCATTCCGAACGACGGTAAACTCGGTTTCGAGGTCTTTCTTGTCGATAAAGCTGTTCACCATCCGGTCCGACTCCAGATCAAGGGCCCACTTCAGATTCTCGTCGGTGGCCGAAAAGGTTTCGAAGTAGTTCGTTCGGTCATACCAGGTCGTGCCATTGGGCCAGGTGCCATGCTCAGTCAGCTCCTGCATGATGTTCTTGTGCTTGGGCGAGCCTTTAAAGACCATATGCTCCAGCAAGTGAGCCATCCCTGTTTCGCCCAGCCCTTCGTGCCGCGAGCCAACCAGATACGTAACGTTTACGGTGACTGTGGGCTTCGATGGGTCGGGAAAGAGCAGGACGCGCAGGCCATTTTTCAACTGGTATTCGGTGATGCCTTCGATCGTTGCCGTTTTGGTAATGCCTTCGGGAAGTTTCACCGACGATAGAGTTGTCTGTGCATTGACAAGAGCTACAGAACTCAGCAGTACTGTACAGGTTAGCCTGGTAATACTATACCATAAAGACTGGGACCAACCCGTTTGGGGAAGTTTGGTGTTCATACGGACAGGATTATAAGGTGAGGAAATACAATCCGTATATTACAAATAATG
>CAXTJJ010000603.1:0-3540 GCA_964244155.1 uncultured Spirosoma sp.
AACCCGGTGACAACAGAAGGAGCCGTGACCATAGATATTGATTTACCTTTACAGAATAAGTCAGCCGAACTCAAATTGGTTAGCCCAAGCGGACTTATCACGGAGAAGATAACAACAAAAAAACGACAGACTGTATTGGACCTAAACAAAGAGCCAGCAGGTACCTACTTATTGTATATTACCGTCGGTGATCGGTCAACCGTACGAAAAATCCTTAAATGGTAGCAGGTGTTTATCAGCATGTATCGGTTTGACAGTGACTACTGTCAAACCGATACATGCTGATTTATTATCAATCCTCGATGATGATGCCGGTGTAGTCGTCCGCTCCCAGCAACTGTTGAACTCGAAGTGTCTGTGTATAAGCCAGGAACCGAGCGGGGGAGGCCAGCGCTGTTCGAAGGGGAGTCCACACTGATTTCCCGAAGGAGGCTCGTTTACCCGACCAATGGTCCAGGTGAGCCTGAGCCCGATTGCCCAGTGCCGTTGGCTGTTGCGCCACTATCCGCAATGTTTCCGAATCGCCGTGCAAGGCAGCATACGCCATGAGTATATACTGGCCCAGAGCATCCGACATCAGGGCGTACTGCTGGCCGGGCTGGTGCTGCCAGCTACCCGATTGAAAGCCCTGGAGACTTGGCGGGCTGAGCCAGTTGAGCAGATAGGGAGGGGATTGAAACTGGCGGATATCTGGATTAGCGGCCCATAACTCCCCCGTTGCTGGCCGGAAGCAAAGTGCTACCGCATCTCCGTATACCATCCAGTGAACCATACGGGCCTGATAATGCAATGTAGCCAGTGTTGCACAGGAGCCTTCTTCCATGAATTTGTGATCGACCAGATAATTGCGCTGAGCCTGAGGCTGGTAGGTATCGAAGAAAGACGCCCATTCCGCATCGAGCCAGCGGGCCAGTACTTTAAATTCCTGAAAAGGTATATCAGGAATTTGTTGAACCAGATGCCGTGCCCATTCGGCAGCATAAATACCCGTTCCGCCAGCACCATCAGCAACAGCCCATACGCCCGCTTTGCCATCGGTTCGCCAGGCGTCTTCGTTGTCGGAGTGAACTGGTGCTTCTTTTCCAACCGATTGCTGACGGCTTTTCATGAATCAGGCTGGAGGTTAGCCGTAAAATGTTGATTGTGTTGTGTAGGTGTACCGATGTTCATGAACTTGACCAGCACATCCATGTCGGCGTTACTACACATACCTACATATGTTGATCGTTGATCAAGCCCAAACAGGTTGGCAATATCGGTATGATAAGGCGCTGGCATTTCGCTCGACATATCATAGAGTAGCCGCGCATACTGGTCCGTTCCTAATTCAGCCGCTTTAGTAGGAAAAAGAATAGTCTTGCCTCGCTCGTCCGATACATGAATATTCATCAGCAGCACGTGACCATCCATTGTATGGAGACTTTTCAGGCGGTTACAGCAGGCCAGTAGTTCATCCGTAGTGGCATCAGTAGCCACGCCGTCAGTAATATTAATGACCGTAGGCGGGTAAACGTCTTTGCCAGCCTGGGTGGCCAGCCATTGCTCTATTAACGATTCGGCTAGACAAATGGCACTTTTCATAGGTGTCCGATAGCGATGCATCGCCTGTATCCAGACGGGCCTTTTCTCCGTAAAGGCAACGACCCGGCCCCGGATGGTGCGCTGTGTGGTTACCTCTTCCACCCGAACAGTGGCTTCAGCTAATTCGGCAGGACTGAGAAACGCTTTACCCGCCATAGCACCCGACCAGAGTAGATTAGCCTTGTCGTCGCTTATGCCGCCATAGCCAATCAGCGCAATGTCGTAATAATGTCGGATCTCATCCCCTTTTTGGCAGCGAAGTACCAATTCCAGCAGGGTTTGATTGATGATACCAGCTACGGCTTCCGCTTTGGAAAGGGATTGGCCCCGGTAAGTGGTCCGTTCGTCCATCGACCCAGATTGATCGATCAGGAAGATAAATGCGGTAGGCGTCTGCCGCATGATCTGGGCCGAATAGGGTCTGTCTTTAATGGGCCGTTGCAGGGCTTCCTGTAGCACTGCCTGCAAATCGGCGGCCGATAGGGCATATGACGGTAGAGAATGTAAGTCTGTCACGATGTTGGCTATCACGAGGATTAAAACTGTTGCAGGAGGAAGTTTATCTGTTGCTGCATCCGCTCCCGCAGGGTCGCAAAGTGGGTTACAAGGTCCGTCTGGTTGGTTAGCAGATGGTAAGCCTTATCGGTTTTTAACTGGTTGATCTCGGTTTGTAATGTCCGCTGACGATCCATAAGCCGTTGGTACCATTGCTGAAGTGCTTCCAGGTCGAGGGTCGTCTCGGATTTAACCATGAACAGCACGCCATCGGTAAGATCCCTAACTAACTGGCGGACGGCTGTCAGATCTCTACGCTGGTAAGCATCATTAAGCCGAACCATGTAGTCGTTGGCCTGAGCCAGGCGGTCAGGGTCATTGATATGACGGTCGGGATGAGCCAGTGTGACAGCTTGCCGATAGAGTCGTCGGAGTTCGTGTTGTGCACTCTCGTCGAGGTCCTGTGGTTTGTGAGCAACTGCTTCCCGAACGGCCCGATTGGTCTGTTCGAACGTTTCCTGCCAGGACCGCGCTTCTTCGGCATCACTCCGTCGGCCAGTCTGCGCTGATCGCCGGAGTGATAGTTTCAATTGAAGGTCAACCGTCTGGGTGAGCAGATCGCCGAGGTGAAGCCGGAACAACCGGTAATAGTGGTCAATCTGGTACTGACAGGCCGCTTTTTCCTCTTCCAGCAGTGCAATTCGAGGTTCTAGCACCCGAATTTGAGCCAGTAAGTCAGCCTTGGCGGGAGTAAGGATAGGCAGCGAGGGCTGGGTATTCATCGATTCCAACTATAAATTGGTTGTACCAACCTCATATTTTCAGTCGTTATTTTTACCCACATACGGTTTGTTTAAAAAGTGAGCTGTACCGATTGCTTTACTGTAACTTTTTGATCAACTTAAGCCAATTCCTCAATTTAGCTATCGTGTCTGCCTATTGTTGGCATGCTTATCTCGCATGTTTCCTTCTATTAGCGAATATATACAATCTATTGAACACTCTGCCGAAACCTTACATCGACTGAATCATCTGATACCAGTTCGAAAGTCAGACGGGCAATTGTATTTCAGTAGCGGAAATTTTGCCGTGGTCTTCTGGATGCAGGATACCCGAACAGGCCAGCAGGTGGCCCTGCGTTGTTTTTTGAGAGAAATGAACGGTCGTCGGGAACGACTTCGAGCTATTGCCAGCTACCTGAACGAAAATCCATCGGATTATCTGCTTCCGTTTACCGTTTATCAGAACGAAATCTGGGTCGATACTCGCTTCGGCCAGGAACATGAATTTGATGTAATGGTAATGCCCTGGGTGGCTGGGCAGACACTAAACCAGTATGTGGCCGCTTGTTGCCGTGAACAGCAGTCCAAAAAGCTCGATCAGTTGGCTCATCAATTCGACGAACTGGTTCGCTGGCTTCTTGACCAGCCCATGGCCCATGGAGACCTAAAAGCAGATAACATC
>CAXTJJ010000604.1:0-3531 GCA_964244155.1 uncultured Spirosoma sp.
GTGTATTCTACACTGCTGGCGCAGAAGAAAAACGAACAATACCAGCTTCATATCAGTCGGGCCACATCGCCTGTTATCGTCGATGGATCAGTTGACGAACCCGCCTGGCAGGCAACCGAACTAGCAACTGATTTCTGGATGGTACTTCCTATGGATACCAGCCGTGCCAAAGTCCGCACCGATGTTCGGATGACTTACGATGACCACCATATTTACCTGAGTGCAGTCTGTTATCACGGGGATGTAGAAGGCCCTTACATTGTTGAATCGCTACGGCGCGACTGGGCATTTGGCAAGAATGATAATTTCATTTTTTTTATGGACACCTTCGATGATCAGACGAATGGATTCACGTTTGGTACCAATGCAGCCGGGGCCCAATGGGATGGCCTGCTGTATGAAGGAGGCAAGGCTAACCTGAGCTGGGATAACAAATGGACGTCCGCAGTACGGAACTATCCCGATCGCTATGTGCTTGAACTAGCCATTCCATTTAAAACCATTCGCTATAAGCGAGGGATTACCCGATGGGGCATTAATTTTAGTCGGCAGGATTTAAAGACGACAGAAAAATCGTCCTGGACCCCCATCCAGCGGCAATTCCCCACGGCTTCGCTGGCCTTGACAGGCGTGTTGGTCTGGGATCAGCCGCCACCACAACCCGGACCAAATATTTCGCTGATTCCTTTTGCGCTGAGCGGCCTGAACCGCGACTATCAGAACGGTGTACCAACCCAGAATCGGCTTGATGCTGGACTTGATGCTAAGGTGGCCATCACCTCATCGCTCAATCTGGACTTGACTGTTAATCCCGATTTCTCGCAGGTCGATGTCGATCAACAGGTAACAAATCTTGACCGGTACGAACTGTTCTTTCCGGAAAAACGACAATTTTTTCTGGAGAACGGCGACCAGTTTACCAACTTCGGTTATGCCACGATCCGGCCGTTTTTCAGTCGCAGGATTGGTCTTGGTGGTGTTCCTATCCGGTTTGGTGCCCGACTGAGCGGTAAGCTTAACAAAGACTGGCGGATTGGTATTATGGACATGCAAACCGGCAGCGTGGACAATACAGGTTTACCGGCTCAAAACTTTGCGGTTGTAGCTTTACAACGGCGGGTTTCGGCGCGATCGAACGTCGGCATGATGTTCGTCAATAAAGAATCACTCGCCTACACCCCCGACCCCGACAAGCCGCTCTACTCCCGCTACAACCGCAATCTGGGCCTGGAGTATAATCTGGCTTCGGCCAATAACTTCTGGTCAGGGAAGGCACTGTATGTAAAGTCGTTTAGTCCTGAGCAGCCAGGCAGCGATGCCGTTTATGCTGCTAATTTGCAGTACAATACACGTCGTTGGCTGATCAGCGGACAGCTGGAATCGGTCGGCAAAAACTATACCGCCGAAGCGGGTTATGTACCCCGCCGGGGTTATGAGCGCTTTCTAACGACCGTTGGCTATACATTTCTGCCAGTGGCAAGCGGTGTGCTGAGCCATGGCCCAACGATAACCTCAACCTATTTTTTCGATCCGGCGGGTAAGCAAAGCGACAACGAAAATTACCTGGGGTATACAGTTACGTTCCGCAGCAAAAGCGTATTTACAGCCTGGGTCGCTACCGATTATGTACGATTATTACAACCCTTTGATCCGACAAACACAGGCCGCGAAACGCTGGCAACGGGTACTGAACATTACTGGAGTGCCTGGGGAACGGACTTCGATTCGAAACCACAGAGCTTGTTTACCTACGGATTCTCATCGCGCTATGGTGGCTACTACGACAATGGCACCCGTCTGAACCTGACGGCTGATCTGGGCTATCGGTTTCAACCCTACGTGAGTCTGGCAGGCAGTGCAAGCTATAACGACATTCATTTGCCACAGCCCTGGGGACATACGACTTTCTGGCTTGTCGGCCCTCGCTTCGACCTGACGCTCACCAACAAGCTCTACCTGACTACCTTTGTTCAGTACAATGAACAGCAAAAAAACATGAACGTGAACGCCCGCATTCAATGGCGTTACAAGCCTGCATCCGACTTTTTCCTTGTTTATACTGACAATTATTTACCCAATTCGGCACAGATTGGTCAGGATGTTCCCGGCTTCTTATCCGTCAAGAATCGGGCACTGGTATTGAAGTGGACCTACTGGTGGAATCTCTGACGGACAGGTTTTTAAACAAACTGTGTTTGTGTAAGTTTATTTGGAAATCCGCCGAAAGCCGAGCGGATATCAACTACACTAAATTCGGTCAGCGTTTATGAAAAGTCTTCTGCGTTTTTTCCCATCAGCGTTTGTCGCTCTGTTTTTGACCTTTTTTCTGACCAGTTGTGCAGCCATCGGTGATATTTTTAAAGCTGGTGCGTATACGGGTATAATTGGGGTCATTGTGGTTCTCGGCGTCGTGATCTGGCTCGTTTCCAAGTTATTTGGAGGGGGCGGCAGCAATAACTCCTGATAAATGTATCGTCCAGACATAAAAAAACCGGATACTCGCCGAGCACCCGGTTTTTTTATGTCTGGACGAAACGTTTAGGCTACTAGTTCCAGCAGATGATCTCGCTGCAATACGGCCCGCTGGCGTTCAACCAGATCGTCGGATGCTTTCATAAGGGGTAGCCGCACCTCAGACGAGATCATCCCCATAATGTCGAGAATACTCTTCACACCAACAGGATTTCCTTCTTCGTACAGAAGGGGATCAATGCGCAAAAAGTGACTAAGTTCTTTGCGAGCGAAGGCAAAATCGCCCTGCAAGGCAGCCTCGATCAAGCCACTGAATTTAGCCGGGAATGCGTTTGCAATGACCGACATTACCCCTACGCCACCGATGCTGATTATGGGGACGGCCTGAACGTCATCGCCGGAAATTAGCAGAAAATCATCGGGCTTATCGCGGGCTATTTCCATGCACTGCTCAATAACGCATGACGCTTCTTTAACCCCGATAATATTAGGGTGCTGAGCGAGTTCGCAAATCGTTTCAGCGCTCATGTTGATACCTGTACGAAACGGAATGTTATAGAGAATAACCGGAACCGGGCTGGCATCGGCTACACGGGTAAAATGTTCGATTACACCCCGTTTGCCGGGTTTGTTATAATATGGGCAAACGGATAGTATCGCGTCGACACCCTCAAAATCAATTTCTTTCATCCCCGACACCACATCGGCGGTAACGTTTCCCCCCACGCCAAAAACGATAGGCAGGTTCTTGGGGTTATTTTCCTTCAGGTATTGCAGCAACTGTCCCTTCTCCTGCTTGGTCACTGTTGGCGATTCGCCGGTTGTGCCTTGCAGGACAATATAACGAACACCTCCGTCGGAGATGTGCCGGACGATGCGGCCGAAGCCGTCGAAGTCTATCGAGAAATCGGCATTGAAGGGCGTCACAATGGCAACGCCTACGCCGTGAAATTGAGTATCCATTCGTGGAAACAGAAATATATAGAAGGACAAAGTTACGGGAATTTACGCGGGAAAACTTTTCCAGGAATAAGTTCTCTTCATACAACCGTATTCCAG
>CAXTJJ010000605.1:0-3529 GCA_964244155.1 uncultured Spirosoma sp.
CGGTTGGCGGAACCCGAAGCATAGCCTTTGATAGAATCGACTAAGCGCGATTTAATTGGGCCCGATGAGAAGTTGGCGGACTAAAAAATGGCTCCGGCGGCTAAGAGTGCCAGTCCGATCAGGCCCCCCACCACCCGAATCCGGTGAAAGTCCACCCACCGGTCGCGCTGTTGTGACCAGTGGGTGGGTAGCGCCGATGGATCCCAACTTACAATCTGCATCACGATGGGCACTTCGATTCGTACCGTGACGATCAACGCCGTCAGGAAGCAGACGAATCCCGCCAGCGTAAGCCAGAACGTTGTCGGCTGGCTATCGAACGACAGGTACAGCGTGGGCAGAGTTGAAAGCAGCCCCAGCGGGGTCAGGTACGTCATCAGGCCTGCCATGTTCTGATTTAGCCGGTGGGTAATGGCCAGAAACACGGCTGGCTCGAAGGTATTTAGCGAACGGCTCAGTGCCAGCCAAGGCCCCCAGTACATACCGCCAACTAAGGCTGACAGAACCAGATTGAGGAGTTCGAAGCATTTAAGTGTCATGGCTGTCAGGGGTTTATAGTGCATACAATCATTGGTTCCATTGTAAACATGACAAAGGTCTTGCTCATTTGATAAAGAAAATACCTACGTTTAGCCAATAAATAGTCGTATTCAGTCAGATGCAGTTAGTAATTGATTCCTCAGGACCAGTCGGACGGATTGATGTGCTGTCGGAAGTTGGACGCTCGATCAGCGCCGATCATATGAATATGACGTTTCCCCCTGCTTTGGGGACGGGTACCATCCAGCGGTTTACGCTTAGCCCGCTACTATTTGTCATGTTGCACCGCTATACCCTCAACCGGGACGTTGAGTTGCGCCGTCGGGCCGAACCGGGCGATCAGTCGATGATTATATTTAGTTTTCGCAATATGGTACGCCTGGCTACCCCGCCCCCCCACCCGTCGGCCATCCGAATGCTCCCGGCTGTGCAAGTGAGTTCGAGCGACATGGACTTAGCCGCCTCATTCCCCGCAGGTACGCTCATTCACACTATTATTGTTGGCATCAACGCAACCCTGCTAGGGCAACTTATGGGGCAACAAACTCAAAAGCCGCTGGTTTAAACCCTGCTGGGTGGTCGTCAATCGTACCTCTACGAAGAAATCGGGTCACTGGTCGTTCAGCAGGTGGCAACCGACATGTTGGCCCAACACTCCACCGACCCGCTGTTATCCTTTTACTTAACCATCAAAGGGCAGGAGTTGGTCTATCAGTTCATGAGTGAGTTACTGAAGCGTGAGACTAAAGCGGTTTATCCGCTTCGGGACGATGATGGCAAGACACTGTTTGTCGTGCGGGACCAGTTGGTACAGGATCTAAGTCGGGCTCCGAACATGCCCCATCTGGCCTCGGTGGCGGGGATGAGCGAAAGCAAACTCCGTAGATTATTTCGGCAGGTTTTCGGCATGAGCCCCTATGACTACTACCAGACGGTACGCATGCACGAAGCGGCCCGACTGTTGCGGGAAGCTAAACTATCTGTGTCGGAAGCGGGCTATCAGCTAGGTTTTGAGAACCTGAGCCATTTTACTCGTGTCTTTAAGCAGCATCTGAGTCAAAAGCCCAAACAGTATGCAAAATCAATGTAGTGGCTGTGGGCGAGTATTCGTACTCGTAGTAGAGACCAAAAAATAACCAATGAAAATCTACCCAACTACCACATGCCTTATCATGAGCTAGAAAAAGATCGCCTAAAAGAGCCGATAAATTTTTGACTGGCCCATGCAGGACGTAATAGCGTGATCGCTCGAAGTTCCAGAGAAGAGATGGTTATGCTAGAGATTTATCTGGTTGTAGAAAATAGTAGCCTCCTGCATCCGGTTGTCAACCGAGTAGGCGATATTATCGGCGCGTAATTCACAGTCGTATAGAATCTTCTCGTTCAGGTTGTCGACCAATTGAAAGGCCATTGTTAGTGTTGACCCTGCGACCGTGACCAAGTTTGGTTATGATATATCCATTTTGGACGTAATTTTCCGAATTTGTGAGTTCAATTAGCCTAGTTAGCATACTGCACATAGGTATTCTCAACCGATCCATCGGCGAGCAAGTCGACAAGCGCATAGCCCGGAGCGGTCTGTTTATACTTGCCAAACCACCAGGCCCCACTCACGGCACCATTACAAAAATAAGAAATACCATTGTAATCGACCCGGTCGACCAGATGTATGTGGCCGCTCAAAGCGGCCTTTACATTTGGGTGCTTATGGAATAAGTTGGTTATACGAACTGTATCGCTGTGCATCCAGCGAGCGGGAACAGTCCAGTTTTCGTTCGTGAAACGGTCGCCGTCAAAAAACACACAGGCGGCCAGGATGGGAACGTGCGAAACAACCAGAATGGACGTCTCGATGGGTGTTGCTTTAAGATCGGCTTCGAGCCATTGAAACTGGTCTTCGTCCAGGTGGGCGGTATACCAACTTTCATCAGGCTTGGGTTGCACACTGTCCAGCATAATAATATGCCAGCCGTTTCGGTCAATGCTGTAATAGCGTTTCGCTAGATGAAATTCATCCATTGCCCATTGCCGACCCGCTTCAAAGCAAACTTTGGTTTCTTGCTTACACCAGATATCGTGATTTCCGATGCAGCTTAGGATGGGTAACGCATTTTCGCTGCGGAGAACGGACTGGTACAGCTGCCATTGCCGGTTCACGCTGTCTTTACCCCGGCCGTGGGCTTCCATGATGGCATCGCCACCGTTAATGATCAGGTCAGGCTTATCGGATAAACTCTGTACATGATGAAGGCATTTTTCGAAGCCTTTGGCTGCTCCAACCAGAGGCTGCATGTGTACATCGGTGAGGTGAGCGATCCGGAATACCCGTTGTTTAGGTTTTATTACGGCCTGTCCGGATGCTAAATTATTTACTGAAAGAGTGGCAAGGCCAGCACCCATTCGTCTAACGAGATCCCGACGATTCATACATACTTTGGTTTGCGCAAAGTAAGACGCTATCTATTACGTGCTGATTGAGTACGCTTTATGTTTCTGTTAGGAAATGTTTCTTATTGTCGATATTTGTTAACAAAGGTATTGCGCACACAAACCTGCTTCCCATTGATTTGCCCGACTCATTTTAGGTCTTTCCCGGCAATATCCTCCCAGCGATAGTAGTGAAATGTTTTTCCTTCCGACATCGTCACAAACAATCCGTGCGGAAATTGCTTGCCTAAGGGTACACTCGTAACGTCGGAACCATCGCTGACCTGGGCGGCTACTTTAACTACCTTTAGTAATTTATAGTCATTTGGATTACCCGCTTCCCCTTCCCGCCGGAAGATGTGGAACTGGTTGGCTCCCTGGTCTGAGACGAGCAGATAGCCCGTTTTGGGACCTGTTTTGTAAATTGAAATCCCTTCGTGATCTTCCGCAAATCCCGTTTTGGCGAATAGGGCCAATTCCTGATTGCCTTTTTCCGGGTCGGCGTAGTATTTGCGAACGCCCACCCCTTCATCGGAGTAATAGACGTAGCCGAGGTCATTGT
>CAXTJJ010000606.1:0-3515 GCA_964244155.1 uncultured Spirosoma sp.
GAATGGCGGGCACGGATGTCATCGTCTCTACCGACGACTCATAAACGGTGCCTTCAGTTGTCTGAAACCGGAGCTGATACGAATCACCCACCTTCCCCCGAAAATCGGCTGGTAACTGATACACGCCCGGTCGAATTTCGACCAGCGACAGGGGTGTTGTTCCATTGACGGTGACCGTAACGGCGGCCCGCTGAATGGGAATTGTTACGTTGAGACTATCGGCATTGGAGCGGGAGCGACTGAGACTAATCGTTTGAGTCTCGTTCAAATCCGTTATGATGCCGCTAACCACGACCAGGTTCGCGTTGAGCGTCAGGCTTGGATCATACGCATTCACGCATCCATGCACTCCGAAGAGTACCCAGCAGATGCCAATCCACCTCACAGTCTGTAAAAATAACGACATAAACACGTTGAGTAAAAATGGAAAACGTTCCTTGGAATATTGGCATTTATCGACTGATTTTTTTCTAAATCAACGCCCCTTATTTTCCGGCCCCGCTAATGGTTGGATAAGCGCTCGGCTGCGTACTTTTCTGGGCAAAAACGGGACTGGAAACTACAACACCGCCCGTTCTGAACGACCATCGCTTTTGGCCCGTAGCGGCATCTATTGCATATACATTAGCGTCGTTGCTGCCTATATAGACCACCCCGTTCGTGACGGCTGGTGTTGAGTAAATATCGAAGTTTGTACTAAACGTCCAGCGTTGTACGCCTGTAGTGGCATCGAGCGCGTATAGTTTATGGTCGCGGCTGCCTACATAAACCATGCCATTGACAACCACCGGGCTGCCATAGATGATGCCACTGGTGCTAAACTTCCATTTTAGTTCGCCTGAGGCTGCATCAAGTGCATACAGGTTGTTATCATTACTGCCTGTATAGACCAGGCCGCTAGCCACAACCGGGCTGGACTCAATATCCGACTCTGCCACAAATACCCACCGCTGGCGGCCCGTAGCTGCGTCGATGGCGTAGAGTTTACGGTTACTGCACCCTATATAAACAACACCATTGGCTACAGTCGGACTCGATAAAAAATAGCCATCTGCATCGAATCGCCAGCGTAGGGTTCCGTTTCCGGCATCGATAGCATAAAACCGGTTATCCTGTGCTCCTATGTAGACTAACCCGTTGGCTACCGCCGGACTTGAATAGAGTCCAAAGCCAACAGTGAACACCCAGAGCAGATTGCCTATGGTTGCGTCAACAGCATATAAATTGCCATCCTGACTTCCGACGTAAACAATACCGTTTATGACAATCGGACTGGAATGGACAAAATCGCCGGTTTTAAAGGACCACCGTTTCTGGCCTGTTGTCGCATCAATGGCATACAGATTGTTGTCATTGCTGCCTACATAAACCATCCCATACGCAACTACCGGGCTGGATTGAATGGCTGTGTCGGCACTAAAAACCCAGCGCTGGACACCTGTTGCGGTATCGAGCGCGTACAGATTCTTATCGAAGCTGGCCACATACACGAGCGGGGCAGTAACGACTGTGGTGGGCGGAGTGGTGGCCGTTACGGATGCCGGGGGGGGAGGAACGGGCTTTACAATCAATCTGGACTCTGATCCACAGCCTGATAAACCAAATGCGAACCCAAATAGAAAATACCAAATGCCTGCTAACCGATTGGAGATTAGTGCCTTATTCAACCAGTTTATAAAAGCCGCAGGACTGTAGGAGGCAGTCATAACGAAAGTTAATTTATGACTTATTCAATGGGTGCTTCCTGCCAGTAGAGGGAATTAGGCTGCTATAAACATCCGCGCGGAAACCAAGGCGGGTTTAATAGGCTAGTAACCGTGCGGACAGATTTATACGTAATTACATATGAAAAAGACTAAACTCAGGAAAGTGTAGATTGTTTTTTGTACTCGGCCTATTCTAACGCAACAGCCGATCCACTCTCACGAGGGACCGGCCGTTGCCATCATAGGTAGGTTTTATAAAGACAAGTTAAAAGGCAGTTTCAATAAAGACCATTCTCCCGAAGCTTGTTATGGCTTGGCATGTTTAGCTACTGGTTTTTGATGGGTAGTCACATCCAGGCCATTGCTCAGACAGTGCAGGGCGCAGGCAGACCCTTTCAGGCCATCATCGACCGATCCAATTTTTTTTCCTTTCGCATCAACGATGTCGCAGGTTTCACCGGCTTTGTCTTTCACCGTAAAAATCAGTTCGCCATTGGCATTGTAATACGCTTCGCCATTTTTGGCTACTTTACCCATTTTCTTGCCTTTGGCATCCGATACAGTACCATCGGCGTTCATAAACGCTACTTTCCTGCCTTTGGCATCCTGAATAATACCTTGTTTGGTGACCAAACCGACTTTTTCTCCCTGGACATACACATCCCCTTTAGCGTTGATATAATGTCCTTTGAAATCCTGAGGTTGCTGTGTCATGGCTATCGACGTCGATAAGCCCAGAACGATTGCGAAACACAATGCTCGTTTATTCATTCGGCAGGTTGATTTTCTGGTTGACGGTTAGTGCTAAACGTATCCCCTCTTCGCCGGGCACCCCTACTTTCTGCATAGGTGCCAGCGAAATCAGACATTATTGAGCACAAACATAGAACGGGTGCCATTATGACATACGGAGTTGTGTCAGCCGAATGAATGACTTTACTCAAGTGAGACATAAGCCATACATGATCCATAAAAAGAGTATGTGGTGATCCGCTGTGGGTTCAGCCTGAGAGACTGTTTTGCAGGAAAACAATGGTCCGCTCACTCGTCAACATAATCCAGGTCTTTCGTGAAGGTTTCGTCCAGAAACGTCAATGCAATCAGGGCAACAGCCAGCGTGAGCAGCCCTACGGTCAAGGCACTGTAAACGGTGCCCAGGGCGGGTTTTAACTGAATAAAAAGGGCACTCAGGGGAATCGTGGCGCCCCGTACAAAGTTTGGTACGGTAGTAGCCACGGTAGAGCGCAGATTAGTACCGAAGAGTTCGGCGGCAATGGTTACAAATAAGGTCCAGTAGCCGTTGGCAAAACCAAGACAAACGCAGACGGCGTAGAAGAGGGTAATGTCGTGTACGGGAGCCAGTAAATAAATCAGCATAAAGGCCAGTGAGGCCAGCATGAAAAGGCGGATAACTTTCTTCCGGCTTCGCATGGACTGACTTAGAAAACCACTGACCAGATCACCGGCAACCTGACCGGAAAAGGTAAGCATGACGGCTTTTCCGGCAACAACGGGTGCGCTAAGACCCAGCGCTTTACCGAATTCCGGCGAGAAGGTAATGAGGATGCCGACGACAAACCAGATAGGCAAACCAACCAGAATACTCTGGATGTATTTAGCAAGTCGGGCTTTATTTGAAAACAACATAACCAGACTACCCCTCGACAAGCCAGCCTTTTTTGAGTTGATAAACATGCCTGACTCCAGCACATTGAACCGCAGCAAAAGTAGCGTCAGACCCATACCACCGCCAATAAAATAGGAGATGCGCCAATCGAACAGGTCGGCCATGAAATAGGCCAGAATTGC
>CAXTJJ010000607.1:0-3512 GCA_964244155.1 uncultured Spirosoma sp.
GGTTCCGCCAGCTAAAAGGCTGCATTCCAAAGGCAAATCCGACAAAGAGCGTACGGGCAAGGTTGTACAACAACGTTGCCAAAGCGGCCCCAATAGCAGCGCCATTGATACCAAAACGCGGTATCAAGTATAAATTGGCGCCAATGGTAATAAAAATAAGCGCCACAAAAAATAACGAATCATAAGTGTAGAAACGCGATGTATTCAGGATCGTGCCATTTATACCAGTTCCCATATCTATCAGCTTCCCCAATCCCAGCCATAGGATTACATAGTAGCCTGCCTCGTAACTGGCAGGTAGAAACCGAAATACGCTGGATAGATTGGCCGCTACACCCACAAAAACCAGACAGCCTGCAATCAATTGATTCAAACAACTTTTGCGGTAAATTTTGACAATGTTTTCGAGGTCGTTCGTTTTCCACGATTCGGCGATCAGCGTACCGGAAACCTTATATAGAGCCGTGGCAGGAATCGCAATCACAGCCGCAAAATAGGAGGCCGTCCCATAAATACCTGTGTCGCCTAAACCCTCCGAACTATTGATCATTACTTTGTCGATAGTCGAGATAATCTGCGTCGACAGCGCTGAAGTAAGTGTCAGGCCAGCATAACGCGCGATGTTCCGACGCAAATTGATGTCAACCCAAACAAAGGTGTGGTCAAAAAATAAGGCTTCATCGCGGGCCACGCTGATAACCATGAGCACCAATGGGATAAAGAATGCCATGAGCCATACGCCCAGAAACTGCGGAAAGGTAACCCAGCCCAGCCAGTATAATCCACCTGCTACAGCAATAAGCACACGCTGAACAAACTGTTGCAACAGGGTTCCCGTAACGGGGTCATACAACAGGCGGGCGTAATTGTCGAAAACGGTAAAATAGACCGTGAACAGGGTTAAGGGAATGAGGAGGTAATAGTATTCGACAAAGAGGGAAGAATCTTTTTGATAAAAGCCAATAACCCAGGGTCGTGCCAGCCACAACCCCAATGTGCAAAGGCAAAAGCCAACAAGTGTGGTTAAGCTGGCGATGAGCAAATAACCGTTGTGTTGTCTCTCGGCGTTACGGAAATATGGGAAATAACGCCCGCCTGCACCATTCAGCCCCAGATTCGAAGCCTGCGACAGGACCATCGCCAGCGAGATTAACAAGGTCAACAAGCCGATCTGGGCGGTACTGAACATGTTCGGAAACCAAATGCCCTGCGTCAGAAAACCGACAACCACACCCGCGTAGGCGTAAATGGAATTCTGAATGGTTTGCCGTTTTATAATACCCACGTAGTGATGTATGATATAGGATGTATGATGTATGATATAGGATCGGGGCCGCCCGCGCGGTATGATATAAGACGTATGGTACTGTCATATATCATACACCCTACATCATACATCAATTAATGTGTTGCCAATCCAGCGCCGTTCCCGCCGTAATGTCGGTGGTGGCGGTTTTGCCGAGGATTTCGTCGTAGTAGCGGGTGTGCAGTCCGTTGGCCGGGCGAATGCTGCGGACGTTATCGGGTGTGAATGGTTCGCCCGCTTTTATGTCGCGAACAATGTATAACGACCGCTTGAATTGAAGGCTCTTCGCTTCTTTAGGGGTAAGCGTGTAACTCACCTGCCCCATGGCCAGATGTGCCCGCTCGGTTTCAATAACAAGATTTTTTAACTCATCCGGCTCCAGCGAAAACGCGGAGTCAACACCTCCGTCGGCCCGGCGCAGGGTAACGTGTTTCTCGAGGACAACGGCGCCCAGGGCCACAGCCGCCACGGCCGCACCAATACCCATAGTGTGATCAGACAAGCCAACTGGCACATCAAACAATTGCCGCATGTGCGGAATGGTAAGCAGATTGGTGGTTTCTGGCGTGGCGGGGTAGGTGCTTGTACACTTCAATAAAATAAGGTCTTTACAGCCATTTGCCCGCAGCACTTTTACCGATTCGTCGAGGTCGGCTACCGTAGCCACGCCCGTACTCATAATGACGGGTTTGCCTGTACGCGCCACTTTCTTGAGCAAGATATGATCGGTGTTCTCAAACGAAGCGATCTTATACAGCGGCACCTCCAGCGACTCCAGAAAATCAACCGCCGTCGTGTCGAACGGTGAACTGAACGCAATCATGCCCCGCTTTTTGGCATGCTCAAAAATGGGCTTGTGCCATTCCCAGGGCGTGTAGGCATCCTGGTACAGTTTGTACAGATTTTTGTCGGCCCAGAGCGATTTGGCATCCCGGATATAAAACTCCTCCGATGCGCCATTGAACGTAATGGTGTCGGGCGTGTAGGTTTGAAGTTTAAGCGCGTGCGCCCCAGCATCTGCTACGGCATCAACGATTTCCAGCGCCCGCTCCAGCGACTGGTTGTGGTTACCCGACATTTCGGCGATAACAAATGGCCGATGCGCCGAGCTAATGGTATAATGGGCAACCGGAATGGGTTGATCTTGTGTCATAATCGGTCAAACCCTATAGGTTTTGGAACTAAACGTTCTGTCCTATAAGGTTTTAGTATAAAGCAAACTCGGCTTATCCTGGCCAGAGACACCAAATTTACCGCTTTCACCCGACAATCTGAAACCAGCCCGTTCAAAGGCATGGATGGAGGCCTGGTTCTCGGGTTTGATGTAGGCATGAATCGTTACGGCACCCCAGTTTTTACGGCATACGGCACAGCCCTGCGCGATAAGCTGAGCGGCCAGACCTTTGCCCCGATGGTGCGCATCAACCGATACACCTATAATAATTTCGTCGGGCATATCGGCGATGGGTGTTCGTTCAAAGCGCACTTGCCCAACGGCCTGAGCCGCTTCGTTAGTAAACACAAGCAACAACGCATTGGGGTCGGCCAGTTTGCGGGTAAACCAGGCTGTGTGTGTCTCTAACGAAATAGGTTCTGAACTAAACGACTGCCGCCGGGTATCAGGATCATTGGCCCAGTCGAAGTAAAGCCGGGCATCGGCAGGTTGGGCAGTTCTGTAGGTAAGCATAGTCGTAGCGATAGCGTATTGACGTATCGAATTACGCATTTAATTGTCGCAACTTACTAGTTTCCCGTAACCAGTTGAAATAAAGCCCGGAATCGTTCGGGTGAGCGGCCGTCAAAAAAACGACGCTGGTTCAATAACGACTCGGCTACCGTTTCGGGCGAAAATTGAGCGCCCTGAATCGCTAGTTTGAGCATCTGGTCTAATGCCAAAACAGGTGTTAAGCGGGCCAGCAACGTTGGGAAGTTAACGGATAAGGCCAGTTTTTCGTCAGACAGAAACTGCGCCAGCCGGGCCTGATTATCGGCAGTGACTACCGTAATGAGGGGACGGTTTATGGCGCAAACTTCGTACGCAATGGTGCTGCAAGCTGTTATGGCCAGGCTACAGGCACTTACTTCCTCCACCATCTGCGCAGCACTAAGATTTTGTAAAATCGTCAGATTCGGAAGCTGGCTTTTATATGCTTCGATAATCGCCCGACTTGGATGAAATGGGCCAAGAACGATATGAACCGCTACT
>CAXTJJ010000608.1:0-3494 GCA_964244155.1 uncultured Spirosoma sp.
ATCAACAAACTCAAAAATGCGCTGGAGCAGATTCGTCGCGATGAAATTGCCCGTTACTTAAAGCACCTTACGCCCAGTGAGTCAGAAAAGGTAGACAAAATCACACGGGGTATTATGCAAAAAATAATAAAGTTACCTGTTCTTCAGCTTAAAGCCGCCTGCAAACGGGGTGAAGCTGAAACGTTGATTGATGTGCTGAACGATTTGTTCGACCTGGAAAAGCACTCTGTCGAAGACCAGAAACATACGTACTAACTAGTACAAGCCAAAATCAAAATGCCCGATTCATTGCTGAGTCGGGCATTTTGATTTTATATAACGCAATCGAGCTTATTTTAATGGCACTGAGTTAATCCACTAGTGATTAATTGAGACTGTTTGCTGAACTTGCTTTATACGCCGTATCTTGGAGATACGGCGTATAAAGCAAGTTCAGCAAACAGTCTCAATTATTTCTTTTTTGCCGTTTTAGGCGTTGCTCGTTTCGCGGGAGTCGACGGACTGGGAGCGGTTGCAGCTCTGCCTAAATTTTGACCGGGTGTGATATCCAGATACTTAAGTATCAAGTCTGTTATATTACTTTCTTCAGGTGCATAAAGTATATCGGCAGAACCTCCGGTATTCAGGATGTGCGTATAGCCGTTTTGCTTGGCGACGGTATCAATAGCTTGCTGGATTTTAGCTATCGTTGGTGCCATCAATTGCTTGTATTTATTTTGTATAGCCTCGTCCGAAGTTCGGCTAAACTCCTGAATACGAGACTGAAGGCCCTGCAACTCCGTTTCCCTGTCTTTTCGGACAATATCGGTCATCTGTGCCACCCCTTTTTGATACAAGGCATATTTGTTCTGTAATTCCTGCTGTAACCGATTAAGTTCAGTCTGCGTTTGTTTCTGCTGGTTTGTTAGTAGATCTGTAACTACTTTATTTTCAGGCGTTTGAGACAAAATATAGTCAATTCTCGTGTGGCCAATTTTTACGGTTTGGGCATATGTATCTAAACAAGCCAATGACAAAATGGCTGCAAGTGCATATATAAACGTATTCTTCATTTGATTCATTAGTTTATTCAGGTTTAGACAAGTGAACATCTGCTTTTGCGTTGTATAGGTACAGATCAAAAAACATATATACTACTTGGTCAAATTTAGTAATCGGGTCGGGCTTTGATTCGTTAAATATTGTTAAGTTCAGCCAGGTTTCGCAACAATTCCTTTAAATACGTTCGACACCCTGGCCTGATCAGGATTCACCAGCAAACCAATTGCACTTATAAAACCTTATGACCCGACTCGTTAATACGCTGTTACGCCTGTTCCTCATTGTTTTAATAGTAACTGGCCTCATTGCCATTTGGGAGCAGATTCGCGGAAACAGTCTTATGAGTCGGTTTCGTCGGGGCGAAACCACAACACAAAGCATTGTTCTGAAAGAAGTAAAGGCACTCGGCAAACTGGAGTTGGTCAAATACACCTTCAAAGACATTGTCGAACACGAGCAGGTGAACACGTTTTTGCCCAATGCCAATGCCCTTCTACTAGTGGAAGGAGAAGCCGTCGGCTGTATTGATTTAACCCAGATCAAAGCCGACGATGTTGTAACAGACGGTGATTCTATTACCCTCCAACTCCCTGCCCCTGAACTATGTGGCTGGAAAATCAATCACGATCGTTCGCGCGTGTATGACACCCGGTTTTCTTTTCTGAACGAATCGCAGCTAGTGAGCGATGCCTACCGAAAAGCGGAACATCAGGTAAAGCAATCGGCACTGAACGGCGGTATTCTCAACCAGACCCGCCAAAATGCCAGTCAATTATTACGTCCTTTACTGGAACGTATTTCTGGCAAGAAAGTGGGCTTGATGTTTAGAAATTAAGCGAAGTAATACGCGTTTTTGGGTGAAATAGACAGTTCGCTAAACTGTGCTTTATACGCCGTATCTCCAAGATACGGCGTATAAAGCACAGTTTAGCGAACTGTCTATTCTGAAAACTCATTTACTGGTCTAGTTTATACCACTTGACCTCTTTCATAGGAGCACGTCGGAAATTAGTTAGATTAACGGCTGTCTGAGGTCCATAATGTTTTTCGAGGTAGTCCAGAACAACTTTTTCCGATTCGCCCAAGTCCCAAAGTTTATGGTATTTCTGCATCCAGCGGATTCGTTCCAGCCAGCCCGCCCGGCTAAAGCGATGCTGCAGAATGAGTTTCGACGAATGGCATGCCGTGCATTGGGCTTTCACCATCATCAGGTTCGGGTCATTAACCATACCCGATTCGGCATCGATTTTGGCGGTGTCAGCTACCATAATTGATGCGTTTTGTTTCTGAGGTGCATAAACCCCCTGGAAACTTAAGAGGCTAATTAGCAGGCCACCGAGCCATAAAAAAGAATGGACTGTTTTCATTACATAAATTAATTTTTACCTGCTGTCAGACCTATAAGATTTTACAAACCGTTGAGGTCTAATAGACTAGCTTGCTTTAACGGCAATCCTATGGCAGGCATTGTTTAAATAACCGCCGGGATTCCACTGCGGAATCACCACCGGCTGGGTAACGCCACTGCTATCGGTAGCCCGCACCCACACTTCATAGTAACCCGATTGAGGAAATGTCAGTTCGGCCGACCAGTGCTGCCAGGCCAGGCGATTTTTGGGGGGCTGTAACTTGCTTTTTTGCCAGGTAGCGCCGTAATCGATGGATGTTTGCACCTCCTGAACGGCCCGGTCGCCCGCCCAGGCGTGACCGCGCAGGGAAAGCACTTTTTTGGCGTCGACCATAGCACCCGTTTTAGGGTACGTGATTAGCGATTTTACGGGCATCGACTCGATGATGCGGAAATTTTCGGGCGTTTCAGGAATTTTCTCACCAGGTTGTACAGGACGAATGGGCATTTTATAGCTGTGGCCCTCCATTTTAGCACCGTCGTGAATTTTATCCCGAACCGCGATAGTATGCAGCCACTTGCCCGATACAGAGGCAGGCCAACCGCCAATGACCAACCGCAATGGGTAGCCATGCGCCAGCGGAATATCTTTACCATTCAATGCCCAGGCAATAAGCGTCTCGTTTTCGAGGGCTTTTTTCATTGGGACGCCCCGCGAGATAGCTACTTTTGTTGGGTCCTGACTCAGGTGTGGGTCTTTGCCGTAATAGCCAATATAAACGGCATCATCTTTCAGTCCTACATCGGCCAGAATATCTTTCAGACGAACGCCCGTCCATTCGGCGCAGCTAACGGCCCCCTGATCCCACGGATTGCCTGTTGTTTGAGGCTCGAAGCCTGAGCGTCCGTTGCCCCCACATTCAAGCACAAGCTGATAAGTGTATGGCTTGAAGCGTTTTTTAAGGTCATTGAGTGTGTAGGTTTTCGTCGCTTTCACCGATTCGCCGTTTATGGTGAGTGTCCATGTTGCCGGATCAATCGGTTCAGAAGGAATCAGTCCATTATTGCGGATAAACATTTTTTCGACGGGCGTAATGGCGTCGTC
>CAXTJJ010000609.1:0-3491 GCA_964244155.1 uncultured Spirosoma sp.
TGGACTTTTAAATCGAGCGGGTGTTTTTTTGTCATTCCGACGGCAGGAGGCATCTTAACTTTTCCTAATAGGCAACTTCAAGATTCCTCCTGCCGTCGGAATGACAAAAAAATACCCGCCCGATTTAAAAATAAGGTTTCAAACAGGTTCTCTTAATAAGTGATGGAGCAAATACCTCCGTAGAAAATACCTCTATTGTCCTAGGAAATTATTTTATTTCTGCACGAGTTTTGGCGTCGTCTCTGCCCCATCCTGCCGCGCTCGCTTCACGACTTCCATCCCTACTTTATGGCCCATATCCAGACCCACGACATTATCGATTCTGAAATGAACGCCCCCTTCAAAGCGTGACTCGGCCGCTTCTTTTGCTTTTTCCTGAAAATACGCTGCGTCTTCCGGGAACAGATAGCCCAGAACGGTAGCGCGGGCGTTGGATATGGTGGCATGGCCGGATGGGTAGCTCGGGTGCGGGGGCGTAACCAGTAGCGGTGGCACGAAGGTCGGGTCATATTGATCGGGGCGAATGGACCAGTAGGTGTATTTGGCATCCCAGCAGGCAATGTAGGCATCCTGCGCGGCCACGCTGACCAGCGCATACACACGAGCCGCCTGGGGCGGATTGAGGTGCAGGTTGTGTTCAAACAGTTTCCGGTCTACAGATTCGCCCCAGAAATCATTAGTCGCCCAGTAAAACGCGCGGTACATAGCCCTGGGTGATTTTTTAAATTGCTTCAACTCTTTCATATCATCTACAGGTTCGGGGGGCGGACCCGGCCTGAACTGGTTACCCGCCGTGAGCACCCAGGGTTTACAATACCCTGCCATAGGTTGAATGGGGGGGCGCTTGTCGTTCCATAATCCATTCCCGGTAGGCCGTTTTCCATCCCAGACCGCATCGGCACCGTCCACTTTTGCCCGTTCGATAACCGCCTGCGCCACCCGCTGACCCAGTTCAAAACCAGCTTTACTATCGCTGGGATATACCACCCCCGCCAGTACCCGCGACTGACACGCAGCGTCGGCCACCTTCCGGATCGAATCGACTTTCTCCGGGAATAAGTAGCCCAGAATAGTCGCGGCTGCCCCGGCCGCCACCGAGTGTTCGCAGGGATAAGAGGGGCTATCGGGGTTGGGTAAATAAGGCGTTATGGCTTTGTTATGCACGGCGGGCCGAGTGCGTTTATAATGCCTTTTCGTTTCCCAGGCAGCCACGGTGGCGTCGTAAATAGCCACATTCATCAGTGCTTTGCCGCGTATCCAGGCGGGAGGAAAACCATATAACTGCTCTATAGCGGCTTGCCAGCGGTAGCCCGGTGCGCCCGCATTCCAGTAGTTTATGCGTTGGATAGTCGCAGAATCACGCTGGCGCTGTGCATTGACCAAATCCTTTTCTTCGGCTAGTGTGGCGTTGGCATTAGGTGGAGGAGGCAGTCGGTACGCTTCGCCGGACGGGATAACCCAGGTTTTCCAGGAACCCGCCCGTTGGTCAATCTGAGCGTGGCTCTGTCGAATAGGAAGTGTACTGATTACGAACAGCAACAGAATCGTTTTCATTGATAGTAGAGTTTGGCGTTATATCAAAATTAACACCTCTATTTATCTCTACTTAGCGGGTAAACACCCTTAATAACAAGGGTTTATACTGATTTTACTTCAAAAGGCCAATTGCCTCAGCTTTTCAAATTTCTTTTTAAAGCAATAAGTTTTCTGCACAAACCTGATCGCTCTCACAGCTGTCTATATTGGACCAAATAGAGATATACATGGAAGCTGTTTAAACTGTCCAAACCAAACATGAATTGGGTGTTTTTTGTCATTCCGACGATAGGAGGAATCTTGAACTTACTGAATGAGCAACTTTAAGATTCCTCCTATCGTCGGAATAACAAAAAACACCCAATTCAACTTGAAAAATAAAAGTTAAACCGGGTTTATACAGAAACGCCCGAATCGTGTGATTCGGGCGTTTCTGAACTCTATAAAAAAAGCTGATTAAATTTTCTCTTTCACGACCTTAACATCTTTCTTGGCGCGGTCTTTCATCAACTCGCCTTCCTTTTTTACCCGATCTTTCCGAGCAGCCTTAAGTGCTTCTTTGTCGCCCGTCGCTTTGGCGGCTTCGCGCTCCATTTTATTCGCTTTCAGCGCGGCTTTGTCGCCAGCTACTTCAGCTTTCGCTTCAACAACATCGGCTTTTTTCTTCATTTTGCTATCCTGAGCTTGGGCGGCAGTCAGGGTCAACGCAAGGGCTGCGAAAACAACAAGTACTTTTTTCATAACCTTGGTGGGCCTAAACCCATTAGTGAGTGATTGTGATAAACTGAGCTGCTCAATCGTTGTGAAACAGATCGTATAGTTGGTAAACAAGCAGGGGTCTATCTTGTTTATATTCTGAAAATCGTTTAAGTAATCAAGCAACTTTTCTAATCACAGAGGCACGAGGAACACAGAGTTTAAATTCTTAAAAATCAATAACTTAAACTTTGTATTCTTCGTGCTTCTGTGTTTAAAATCTGTTTTCACTTTGCATAATTACCTAGCGTTAAATTTCATTATTTCGCTCGGCAGCCTGATTGGTAAGAGTTGTCAGAAAAGACTCCGAGAGTTTGGTTTCGCTTTCTTCGCCGGTAGCTTGCTTTTCGCCAATGCCGCCGGGGGCAGGTAAGCTGTAATTGACCAGCGCCATGGTCTCGGCTACCAGGTTGGGAGCCAGCCCCTGAAGGGCAGCCCCTACTTTGGCAGGCAGGGTAATCATACGTTCGGCTTCTCCATATCGGCAGGCATCGACGATTTCGCGGGCAGCTTCCGTCGAACCCATCGTAAAGAGCGGAATGGAATCGCTTATTTTGAACACGGCATACTCTTTTTCATTCTGTCCTTTGAAGATGGCATTCCGCGGGCTGCCCGTTCGCATCAGACCGGGGCAAACCGTCGTAACATAAATACCTTTTTTCAGCAACTCAGCCCGCAGTCCTTCCGAATACCCGACCAGTGTGAATTTGCTGGTCGAGTACGGCAACAAATGCGGCACCGAGACCTTCCCGCCAATCGACGCAATATTGACAATACGGCCCTTGCTTCCTGTATCGTCTTTTCGCGCAAGCATCTGGGGCAATACCGCATTGATCATATGGAAAGCGGCCCAGAAATGAGTGTCCATAGCATACCGAAAATCATCTTCAGTAGCGTGTTCATAGGGCGTCACGATGATCGTACCGGCATTGTTGATAAGCACATCCACGGGTCCGAGCGCCTGCTGAACGTTTTCGGCAAAATGTTCGACCTGAAGCTTGTTTGTTACATCACACACCTCTGCATAGACAGTAACGCCAAGCTGTTCCAGCTCATCCTGTGCCCGGTCGAGTTCGTCGGCATCGCGTGCGCAGATGGCCAGATTTGCTCCTTCCTGAGCCAGAAGCCGGGCCAGTTCGAGACCTAATCCCCGCGAACCACCCGTAATCAATACGGTTTTATCACGGAAGTCCAGTTTA